>JALHMH010000005.1:178348-187120 GCA_022844165.1 Lysobacterales bacterium
ATGCGCTGGCAGGAGCCAGGAGCCATGGATGGCTGCTTGACAGAGAGTGTTCGGGGGCGATGCGGCGCATGCGCCGCAAGATCAGAACGCCAGCGCATGGATGCGCTGGCAGGAGCCAGAAGCCATGGATGGCTGCTTGACAGAGAGTGTTCGGGGGCGATGCGGCGCATGCGCCGCAAGGGAGAGGCGGCGCGCTTGAGTTGCACAGCAACTCGCGCCGCCGAGCGCCATCGGGCTATGCCCGATGGCCGGAGCCAAGGACCAGAATGCATTGGCTTCTGCGCCAACAAGGGCATCGGCGCTCCCGGACATCGGCACTCCCGGTCGCCGACGCTCGCACACCGATCAAGTCGATTCCATCAAAAGCTGCGCCAAAAGCGCCTGCTGGCGCGGCGCTTGTACACGCATCGAGACTCTCGCAGCGCGCACGATGGCCGCGAGTTGCGCCAGGGCCATTTCGAAATTGTCGTTGACGATCAAGTAATCGAATTCAGTCGCGTGCGCCATTTCGCCGCGCGCATTGCGCATACGCCGAGCGATGACATCAGGAGCATCCTGGCCACGCTGGTTGAGCCGACGAAGCAATTCCTCGCGTGAGGGTGGCAATACAAAAATGCTCACACAATCGGGATAACGTTCGCGCACTTGTCTGGCACCTTGCCAGTCGATCTCGAGAACCATGTCGATATGTTCGGCAAAAGCTGCCTCCACTTGATCGCGCCCGGTGCCATAGTAATGCCCGTGCACCAGCGCATGCTCGAGGAGCTGGTCGGCGCGAATCATCGATTGAAAGTGATCCGGATTCGTGAATCGGTAGTGCACGCCGTCGATTTCGCCGGGGCGCGGCGCACGCGTCGTATAACTGACCGATACCCGTAGCGCATCAGGATCGTTCTCTATCAGTCGACGAACCAGACTTGTTTTCCCCGCCCCGGACGGCGCAGCAACCACGAACAGAGTACCGATCATGTTCACTCCAGGTTCTGCACTTGCTCACGGACCTGCTCGATCAAAACCTTCATGTCAACAGCGAGTTGGCTGGTACGCGCATCCGTCGACTTGCTACCGAAGGTATTTGCCTCGCGATTGAGCTCCTGACTGAGAAAGTCCAGCCGCCGACCCACGGGTTCTTGACGCATCAGAGTTTTGTCGAGTTCGATCAAGTGGATACCGAGACGATCCAGCTCTTCGTCAACGTCCATACGTTGCAGGACCAACACCAGCTCCTGCTCGAAGCGCTGTGGGTCCACGGTTGCGCCCGATTCCCTCAGGCGTTGCAGAAGCTTGTCGCGCCAGCCAGTGCGGATTTGCGGGAGCAACTCCATTGCCGCGGCGCGCAATCCTGCAAGCGCGGACGCTCGATCGCGCATGATGTCTGCCAGACGCGCGCCTTCGCGCTCGCGCTGCGCCTCCAGTGAATCGAGTGCCGCGTCCAATAGCGAAAAAACCTCCGCAGCGAGTGCGTCGGCATCGGTGTCTGCACTGACGACCAGTCCCGGCCAAGACAACAATTGCAAGGCGTTGGTCGGTGCAAGGCCTGGGTGCGCAGCCTGCAGTTGCGCAATTAGTTTCGCCAACTGACTCAGCAAAACCGGATTCAGCGCAAGCGCCGACGCCCGCGTACCGTCGCTACGTAACCGAGCGGAGAGATCCAGCTTTCCGCGCGATACCCGCGCCGAGATGCGCTCGCGGAGCGCTGGTTCGAACGATCGCAGTTCGTCTGGCAAGCGCATCGACACTTCGAGAAAACGGTGATTGACAGTGCGCATCTCGATGCGCAGGGCACCGGCAAGTGTTGGGCCTTCGGCGCTGCCAAAGGCTGTCATGCTCCGCGGCATGGGGAACATCCTTATTTCGGGGCGAGGATGTTAGCGCGCTCCGCCGCCCGCTGCGCGTCAGCCGCAGAGACGATTACGCCTTGTTGGCGCAGTTGACCGCCGCATAGTCGGGGAAACGAACGGTTACCGTGGTACCTACGCCGGCCTCACTCGTCAGTTCAATTGGCCAGCGAAAGCGATCCGACATTCTCTTGACGATGGACAAGCCAACACCGTGACCGCCGCGGCGACCATGTTGGGCACGAAAGAACGGCTTGAAAACCTGCTTCATATCGTCTTCGGACAGCCCGATGCCGCTGTCCTCTACCCGCACCAGACCGCGATCGATGGTGACTCTCACGAATCCCTGGTCGGTATATGTCACCGCGTTGCGAATCAAGTTTCCAAGCAAAATCCCGACCACTTTGCTCGGCGCATGAAGACAGAACGTGGCGTTTTCAATCAGCTCCAGCTTAACCGGCTTCTCGCCAATCAGGGATTCGGCACGCTCCATCTCATCGCGCACAACCGTATTGACCGCAAAGTCATCGGCCGGGAGCGCACCTTCAGCTTCGCGAGCGATCAGCAAAAATGCTTCGATCAGCGCCTCCATGTCTCGCGCTGAAGAGTGAATGCGCTCGACGTTTCGGCGCCCGTAATCATCCAGGTCTGCCTCGCTCCGCAACACTTCGGCCGACATTTTGATGACTGTCAATGGCGTGCGTAGCTCATGGCTGGCATCGCGCGTGAAATTACGCTCGCGCTCGACGAATTCGGTAATGCGCCGACCGTAGTTGACAATCGCTTCGGCAAGCATCAACGCCTCACCATCAACATCCGGCGGCATTCGATCCTCGGCCAGCGCCTCGAAATTTGGGCGCTTCGGATCCCAGCTCTTAACCTCCTCAGCCAGCCAGATGACGGGAGAGATTGCGCGCCGCGAGAAACGGTACGTGAGCCATGTCGTGATGTAGATCAGAAGCAACACCAAGGTCAGCGGGATCAACCCGAAGAACAAGGCCAGCTGCCCGATATGTGCTTGATCGATGACCAAGAAGACACGGCCATGGTTGGACTCAGAAACGTAAACCAATGCCCGAGTGTTGTTATCTCGAAGCACATGGAAGCCCAGCGGAAGATCACGCATGTTGCCAGGAATCGTCGCAGACGATTCACCATGGCGTTGCAGGTAGCCTTTCATATTGTGCGTATCCGGCGTCGACTGCCCGGGATTTTTGTCCAAAAGCGATACCAGATGAGTCGTTTCTTCGCGCAACGCGCGTTTGATCAGTACGTCTTCCAAGACCGCGGCCGCGGCATACACGCCAAGCACAGTGCCACAGGAAATCGCCACGGCCTGGAGAATAAAGGCAACGCCGATTTTGGCCCGCAAGCCGCGATGTGAAGATTGAGTCATGGGGGTTGCGGCGCCTGAGAAAAACCAGCGTAGTGTGCCTCAGTCAGGCAACGACATAAGGTCAATATCAGGTCGAGGCCGTGTGATCGACTCAACCTCGTCCAAAAAACTCATTCGATACTCGCGGATGCGCGTGGCCGATCATAAAAGTACCCTTGAACCTCGTCGCAACCAAGAGCGCGAAGAATCTCCGCCTGCCCGGCGAACTCGACACCCTCCGCGAGCACCTTCAATCCCAGGGCGTGACCGAGTTTGATCACCAGATCAACGATGCTTCGACTGCGGTTCTTGTCAGCCAGGTTGGCGATAAAGCTGCGATCGATTTTCAAGCGGTCCAGTGGTAGCTCCTGAAGCCGGCTCAATGAAGAGTGACCGATACCAAAGTCGTCGATGGCGATACGCACGCCGCGTTCGCGCAGAGCCGTGATGACCTCGCCTGCACGATCGCCTTCGTCCAACAACAACGTCTCGGTAATTTCGATTTCGAGCCGTGACGGTGAGATGCCTGTGAGGGCAATCGCCCGGTCGATTTTCATGGTGAAGTCGGGGTCTTTCAGCTGCCGCGGCGAGACGTTTACTGCAACGCATAAATCCATACCCGCGTCCGCCCAACGTCGCTGTTGGCGACAGGCCTGCACAATCACCCATTCGCCAATCGGAACGATCAGCCCGGATTCCTCTGCGGCATCGATGAACTGGTCCGGCAATATCAGCTCGTCTGCACGTCGTTGCCAACGTAACAGCGCCTCGAAACCAATTCGCCGACCACTGTTCAGATCGTACTTGCCCTGATAGTGCAAACGCAGCTCATCGCGTTCGACAACATGGCGAAGTTCGCGAATCGTGTTCAATCGACGTTTCAATGCCGACTCGAACCGATCATCGAACACGCAGGACCCACCACGATCGCTGCGTTTCGCCTGTTTCAAGGCGATGCCCGCATTCCGAAACAGGAAGGTCGACGACTGCCCGTGCAGCGGAAATTTTGCGACACCGAGCGTCATCGTCAACGGCACGGCGTGATCGTCGACCATCAGATTGTGCGCGAGGCGCGTGGCCAGTGCACGCAGCAATTCCGGCAACGCCTCGACTCGATCGACCAGAATGGCAAAATTGTCGGCGGCAGGACGGGCCAGAAACGAGGCCCCGAAAATTTCGGCCAGCAAAGCACCAGCCGCCTTGAGCGTGCGATCGCCGACTTCGTGGCCCAATCCGTCGTTCACGGCCTGGAAATTGTCGATATCGGCGAGAACCAACGCGAAGCTGGAGTTCAACTGCGATCGCCGCTGCAACTCTCGTTCCAATGATGTGCGATTCCAAAGACCCGTCAGCGCGTCATGAAACGCGTACTGTTCGAGCTCCTCGAAGAGCTGAGCGTTATCGAGTCCGACGGCAACATTGATGGCATAGATCTCCAATAGCTGCTGATCGGTCTCACACACCGGCTTGCTGACCGGAAGATCGACAACCAAAGCCCCGAGCCGTGGCGAACTCAGGTAGACGCATACATGCCCGACAGCAAACAGACTCCGTCCTGTCGAGTGCGTTTCTGCAATGCGCGTTGCTCGCTGGCGATCCGCAAAGTCATCGAGCCGCTGGCCAACAATTTCAGAATCGCGCCCAACAGCGGCCAACGCGCGCAATCCCTCCGGACTATCGCCGCAGAGGACACCGTTTGGCGGAACCGAGAGAATATTGCAGATCTGCAGCACAACTCGGCCAGCAAAAGCCTGCACCGCCCGTTCGGTCATCAGCCCGGTCGATGCCTCCAGCACTCGACGCAGCCCGGCGCGATTCGCTTCGATCGTGCAAATCTGCTGATACGAACGTAGCGCTGCCGTCAGCGAAGTCAAAAGCCGTTGGCTGGTCAGCTCGGACTTGGCTCGATAGTCGTTAATATCGTAGTTCTGGATGACCTCGATCTCCGGCGCATACCCCGGCTGTCCGGTGCGAAGCACGATGCGCACGGCAGGATCGTCGAAGCGGCCGCGAATTTCGCCAATGAGCTTTAACCCTGCGTCTTCCGTCTCCATCACCACATCGAGCAAGATCAGACTGTAGCGCGAGCACGCCAGACGTTCGCGCGCTTGATCCGCTGAATAGGCGCTATCGAACTCGAGCGATCGACCCAGAATCCGCACACCGTGCAACGCAAAACGCGTGACCTGGTGAACTTGCTCATCATCATCGACGATCAGCACCCGCCAGGGCGCATCGACATCCGTCGGCGCAATCGGATCATCGTCGCGCAAATCGATAAGATCGGAATCAGACACCCATGCCCCTGAACGCTGATTGCTCTGAGCATCATCATAGCCCTGTGACGGCGCTCAGTCGCAATTGCTCTGCCTGTCCGGATCGGACCGGATCCGATCTCGATCCTACGGCGGCCAACTCAGGGGTCTGCCACCGAGCAGATGTACATGCAGGTGATAGACGGTCTGGCCGCCGTCGGGATTGGTATTCATGACCAGACGGTAACCACGCTCGGCAATGCCTGCCGTGCGCGCGTAGGCGCTTGCGGCAAGTATGACGCGGCCCATAAACTCGGCGTCGCTTGCTGCCAGCGCATCCGTGTTGGCGATGGGTCGCTTGGGTACGAACAGGACGTGCACAGGCGCCTGGGGGTGGATATCGTTGAATCCAAGCACGTGTTCGTCCTCGTAGACGATCGTCGCCGGAATCTCACGACGGATGATCTTGCTGAAAATCGTCTCACTCACAACCATGCTCCCCTGCAGCGATGTCGATCGCGATCATACGAAGTTGCGCACACAAGGACATACGGATGAGTGGAGGCAAGACAATCGTACTTTTGGGCGTCGGCGTCCTGATCGGGCTGATGGCAACGGCAGCTGCGATGAGCGCATGGCAACAGCGCAATGCGCTGCCCAAAGGCGCCATGGCATTGATGCAATATCATTTGTCCAAGGCGCGGCGAGCTGCGGGCACGCACTGCTATCCAGAACGCGCCAGACAACATCTTCAGCGTCTTGACGCAATATCCAATGATGCCATCGAAATCTTTGCCGCACTTGGGCAAGATCGCTTTGCCATCGAACAACGCGCTTTTGCACGCGTTGTGACTGATGCCAGATCGGCGCCCGACTGCGCCACATTGAGCACCGGCATCAAGATGGTCGCCGATGCGTGCGATGCTTGTCACCACAACCTTCGCTGAGGAAGCCAACCATGCGCTGTATGCCGCTGATCGCTCTGTTGTTGACGCCGGTCGCTGACGCCGAACAGCGTGCGATCACACACGAAGACTTGTGGCTGATGCCACGCGTGGGGCCGGCGGTGATCTCGCCGGATGGTCGGCGCGCACTCGTGTCTGTGGTCCAATCCGCGTATGACGAGAATGCCAAAGAAGCCGATCTTTGGTTGATCGATGTTGCGGGCGAAACCGCGCCCCGGCAGCTGACCTTCGATGCCTCGCCCGAATCTGGCCAGGTGTGGGCGAGCGACAACGAGCGCATTGCGTTCTCCAAAAAGGCCGGCCGCGACGCCGCGGCGCAAATTTATGTCATGGACTTGCGCGGCGGCGAGGCGCAGCGAGTGACCGAGTCGCCGACCGACGCCCGCTCGCCGCAATTTTCGCCCGACGGCAGCAAGCTTCTTTTTGTCAGCAGCGTCTTTCCAGGAGCGCTGAATGCGGCAGAAAACAAAAAGGCGCTCGACGAACGCGCGGCTCGCAAACACAATGTGCGAGTCTTCGATGGTTTTCCGATTCGCAACTGGGATAAGTGGCTGGACGAGCGCCAGACGCATCCTTTTGTCGTGGCGCTGGGCAACGGACAAGAAGCAAAGGACCTCTTGGCGGCCACAGCGTTCGCCAAAGAACGCGGCCTGGGTGGTCGCCAAACTGACACCGGCGAAGAACTCGATGCGATTTTTACGCCCGATAGCAGTGCCGTGGTTTTTGTCGCCAGCATCAATCGCCACCGCGCTGCTCATGCCTTCACGCATACCGACTTGTACCGGGTAGCGCTGCGCGGCGGCGAACCTGAGCGCCTTACGGGCGACGGCAACCAAACATCCCCACGCCTGAGTTTCGGTCGGCCACAGTTTTCTCCCGATGGAAAAACCCTGTATGCGCAAATCACACCGATCGGCGACCGTGCTTACTTTGCAACGCAGCTCGGCGCAATCGAATGGCCGGGCGGAGCGCAGCGGGCAACGATCAAACTGCCAGAATCTCTGGCGGTCAGCTCTTTTGCGATCGATCGTGATTCGCGCACGCTCTGGATCACCGCCGAGGACCAGGGCGAAGAGCGCCTGTATCGCTCGGTCGCCGGGAAAACACCGGAACTGTGGATCGATCCCGATGGCGGTGTCCTGACCAACCTGAGCGCCGGCAGTGGCGTGCTCATTGCAGGCTATGAACGCGCAGATCAGCCCAACGAAGTGGTCCGATTAAATGTCGCAAGAAAAACGCATACGGCCGTCACAACGTTTACCACCCGGCGCCGAGCGGCATTGGACCTGCAGCGTGCCGAGAGCTTTACCTTCACCAATGACGCCGGCATGCCGGTGCAGAGTTTTGTCATCAAACCACCGGGATTCGATCCGACACGAAAGTACCCGCTGTTTGTGCTGATCCATGGTGGCCCGCACATTATGTGGCGGGATCAGTTTTTCCTGCGCTGGAACTACCATCTGATCGCGGCACCGGGATACGTGGTACTGCTGACGAACTACCGTGGCTCCACTGGATTTGGTGAGACTTTCGCGCAAGCAATCCATCAAGACCCCTTCCGCGGTCCGGCCGACGATATCAACGCAGCAGCGGATGAGGCGATAAAGCGTTTTGCCTACATCGACGCCACGCGTCAATGCGCCGGCGGCGCCAGCTACGGCGGTCATCTCGCCAATTGGTTACAGGGAACGACCGAGCGTTATCGCTGTCTGATCAGCCACGCCGGGCTTGTGAACGCCGAAGCTCAGTGGGGTACGAGCGACACCATCTACGGCCGCGAAGTCGCCGCTGGCGGCCCACCGTGGGAGCAGGGAGTCGTGTGGCGGGAGCAGAACCCGATCCGGCTCGCTGCGAACTTCAAGACGCCGGTATTGGTCACCGTCGGCGAACAAGATTTTCGCGTGCCGCTGAACAACACACTGGAGTATTGGTCCGCGTTGCAGCGCATGCAGGTTGAGAGCAGGCTCCTTGTCTTTCCCGACGAGAACCACTGGATTCTCAAAGGCGAAAACAGCCGTTACTTCTATCGCGAGCTACACGACTGGTTAGCGCGCTGGATGTAACGGAAAATACGAGAGCATCTCTGGAGCGCTTGCGCCGCTCCAGTCTACTCTCCCTTTTCATGGGGGCTGCGAAAGTCAGAGGCGCTTCTTAGAAACAAACTCAAACGCAAAGATCAGTCTCCGTCAAGGACTCTAGCAGGCTGTTGAGAAACAGCCTGCTAGTGTGGTGTTCCGTCATTAAGTTGAACAATATTTCCGATGGATTTCGGCGTCAGGCAAGGCGCGACGAGGGTGAAAGTCGGTGGCTTTCGCGGCATGCCGCGAGCCGACTTGAAC
>JALHMH010000006.1 GCA_022844165.1 Lysobacterales bacterium
GCCCGTCAGCGTAGCTGCCGGGCGCTCGGAGCATCGCGCGCTGCGCGCGCAAACGATGCCCCTCTCCCATTGCGACGACGAGCAACGAAGAGTCCGGCGCAAAGAACGAGCGAGGGCCGTGTTGGCGAGGAAATGGCAGCGAACACTCTGTCAGTACGGCCAACTCGATGATTTCCACGCTGTAACGAAATCAAGCCATTTCATCGCGACCTCATGAAATATGCGGGCTAACCCGCATATTTCATGTGTTGCGCGACCCACAAGTGTGCGGTGGGCCATGGCTATTTCGCTTGAGCGTGATGCGGGGCCTCTGTTGTCACTGCCAACACCGCGGCGCCGTGCCGCTGCTGTTTGGGCGATCGCCTGTGGTCTGGCGCAGGTATCGCCTGCGATGTGGCGCATTGCACTTGTGACTGACGCGGTGCGCCGTGGCTCTTTCGCTCAAGCGTGATGTGGCGCTTCTGCCGTCGTCAGCGCCAGCACCGCGGCGCCGTAACGCTCCAGTTTGGTCGCGCCAACACCGCTGATTTTGGCGAGTTCGGCGATCGACTGTGGTTTGGCGCCAGCGATCGCCTGCAAGGTGGCGTCGTGGAAGATCACGTAGGCGGGTACGCTTTGTTCGCGCGCGAGTTGTTGGCGCAACGCGCGCAAGCGGCCGAACAGGCCATCATCGACAGCGGCGCCGCTGGTGACCTTGTAGCGCTCGCGTTTGCCGCGGGGTTGATCCAGACGCATGGCGATCGAGGTCTCGCCGCGCAGAAGCGGACGTGCGGCGTCGGTCAGACGCAAGCTGCCGAAGCCACCGTCGTCGACATCCAGATAGCCATGTGCGATGAGCTGACGGAACACACTGCGCCAACGCTTGCTGTCCAGATCCTTGCCGATACCGAATACGCTGAGCGAACCGTGGCGCGCGGTTTTTTCTGTGTGTGCGCCGATCAGCACATCGATCAAGTGCATCACACCGTAGCGTTGGCCGGTACGCCAGACACAGCTCAGCGCCTTGCGCGATGCCTCTGTGGCGTCCCAGGCTTGCGGCGGGTTCAAACAGTTGTCGCAGTTGCCGCATGGCGGTGTACCGAGCTCGCCGAAATAGCTCAGCAAAAACTGCCGGCGGCAGCTGACCATTTCTGCATAGGAGAGCAACGCGTCGAGTTTGCGCCGTTCCAGGCGTTTGCGCTCTTCGCCGGCTTCACCACCGTCGATCATTTGCTTGAGGGTCATGACATCGCCCAGGCCGTACAACAAATAGGCCTCCGCCGGCGCGCCATCGCGTCCTGCCCGGCCGGTTTCCTGGTAGTAGTTCTCCATCGATTTGGGCAAGTCGATGTGCGCGACGTAGCGCACATCCGGTTTGTCGATGCCCATACCGAAGGCAATCGTCGCGACCATGACGACGCCATCGTCGCGCAGGAATCGGGTTTGCCGTGCGCTGCGAGTTTTGGCATCCAGGCCGGCGTGATAGGCCAGGGCATCGATCCCGGCTTCCACCAGTGCGGCGGCGGTTTCGTCGACTTTTTTGCGGCTCAACGCGTAGACGATGCCGTTTTGTCCGCGGCGCTCGCGCAAGAACGTCAGCAGTTGTGCTCTGGCATCGCGTTTAGGCTCGACGATGTAGCGGATGTTGGGCCGGTCGAAAGACGATACGAATTGCCGGGCATGCGCAAGCGTCAGGTGTTCGACGATTTCGGCCCGCGTTGGCGTATCGGCGGTCGCGGTGAGCGCGATCCGTGGCACGTTCGGCCAACGTTGGTGCAGCAGTTTGAGTTCGCGGTATTCGGGGCGGAAATCGTGACCCCATTGCGATACGCAGTGCGCTTCGTCGATGGCGAACAGTGCGAGCTTCGCCTCAGCCAGCAACTCGAGCGTGCGCGGCGACAACAAGCGCTCCGGGGCGACGTACAGCAGGTCCAGCTCACCTGCGGTCAAAGCCCGTTCGATCGCAAACGCGGTGCGCGCATCGAGCGCAGAATTCAGACAGGCGGCGCGCACACCGAGCTGTTGCAGCGCGCTGACCTGGTCGTGCATCAGTGCGATCAGCGGCGATACGACGATCGCTGTGCCGGGCAATAACAGTGCGGGCAACTGATAACACAACGACTTGCCGCCGCCCGTCGGCATCAACACCAGTGCATCGCGTCCCGCCAGCAGCTCATCAATGATCGCGCGCTGCGGGCCGCGAAAGGCGTTGAAGCCAAAAACGCGCTTTAGCGTGTCGAGAACCGGATCGGTCACGTTCGCGACACGCGTTCGGCGAGAACGGCGGCGATAGCGAGCAGCACTGCCGCCAGATAAAAACCGGCACCGGGAACATCAAGCCGGATACCCGTGGCGTACACGTGGGTGAACGTGTACGGTCCGACGATGCCGGCGATGGCAACAACGCCGGCCATCGAGCCTTGTAAACGGCCTTGTTCATCCGTGCCCACGCGCCGCGTTACAATGGCCTGCAGCGATGGGTTGGCCAGCCCCCAGAGTGCCAGTATCGGCATGACCAGCCACAACATCGGCCCGCTGCTCGCCGAGCCGTAGCCGACGAAACCGATTGCTGCCAGCGTCAGGCCGGTGAGCAACGCGCGCCGTTCTCCGAGCCTTGGAACGATCTTCCGCACCAGCCCACCTTGCACAATCGCGCTGAGTACGCCGGCGAACGCCAAGGTCAACCCAACCGTTCGCTCATCCCAACCGTAGCGGTGATAGGCGTACAAGACAAAAGTGGCCGGGAACACCACATGCGCCAGAGCGCTCAGGAAACTCACACTGGCCAGACCCAACACACCCGGCGTGCGCTTCAACCACTGCAGTGACGCGAAAGGATTGGCACGGCGCCAGGCAAACGCGGCGCGGCGCTCAGTCGGCAACGACTCGGGCAGCACAAAATAGCCGTAACAGAAGTTCGCCAGACTCAAAGCCGCCGCAACCCAGAACGGCATCCGCGGATCGATGCTGCCCAGAAGCCCACCCGCCGCCGGGCCCAGGATGAAGCCCAGACTGAAGGCCGCTCCAAGCAAGCCGAAACTCTCGGCTCGTTTGTCCGGTGGTGTGACGTCGGCGATGTAAGCATTCGCGGTGGCGATACTCGCCGAGGTGATGCCCGAAAGCACCCGACCGATCAGCAACAACGGCAAGGTTTGCGCCAGGGCCATCAAGATGTAGTCGAGTCCGAGCCCGAGATTGCTGAGCAAGATCACCGGCCGGCGCCCAAAACGATCGGACAGGCTGCCCAGAATCGGCGCGGCAACAAATTGCACCACTGCAAACACTGTTACGAACAGCCCATACAGCGCCGCGCCTTCGGCCTGGTCTGGGCGAAAGCCGGCGATCAGTGGCGGCAAGACCGGAATCACCAGGCCCATCGCCAACACGTCGAGTGTCACGGTGATGAATATGAAAATGATCGCCGGACGGCGCGGCGATAGAGTTGGAGACATCGGATGGCACAGCGCTTGACGTTGCGGCGGAGAATAGCGGAGCGCCTGGGTTTGGACTGTGGCAACATTCCCCGTCCGACGGCGGAGCTGCAAGATGACCACAGAAAACCCCTATGCAGCGCCGGTCGCTGTCGCGCACGACTCTGATACCTCAAGTCAGCACTACTACGTCGTGGCTTCGAGGAAATTTCTGGTCATGATGGTGGGCACCATGGCCTTGTACAGCTTGTACTGGTTTTACCGCCAGTGGGCGGGGCTCAAACAACGCTTCAAGAGCGATATCTGGCCGATACCGCGCGCCATCTTCAATGTGTTCTTCACGCACTCGCTTTTTGCCCAGGTCGACAACGACATGCGTGCCCAGGGGCACAAAATCAACTGGATGCCGGGCGCCATGGCTACGCTTTATGTTGTGTGCGCCATCGCCACGCGAGTATTCGATCGGCTTGGCGCCAAGCAGGAGGCGCTCCATTGGTTCGATTTCGCCAGCTTTCCGCTGCTCGTGCCGATCGTGTGGTCGTTGTGGACCGCGCAACAAGCGATCAACCTCGCCGAGAACGATCCCGCAGGACAGAGCAACGCGCATTTTACGGCCGCGAATATCGTTTGGCTGGTCTTAGGCGGGCTGGTTTGGTTGCTGAGCCTGATCGGGCTCTACGCACTGCTGGTGGGTATCCCAGGCGTTTGACGGAACGGCGGCCTGACCAGCCCTCAGGCATCGCGCAACTGGTCGAGCGTCACCACGCCGAGCGTATTCAGATGCGTCGCTTCCAAGACCACGGGCGGGGCAACGCCAGCGTGGTAGGCCTCGCGCCAACGGGTTGCGCACACACACCAACGATCGCCTGGGAGCAGGCCGGGAAATTCGTACTCGGGCCGCGGCGTCGACAAATCGTTGCCGACGGCTTTCGAGAACGCGAGGAATTCTTCCGTGACCACGGAACATACCCAATGCATGCCACGATCGCTGCTATCGGAGCGACAGCAGCCGTCGCGGAACCAGCCAGTTTTGGGTTCGGCGCTGCACAACTGAAGCGGCGTGCCCAATACGTTGAGTTCGCTCATGCGGTCGGTCCCTGTTCTGAAGACGCCTATCGTACCATCGGGGTGGTCTCTTCCAGACGCGCGATTTCGCGCGTCAGCGCCTCCGGCGAGCGCGTGAACCGCGCCAACAGACGATAGAACGCCGGCACCACAAACAGCGTCAGGAATGTGGCGAGCGCAACGCCTGCCGCAATCACAAGGCCAATCGTGAACCGCGAGTTGGAGCCAGCCCCGGTCGCAAATACCAGCGGCATCGCGCCTGCGGCGGTGGCAATGCTGGTCATCAGAATGGGGCGCAATCGCAGTATTGAAGCATCGATGATCGCCTCGTCGATGTTTTTTCCAGCGTCGCGCAATTGGTTGGCAAACTCGACGATCAGGATGCCGTTTTTCGTTGCGATACCAATCAAAATGACGATGCCGATCTGGCTGTAGAGATTCAAGGTCGCGCCGAACGTCGACAAACCCAGGCTGGCAGCGATGAGGCCCCATCCCCATAACGCGAGCAGCGCGCCGAGCACCGCAAGCGGCACCGTGAGCATGATCACAAGGGGATGCACAAAACTCTCGAATTGCGCCGCGAGAACCAGAAACACCACGAGCATCGCCAGCGCGAAGGTCAGCAAAATCGTATCGCCGCTGGTCAGATAGTCGCGCGACTCGCCGCGATAGTCGATTTGCGCCGAAGGCGGTAGCTCCTCCCTCGCGATTTGATCCAGATCGGCAAGTGCCTGCCCCAGGGAATAGCCTGGCGCCAGACGCGCGGTGATCGTGATCGAACGAATGCGGTTGAAGCGCTCCAGCTCGCCGGAGTCCGCCAGTTCCTTGAGCGTGACCAGATTGCCGAGAGGGATGAGTTGCCCGCTGTGTTCGCTGCGCACGTACATCTGGCTCAGGTCTTGCGGATCCGCGCGATCGGCGCGCCCGGCTTGCAGGATCACGTCGTACTCTTCGCCGTCGCGCTCGAAGGTTGTCGCGCGGCGCGAGCCGAGCATCGTCTCCAACGTCGAACCGATGGCTTCGGCGGAAACACCAAGATCCGCGGCGCGCGCATGGTCGATCTCGACCCGAAGTTGCGGCCGGGTTTCTTTGTAGTCGGTATCCACGCCGACCAGTCCGGGAATCTGTTCTGCGCGGGCGAGCATTTTGTCGCGCCACTGCGCGAGCGTTGGATAGTCCGGTCCACCGATCACGAACTGTACCGGCTGCCCGCCGCCGCCGCGCGACAAACCGCCGCGCATGACCACAAAGGAGCGCACGCCTGGAATGGTGTCGAGTTCTGCCTGCAGCCGCTGTTGAATAGAAAATGCATCCGGGCGCTCGCCCCAGGGCTTCAGGAACAACAACGCTTGCGCGGTGTGCATATCCTCACTGGTTGCTCCGCCGAAGCCGCGCGGCGCGCGCACGATGACACGTGTGGCAACGCCATCGTCGACCAGCTTCATCAGCCGCTCTTCGACCTTCAACGCCTGCGCAACGGTGTAGTCGAATCCGGCGCCTTCCGGGCCGTTGATCGTAATAAAGAACGAGCCCTGATCCTCTGGCGGTGTGAGTTCCTTGGGGATCGCCGTGTAGAGCGCGGCGCTGGCGCCGATAGCGCCGAGCACGATCAGCGCATAGATCCAGACGTGCCCAATGCTGTGGGTCAGCGCCTTGCGATAGAAGGCTTCGAAGCGCCGGAACGCGCCGTCGACCCATCTGGCAAATCCGGTGTGGGCATCGCTCTTGACCAGCAACTTGCTGCACATGGTCGCCGAAAGACTAAGTGCGACGAGCGAGGAGATCGCAACAGCAGTCGACAACGCGACCCCAAGCTCGCGGAACAACACGCCCAGATTGCCCTGCAAGAACGCAATCGGCAGAAACACCGCAACCAGCACTGCGGTGGTTGCGATCACGGCGAACGCGACTTGATTGGTCCCGCGTTCGGCAGCGATCAGCGCCGGTTCGCCCAAATCCACGCGGCGCTGGCAGTTTTCCAGCACCACAATCGCGTCGTCGACGACCAGGCCAATACACAGCACCAGTGCCAGCAGCGTGATCAGATTGATTGAGAAGCCAAAGGCGTACAGGCCAATAAACGTGCCGATGACGCAGATGGGAATGGTCACCGCCGGAATCAACGCGGCGCGCCAGCTGCCGAGGAACAGGTAGATCACAGCGATCACCATCAACATGGTGATGCTGAGGGTGAAGTACACCTCGTGAATCGCCGAGTCGATGTACATCGAGGTATCGAAGGCGACCACCAGTTGCATGTCGGCTGGGAGCGTGGGCGCAATCTTCTCGACTTCGGCTCTGACCGCTTGCGCCACGGCCACAGTATTGGCGGTGGACTGTTTGACGATGCCCAGGCCGATTTGCTCGCGGCCGTTGCCGCGGATGAGATTGCGTCGCTCGACACTGGCCAGCTCCACCCGCGCCACTTCGCCCAGACGGATGACGTGGCCATCGCTGCCTTTGGCCAAAGGCAACGATGCGAATTGATCCTGCTCTCGATAGCTGCGATCGATGCGCACGGTAAAGTCGCGTTGCGCTGATTCGACCTGCCCCGCCGGTAATTCAACGTTCTCGCGGCGCAAGGCCGAAACGACGTCCTGCACCGTCAAACCCCGTGCGGCGAGCGCGCTGCGGTCGAGCCAGACGCGCATCGCGTAACGCTGTCGGCCGCCGACGGTCACATTCGCCACGCCCGGCATCGTTGACACGCGATCGACCAGATAGCGTTCGGCGTAGTCGGTCAAGGCCAGCATATCCAGCGAATCGCTGGCCAGATTGAGCCACAGGATGGGCTGCGCATCGGCATCGATTTTTGCGACTTGTGGTGCGTCGAGTTCCGGCGGCAATTGCGACAACACACGGCTGACCGCGTCGCGCACGTCGTTGGTTGCCGCTTCGATATCGCGCCCGAGGCGGAACTGGACCGTGACGCCGGAGCGACCGTTATCGCTCGAAGAAGAGATGGTTTCGATGCCCTCGATGCCACTCACCGCGTCTTCGACGATCTGCGTGATGCGCGTTTCGACCACCGCCGCTGAAGCGCCCCGGTAACTGGTGCTCACGGAGACGATGGGTGGGTCGACGTCCGGCAATTCGCGTAACGGCAAGTTTACGAACGAGGCGATACCGCAGGCAATGAGTAGCAGCGACATCACCGTGGCCAGCACCGGGCGCCGGATGGACAGGTCTGAAATGCTCATGTGGCGGGCTCCTCCACCACTTGCACCGGTGCCCCATCGCGCATGCGCACCAGCCCATCGGTCACGATCCGATCGCCCTCTTCAAGGCCCTCCAGGATCTCGACCTCGCCGCTGCGCCGCGCGCCAATACGCACATCAGTTTCTTGTGCCTTGTTGTCGTTGACGCGATAGACGAACATGCGTTCGCGCACCGCCGATAACGACACTTCTGGTATCGACAGCGATTCGCGTGGGCGATTGAGCACCTCCACCGCCAGCAACATGCCGGGTTTCAGGGCGCCGTCGGTGTTGGGCAATTCAGCCCGGACCGTGATCGATCGCGTCACCGCATCGACTCGCGGCGACAAGGACGTTACCTTGCCGGCAAACCTGCGGTCGCCGTAAGCGGCGCCTGTGGCTTCGATGTCCTGACCAGGCGCGAGCGCCGTCAGAAAGGTCTCCGGCACCGAAAAATCGAGCTTGATCACCGACAAGTCGTCGAGTGTTGCGATGACCGTGCCCGGTTGAACAAAAGTCCCCGGGCTCACCGCGCGAAATCCGAGCACGCCGGCGAATGGCGCTGTCACGACGCGATCCTGCAGGCGCACGCGGATGGCTTCCATTCGTGCTCGCGCCGAATCCCGCGCGGCGAGTTGTTGATCCACCTGACTTTGCGTCACTGTGCCTTGTTTGACCAGACCCGCGAGGCGATCGTATTGCTGCTGCGCTTCAACAGTCGCCGCCTGCGCTTCTTTCAGCTGCGCGACCTCGGCGCGATCGGTCATTTCGACCAATACCGCGCCTGCTTCGACGCGCTGACCATCATCGAAATTGACGCGGGCGACGGTCTCGGCCGTTTTTGCTGTCAAGGTCACAGACTCATTGGCGCGTGCGGTACCGAGCGCCTGGATACGGTCGATCCAGGGCTTCTTCTGCACGACTTGCACATGCACGGGTTGCGGCTTACCGCCACCCGGCGGGCCCGACGGCCGGTTCTGGCCGTCGTCCTGCCCACAAGCGACGAGCGCGCCCGCGATGAGCACCGCGAAGAGTCTGATCAGATTCATAGGCTGGAGTCCTTGGCGGCGCGGGATCTGTACACGTGAGTCAGAATTTTCATGGGAGTGCCTTGGCCTTGTGCAGCCCCTTAAGCCAAGAGGCGCACAAAGCACGGGTTGTCGCAAGTATGCTGTCGACCGAAACCAACGACGCTCGTCGGTGTTGAGGCGTAGCCTCGCAACATTTCACAAAAGTGAAGTCCCGGAGTTTAGCGCGGAGCGCTGTGAAGAGCGTGCGCTGGCGGCGTGCAAGCGGCGAACAATAGTGCCCGGCCCGGCCGTCATCCAAAACTGAACGGCGCGTCGTAGCCACCTTTCAGCGTTTGCGCTCCGTGAAAGCGCCGCGATAGAGTTCGCGCCCGCCTGCCCAGCGGGCCAGCCGTAACGATCCTTGCGACCATTCATTCGGTTGCCTGAATCATGGGCCAAACCGAATTCTCTAACGCCTGCCCCTGCCTCTCCGCTCGTCGGCGAGGACCTGAGTATCAAAACAACTCAACACTTTAAAGGACCATTCATGACCGTCATTCGCCACTCACTGATTGCGCTGCTCTGTTCTGCGGCGTTGCTCGCCGGTTGTGGCGACAAGGAAACAACCGCGCCGGCAGCGCCTGCGGCACAGAAAGCCACGCCGGCGCTCGCCGATGCTGCTGGCGTGTTCAATCAGCAGATTGCGGCCTTCAAAGCCAACGATGTCAAAACCATGTTGATGGCGGCCGTGCCCGCCAAAGATATCGACGAAATGAAGGCGGAGTGGGACAAGAAACGCGCCGAACCGATGACGGAAGATCAGAAAAAAGAGTTCGCCGACAGTTGGGGAAAGATCATTGCCGCCGATGGTGTTGACCAGATCATGAAGGAACTGGAACCGCAGCTGGCCGAAATGAAGCCGCAGATGGCCGGCCTGATGGCCATGATGCAGGGCATGGCCACCATGAGCATCCAACAGAACACCGACCTGACCGATGCCCAAAAAGCGCAGGCAACGCAATTCATGACCGGGCTGAGCGGTTGGCTGAACAAGACCGATTTCACCGATCCGGCATTGACGCGCTCGGCGCTCACCGCGTTGGCAGACGGCCTGCGCGCGACGGGCGTGACCACACTGGAGCAGATCAACGCGAAAAGTTTCGACGAGGTATTGGCCTTGGGTGGCCAGATTCTGGTCGGCGTCAAAGGCGCGCTGAACGCTTACGGACTCTCGCTGGACGACATCGCGGGCAGCATGAAAGCCACACAACTTAGCGCCGAAGGCGACCTTGCGAAGCTGAAGGTTGACTACTCGCTGTTTGGTGCACCGCTCAGTTTCGAGAGCGAGATGAAGCAGCAGGATGGCCGCTGGTACAGCAAAGATATGTTAGAGCAGGTGGAGAAAGTGGCCGCCGAGGATGGCGAGCCCGTCGACGGCAGCGATGAGGGCGACGATAGCGACACGGAAGCGACCGAACAGCAACCCTAAGCGATCCGCACAGGGGCGATGGTATGAGCGAGGTCAACGCGCGTGCGCCATGGTGGCGGCGCGCGAGTATGTCTTTTGTGCAGTGGCTGCAAGAGCCGTTCGTGCGCATTCGGCGCATCACGCCGGAGGTCGATCGCCCACCTTTCGACCCAGCGCAGCCGGTGTGCTACATCCTGGATCGCCACGCGCTGTCGAGTCTGGCGATTCTCGACCGGGCGTGCCGCGAAGCGGGGTGGCCAAGTCCAATCGATCCGCTGCCCCTGGCCAGTCTGAGTCGACCGCCGGGCAGCGTGTTCGCGCTCGACAAACGTAAGGGCTGGTTACCGCGCCGTCGTCAGTTGAGCGATCGTACGGTCCGGCTTGAGCGGCTTCTTGAGGCCATCCGTCGCGACCCTGAGGCCAGGGTGCAGCTCGTTCCGGTGTCGATCTTCGTTGGCCGCGCACCCGATCGCAGCAGCGGTTGGTTCAAAGTGTTGTTCTCGGAAAACTGGGTGGTGGTGGGTCGGTTTCGGCGTCTGCTGGCGATCTTGTTCAATGGCCGCAACACCCTGGTTCAATTCAGTCCGACCGTCACACTCGATCAGGCCGTCCCCGAGTCGGACGACCTCAAACGCGCGGCGCATAAACTGTCCTTGCTGATGCGCGTGCACTTCCGGCGTCTGCGCACGGCGGTGATTGGCCCGGATCTCTCGCATCGCCGAACCTTGGTCGATGCGGTCGTGCGGAGCGCGCCGGTGCGCGAGGCGATCGCCGCGCAAGGGGCCAAAGAAAAGGGTGGCATCGCGGCGGCGCAGTCCAAAGCGCGTTCTTACGCACGGGAAGTCGCCGCCGACTATTCGCATCCGGTCGTGCGCAGTCTCAGTTTTATCCTTTCGGCGTTTTGGAACCGCATCTACGATGGCATCGCGGTGCATCACTTTGAGGAGCTGCGGCAGAATGCGCCCAACTATGAAGTGGTGTACGTACCTTGCCACCGCAGCCATATCGACTATCTGGTCCTGTCGTACCTCTTGTATCGCAATGGTCTGGTGCCGCCGCACATTGCGGCCGGCGTGAACTTGAATCTGCCGATCGTCGGGCCGATCCTGCGCCGCGGCGGCGCGTTTTTCCTGCGCCGTAGCTTCAAGGCCAACGCACTGTATTCGGCAGTGTTCAGCGAATATGTGGCGCAGTTGATCCGCCAGGGCGTGGCCCTCGAGTACTTCATCGAAGGTGGCCGCAGTCGCACCGGGCGCCTGTTACAACCGCGGGCGGGCATGCTGGCGATGACCATCCGCGCGTTCTTGCGCGAACGCGCTCGCCCGGTGTTGTTTCAGCCGGTCTACATCGGCTACGAGAAGTTGATCGAGGGAAAATCCTATATCGGCGAATTGTCCGGCCAGCCCAAAGCCAAGGAATCCTGGTGGACGCTCTTGCGCTCGTTGTCGGTGTTGCGCAATCGATATGGGCGCGTATCGGTGAACTTCGGCGAACCGATCGCGCTTGATCAGGTGCTGGATGTGCACAGCGGCGACTGGCGGCAGACCGCGCTTCGTGAGGACGAGAAACCGCAATGGTTGTCGACTGCGATCGACGATGTCGCTGAGCGTATTCTGATCAACATCAATCGTGCGGTCGATGTGAATCCTGTTGCATTGGTGGGGCTGACGATCCTTGGTACGCCCAAACACGCGATTGGCGAGGCCGACTTACTGGCGCATTTGCAGGTGTTCCTGCAGCTGCTCAAAGCCCGGCCATACGATCGACGCGTGACCTTCACCGATTTTACGCCCGAACAAATTGTGGCGCACGTGGAGGCAATGAGTTGGATCGCCCGAATCAAACATCCGCTGGGCGATGTTCTTTGCGCGCCCGGCGATCAGGGTGTGCTGCTGTCCTACCATCGCAACAATGTGATGCATGTATTCGCCGCGGTCAGCTGGGTGGCCTGTTGTCTGATCAATACGCGGCGCTTGTCCAGGACGGGGCTGAGCCGGCTCGGGCGAATGGTGTATCCGTTCTTGAAGACCGAGCTGTTTTTGCCCTGGGATGTGGAGGGTTTCAGCGCCGAAATCGATGGCGCAGTGGCGTTCCTGAGCGGACAAGGGTTGATCAACCTCGATGCCGACGGCCAGTGGATCTCGCGCCCGGCCGACGGTGGCGATGCGTTTTTCGGCCTGCGCGTGTTGGCCCATAGTTTGCTCCAGACTTTCCAGCGCTATTACGTTGTGATCGCTGTTCTGACAAAAAACGGCTCCGGGACGCTGAGCGCAGCCGAACTCGAAAACCTATGCCACCTGACCGCACAGCGCCTCGCCCTGCTGCACGAAATGTCCGGCCCGGAGTTTGGCGATAAAGCGCTGTTCAAGAGCTTCATCCAGATGCTCAAAAGCGAAAACATCGTCGCGACCGACGACAACAACAAGCTGACCTTCGGTACCGAGCTGAATCAACTTGGCAGCGACGCGCGCATCATCCTGTCGCGCGAACTCCGTCAGGGCATCGTTGCATTGACGATGGAGGCGCGCGAAGCGCTTTGACCAAACGCGCCGGGTCAACGCAACCGGCGCGTGCGCGTTGAGGCAGGCAGGCCATAACGAACGGAATTCGCCGATGCGCTGGATCGGGTTGTCGCTGTTTTTCGCCTGCGCGTCGGTCGGAGCGCAAAGTGGCCTGTACTTCGACCGGACCCGATCGGGCCACGGCATGGACTGGCAATTCGTCGCTGATCGCCTGGTGGGCGCGCTCTTCACCTATGACGATAACGGCGAACCGGTCTGGTACTTGCTGGATGCAGCAAGCGACGGCGGCAACGCCGATGGGGAGCTGGTCGAGTATCGCCTGAGCGGCGGTGCGCCTTTGCTATTTCAACGGTTCCCGGGGTTACGCATCCGCAGGAGCGAGCCGGCGCAGTGCGGCGATGGCAGCCCACGACCCGGCGCAAGCGCTTTGTACGATGTCCAGTTTACGCTCGATGGGCGCAGCCATCGCTGGTGCCTGGAAGCCATCACGCCGAGCACGACCATCGCCGAAAGCGCGCTGTCTGGCACCTGGTACGCTGGCGAATCGGACGCCGGCTGGGGTCTGATCACCTACCGCTTTGGCGATACGCCGACGGCCGCCCGTGCCTTTTCGACGCTGTATGTCTACGACGGCGCCGGCCGCCCGCGGTGGGCATTCGCCGAGCATGCGGCGAGCGACGCTGATCTGAGTCAGGAACTCGTGTTCGCGCGGGGCTACTGCCGCGATTGCGCGACCGTGCCACTGCAGACCGCGGCTGCTGGAAGTGCGCTGACGCGACTGATCACCCCGCGCAATGATGTCGATCACAACCGTATCGCGCTGGACCTGCGTTACCCATTCGGCAGCGGTGGCTTCGCACGCAGTGAGCGACCGTTGCGGGTACTGTTGAGCGCCGCGTTGCCGCGTGTCGTTGCGACACGCGAGGGCCTGGTGGAGGGCGAATCCTTGGCCAGCTCGACGCGTTATTTTGCGATTCCATACGCTGCGCCACCGACCACCGCATTGCGCTGGCGAGCGCCACAACCCGCCGCGGCACGCGCCGCGCCGCTGCGCAACGCCGTGCGCGGCCCGTCCTGCCCGCAGCGGCCTGTCAGCGAAGGCATCTTTGGCGGCGATCTGGGTCTGCTCAGCGAGGATTGCCTGCAGCTCAATATCTGGACGCCGACCGCTGGCGGCGGTTCGCGGCCCGTCATGGTGTGGATCCATGGCGGCGGATTGACGCAGGGTTCGGCCGTCGAAACCGCGCCCGGCAACAGCCGCTTGAAGTTCGATGGCGCTTTGCTCGCCGACGACGGCGTTGTGTTGGTGTCGATCAATTATCGTCTTGGCCCATTCGGCTATCTGGCGATGCAGCCGTTCGCCGGCGAAGCGCCGGATCATCCCACCGCGGGCAACTACGGCGTACTGGATCAAATCGCCGCGTTGCGCTGGGTACAACAGAACATCGCGGCCTTCGGCGGCGATCCCAGTCGCGTGACCGTCTTTGGCGAATCCGCTGGCGGCTTGTCCACCTGCGCTTTGCTCGCCAGCCCACTAGCGCGAGGACTGTTCCAACGCGCCATCATGCAAAGCGGCGGATGCCCGAATGCGCTGCCGGTCCTGGATAGCAGCACCGGCAACTTGAGCAGCGCTTATGCACAGGGCGATCGCGTGATCGGTCTGGCAGGTTGTGCGGGCAATGTCGACCGCAAGGGCTGCATGCGGGGATTGCCCTGGCAAGCACTCATCGATGCCACACAACCGACCGTTGGGTTTGGTCGAACCGGCGAGGAATTTGGCCAGATCGTTGACCGCTTCTCGCTGCCTGAGGCGCCGGGCCTGGCGCTCCGCGGCGGACGTGGGGCACCGGTACCGTTGATCGTTGGCGTCAACGAAGATGAGATGACCACCCTGCTCGGGCCCACGCAGCGTCCGCAGACGGTGGCCGAATACGAGGCCCTGGTGCGCGCGCAGTTCGTCAATGTCGGAGGTCTTGTGCTGGCGCAGTACCCGGCGGCGAACTACGCCAACCCGACACTCGCCTATGCCGATCTGGTCGACGATCTGACGTTTGCCTGCCCCGCCGGTGCCTACTCCCGCAACCACGCGGCGGGCGCTCCCACCTGGCGTTACGTCTACACCCACGTGTTCGATAACGCAACGCGCATCTATGGCGCGTTCCACGGCGCCGACATCGCTTTTGTGTTCGGACCGGGCGAGAGTTTTACCGCCGCCGAACGCAGCTTGAGCGAACGCGTACAGCGCTACTGGACACGCTTCGCCGCCAGCGGCAATCCCAATGGCGGCAGTGATTCATTCTGGCCGCAACGTACAAGCGGCAGCGATGTCGCCATCGAGCTTGCGACCAGTGACAAACCGTTGATTCTCGACTACCGCAAGCCGTACTGCGACTTCTGGAGTCGCTTTTTGACCTTTTAGCTCCGATATCTTCTTGGGTCGCGAGGAACCATCCGGGCCAGTCTCGCGTGCTGCCCAGAAGTGATTGGAAGAAATCTCCGATGGATTTCGGACCGAAGATGGGCGAAAAACGCGGACATAGCTCCAATCACTTCTGGGACACCACACTAGCTATGCTCGCGGCATGCTGCCGCTGCCGACCACCGAAGACTTGCGTCATCTGAGCGCCTTTGATGGCGACTCGGTTGCCGCATGGCGGCTCAACACGGAGTTGCTGCAACTGCGCTACGGCTCTGTCGGTCTCGCATTGTTGTATCGCGGCGGCGACGCAACGGTGCACCTGGTGGCATTGAGCGCACCCGACGGCAATGTGTTGCTCGATGCGACAGATCCGTTCGCAGAACTCGGTGTAGCGCCGCGGCTGCCCGCGGTGCGGGCGCTGCTCGACGACCAAACGTGGCGTGGCGCGCCGGATGGGCTCTGGCAAGCATCGTTGTTGGGACAGCTGTTGCCTTGCGAGACGGCGATCGTGTTACCACTGTTTGCCGAGGGCCAGGCCGCGCACGCGCTGGTTTTTGCGTTGCACGATCAGCATCCTTTGCGGATCGCAGACCTGCAGCTGTTGCAGGTTCTTGCCAATCTTTACGGTGCGTATTTCAGTGGGGCATTGGATCGTCGCGATTTGTCCGAGCGTTCGCGGCTGGCCGAATCCGAAATCAAAGACCTGGCCGACGTGCAGCGGCAGTTGCTGCCGGACAATCTGCAGATTCGCGGTGCCAGCTATGCCGTGCACTACCAGCCTTCGCTGACCGCCGGCGGCGACTATTACGATCTGGTGCGCCTCTCGCACCGCGTGCGCGAAGACTATCCGGTCGACTGGCCCGATACCTTCGGCCTGCTCATCGCTGATGTCTCCGGCCATGGCGCCGGAGCGGCCATGGAGGCGGTGCAGTTCGACGCTATCTTGCGGACCTATCGAGGCGACGAGGGCGAGGGTCCCGCCGGGGCTTTGACTTACGCCAACCGATACTACTTTTCGCGCCGATCGCGTGGCCACTTCATGACTGCGCTGGGCCTGCTGTATGCGCCACACGAGGGCCAGTTCCGCATCTGCAATGCCGGCCATTTGCCGCCGATCCGGCGGCGCGCCGGGCGTGTCGACCGATTGGACATCGGCAGCGATATTCCGATCGGCATCCTGCGCGAACACCGCTACGCCAATGCAAGCGTCGCTGCGGAACCCGGCGATTGGGTCGTGCTGTACACCGACGGCATCGTCGAGGCGCGCAGTTCCGCCGGCGTGGAATTCGGCATCGAGCGCCTGATGACCATCATCGAAGCCGGGGCCGAACACCCGGTGGTGTTGCGCGATGCCATCCTAGGCGCGTTGTTTGCGCATCAGGAGGGCGATGTCGGTCGCGACGATCAGACACTGATCGTCGTGCGCATTGAGCCCCCCGGAGTGGATGGCTGCCTTTCAGCGGCGTAGTCCGGTGCTTCGCCGCGTCACAATCATTGCTTGCCAGTCGTCCGAAACGGTGAATAGCGTGGCGCAAAGACGATTTGCGACGACGCCAACAAACCGCAGCCGCGTGCGCTATGTGAGAATGTGGGGCTGATTCTGGTGCGGACGAACGATGGAAGCGGTTCGGGAACTGATTAACAAGGGGCACCTCACAGCGGCGGAACACACGCTGCGCGATCGGCTGAGCGATGCGCCCGACGACGCCGAAGCGGTGAACTTGTATGCAGTGGTTCTGGCGCGCAAGGGCGACACGTTGGGCGCGCGCAGCCACTTCAAGCGGGCGATGGATCTGCGCCCCGATGAGCCGCGATATCTGGTCAACTACGGAATGATGCTCGCGCAACAAGGCGATCAGCTACGAGCAACCGAGTACCTGGAACGCGCCACCTCGCTCGATCCGAATTGGTCCCGCTCGCATGCTCAGCTCGGCGAGCTGGCGCTTGCGGCGGGCCACCTGGAACAAGCCGAACAGCGTTTCAGGACGGCACTACGGGCTGATGCGCAGGACGCGCACGCAATGGTTGGGCTCGCGCAGACGTTACTGTTGCGCGACCAACCAGAGAAGGCGCTGGAGATGGCACAAGCGGCGATCGAACGATTGCCCAACGAGCCGCGCGCCCAGGCGGTGATCGGCGCGGTGCTGTTGGCGCAAGGGCATCACGCGTTCGCCCGTCAGGCGCTGCAAAACGCATTGCGCATCGATAGCGGGAACGCGCGCGTACGCCGTCTGACGGCGCAGGCGCAACTCGCGGATGGGGCGCCAGACGCTGCTCTGAAGACCCTGCTCGGCGTGCGCGATTGGACGGAAGACGACTTGTCTGTGCTTGCGCCGCTGGCGGATGCGGCGTTGCGCGGCGGTCATTCGGCAGCACTCATCGGGCTGCTGGACTCGGTGTTGCCCAAACTTCCGCGGGCGGCACCGATCATCCACGCGGCGGCCGAGGCGCGCCTGCGTAGCTCGCGCAGCGAGGATGCGCTGGCGCTGCTCGCCAGTTACACGCACCCCGAATCGCCGTCCACGCTGTGGGCGCATCGCCTCAATATTCTGGCGCGCCTTAGAAGAATCGACGAGGCCTACGCATTCGCCAAACACTGGAGCGAGGTACAGCCGCACATCGCCGAGGCACACGCCGAGTACGCCACGGGCGCGGAATTGCGGGGCGATGCCGACGTCGCGCGGCAGGCGGCAGAACGTGCGCTGGGATTGGATCCGCGCAACGCAAAGGCACTGACCATCGCTGTCGCCTATGAACTCAAACGCGGAAAAGTCGGACCGCACTATCGAGCGCTGGCTCAGACCTCGGCGGACGAAATGCCGCAACCGGTGCGCGCGATGCGCAACTTCTTGCTGGGATACGGCGCCGATCGCGCTGGCGAGTACGCGGGCGCGTTCGAACATTGGTCTGGCCTGCACAAGGCGCAGCCGAAAACGCGCATGCCGGCCTTGTCCGATCCGCTCGGCGCGCCGCGTGAACTGCCTTTGCCGCTGCCGGCAGACGAACACGGCCCAGTCGTCTTTGTGCCCCACATCCCGGGCACGGGCACGGAGCAATTGTTGCGGGCACTGGCGCGCGGCCGCAGCGTTGTGGTGATGGCCGACCGGCTGACGTCCAGCGGCCGCCACGATGGGCTGTCACCGGACCAGCGCGGTTTGCTCGACAATCGCCTGCCGGAATCCGCACTGCGCGTGTTCCGTCGGCGCTACTGGCGTGCTTTTGCGCGCGAGCGTGTGCCGCGGGGCCGAGTGCCGATCGATGTATTGCCGACGCTCGAGTGGGCGCAATACGCGGCGCTCTCCGGCGCCCTGCCGGGCGCGCGTGTGCTCGCTTTTGTGCGCGACCCGCGCGACGCTTTATTGCACTGGCTGGCTTTCGGCACGCAACCGGTTCGGCCAGTGCTGCAGTTGGAACTCGCGGCCAATTTTCTCTTGCGGCAGTACCAACATCTGGATCGCATGCGCTCCTCGGCTGGACTGGCGGTGGTGGTCATCAAGGGCGAAGAGTTCGATGCCGATCGCGGCTCGCTCAAGGGCCGTATCGCTCAAGCGTTGGGTGTCGCCATCGACAGCATCGATTTGAGCGAGAGCGAACGTGCGACGTTGGGCGGCTTGCCGGAGCGCCTGGAGAACGGTCGTCACGCGCTCTATGCGGGCGGCGCACTCAGCAAAGCGTTCAAGCTGCTGACGCCCGCCGCGAAGCGCTTCGGCTACTAGGGCCCGAACCGTGCCCGCCTTCGAATATCAGGCGCTGGATGGCGACGGTCGCACGCATAAAGGCGTGGTCCAGGGCGACACACCGAAGAACGTGCGCCAGGGTTTGCGCGACCGGGGTCTGGTTCCCCTGAATGTCGTCGAAGTGCGCGAACGTCCGGCGCGCAGCGTACCGGAGCTGTTCCATCGCCATATCTCCGGTTCCGATTTGGCGGTGTTGACACGGCAGTGGGCCACACTGGTTCGCGCTGGCCTGCCGCTCGACGAAGCGCTGAGTGCATTAGGCGATGAAGCGGGTGACCCGACCGTACGGCGCATGTTGATCGGCGTGCGCGCCAAAGTCATGGAAGGACGCACACTGGCCGAGTCGTTGGCCGAGTTTTCCGAGAGCTTCCCTGAGCTGTATCGCGCCGCGGTGTCGGCAGGCGAGCAGTCCGGAAAACTCGACATGGTGCTGGAACGCCTGGCGTCATTTCTTGAGGAACGTCAGGCGCTTGGCCGTAAACTGCTCGCTGCGCTGATTTATCCCGTGTTGTTGACCTTGGTTGCGTTCGCGGTTGTGATCGGACTGATGGCGTACGTCGTGCCGCAGGTCGTGGGCGTTTTCGCCGATATGGGTGGCGCATTGCCGTGGCCGACACGCGTGTTGATGGCGATCAGCGCGGTGCTGGAGCTTGTAGGTCCGTACTTGCTCGCGGCAACCGTCGGCGGCGCGACTGCCTTCGTGATTGCGTTGCGTCGTCCCGCGTTGCGCAGCGCGTGGCACGGTCTGTTGTTGCGACTACCGCTGCTCGGCGCATTGCTTCGCGCGCAGGATTCGGCGCGCTTCGCGCGCACCTTGTCGATCGCCATTTCGGCGTCGGTACCGTTGCTCGACGCACTCAAACTCGGCGCAGCCACTTTGACATTGTTGCCGCTTCGCGAGGCGGTCCAGCAAGCGCTGATGCGCGTGCGTGAGGGTGGTTCGTTGGCGCGGGCACTAGGAGAGAGTGGCCGTTTTCCGGCACTGTTGGTGCGATTGGTGGGCGTCGGGGAAAAGA
This sequence comes from Lysobacterales bacterium, assembly GCA_022844165.1. Lineage (GTDB taxonomy): Bacteria > Pseudomonadota > Gammaproteobacteria > Xanthomonadales > SZUA-5 > JALHMH01. The sequence goes on from JALHMH010000006.1 coordinate 19,845, forward strand.
GCGGCGAGTTGGAACCGATGCTCGATCACGGCGCCGAGCTGCAAGAAAAGCATGTGCAGGCTCGTTTAGGCGCATTGATTGCGGTGCTTGAGCCGCTGTTGATCGTGTTCATGGGCGGCACCGTTTTGTTCATCGTGCTGGCGATCCTGTTACCGATCTTCGGAATGAACGACCTTATCGGTGCACCTTGATCGGCGCCCAGGTACCAAAGCCGAGTTCGACCATGCCCACGTACCTGAATCTCGCCGCCTATTGTTTCGTCGCCATCGACGACACCGCTTCCCTGGCCGCTCATTTTCGGCAGGTATTCAGTGCATTCCGCGGCACGGCGCTGGTGGCGCCCGAGGGCATCAACCTGTTTCTCGCCGGCGCGCCGGGCCTGCTGCGGGCAGCCATCGAAACGCTGCAATGCGACGCTCGTTTCGCCGCGATGGACTGCAAGTGGAGCCAGAGCGCTTCGTTGCCGTTTCGCAAGCTGCTGGTCAAGAGCAAGCGCGAAATCATCCGCTTCGATCGACCGGAAATCGACGCAACCGCACAGCGTGCGCCGGCCGTCGATCCGACCACACTCGCCCGGTGGATCGCGCAAGGCGCCGATGACGAAGGACGCGATATCGTGTTGCTCGATACACGCAACCAGCAGGAGATCGAACACGGCACCTTCGCAGGTGCGATGACGCTGCCGATTTCCCGTTTCACCGAATTGCCGGCAGCGATCGAAGACCAACGCGCGGCGCTGCAGAATCGCACCATCGTCAGTTTTTGCACCGGCGGCATCCGCTGCGAAAAAGCCGCTTTGTGGATGCGCAACGCGGGTTTCGACCGGGTGCTGCAGTTGGACGGTGGAATTCTCGGCTACTTTGAGAAGGTCGGCGGGTTCGGTTACGACCGGCGCTGTTTCGTATTCGATGAGCGCGTCTCGCTGGACGCGCAACTGCGGGCGATGGACGATGGTGCGCATGAGCCACCCGGTTGAGCGCAATCCGCTGCGCGTTTGCCTTTGGCGTCGCCGCAGGTGAGTGGTTAGCGTGTTGCACAGAAAAAATGCAAATTCTGTGTTGCGGCTGTCATCCAATCGTGATGGACTGCGTTTAGCCTTAAGGTTGGCCTGCAGCATAGGGTTCTTGTCATGCGCCTCGTTCTATTCGCTCTGATGTTCCTGTGTGTCGATGTCTGGGCCGCCAACTTCACCGTGGCGGTGGGCGGTAATGCAGGCCTGGTTTTTACGCCACGCGATCTCGATATCCGCACTGGCGATACCGTCACCTTCACGAACGCCGGTGGTTTCCATAACGTGGTGTCGCAAGCCGCCGGTTTTCGCTGCGCGAACGGCTGCGATGGCCAGGGTGGCAACGGCGCACCATCGACGGCGCCGTGGAGCGTCACGATCACATTCAACAACCCCGGGACCTTCGATATCTTCTGCGAGCCTCACGGCTCTCCCGGCGTTGGCATGGCCGGCACCATTCGCGTGACGCAGGCAGCCACGACAACGATCGATGCCAGCTATACCGGCGCCTGGTTCGACCCGGCGCAATCCGGCCATGGCCTGCTGCTGGAAGTGCTCCCCAACAATCAGCTGTTGGCGTGGTGGTTCACCTTCTCGCCAACCGGCCAACAAGCGTGGTTCGGCGGCGTGGGACCAATCACCGGCAACACGGCAACCATCGCTGTGGCGCAAACCCAGGGCGGTCGTTTCATTCCGAACTTCAACCCGTCGCAGGTGACCAATCCACCCTGGGGCACGCTCAACTTCACCTTCACCAGCTGCAGCAGCGGACGCGTGGACTTTACGTCGACCGCCGGGTTCGGCAGCGGCACCATGCAGTTGACTCGCCTGACGGTACCGGCCGGTATCACTTGCCCGCCACCTGCGACGACCGTGCTGCCGTGAGCGGCTGGCGCTGCGGACTGGCGTTGGCGCTGCTGGTCAGCGCCGCGCCATTGCGGGCGCTGGAGGTCGGCAGCGCGGCGCCAGCGGTCGTGGTTGCCGCGCTGAGTGGCGATAGCGAACATCGGCTGGAAGCGCTTCGCGGCAAGGTTGTGCTCGTGGACTTTTGGGCGTCGTGGTGCGCGCCCTGTTTGCATGCCTTGCCGGCATATGCCGAACTGGAAACGCAACTGGCGTCACGCGGTTTTGTGGTGTTGGCGATCAGCGTCGATGAACAACGCGTCGACGCTGAACGTTTTTTGCAGCGGCGCCCGGTCGCCATCCGTCTGGCCCACGATCCGACGGGTACCTGGGCAAAAGCCTTCGACGTCAAAGCCATGCCATCTTCGTACTTGATCGATCGCGAAGGCGTTGTTCGCGAAGTGCATCGCGGCTACCGAGCAGCGGAACTCAGCGCATTGCGCAGCAGTATCGAAGGTCTATTGGGGAGCGCGAATGACTAGCACATTGTTGAGAAACGCACTTCCTGCGCGTCTCTCAAGTCGCGAGTCCGGCGCATGTCCGGACTCGCTCTCCATGGATCAACCGCTTGCGTGCTCGATCCATGAGCGAACCATCCCTGGTTCGCCCCAGCAGGCCGTTTCTCAACAGCCTGCTGGTCGCCTCGGACTTCTGCTGATCGCCGCTTTGTGCCTGAGTGCTTGCGCATCGACTCCCGTGCAATCCTGGGAACGCGGCCGTCTGGCGAGCGTCGAAATGCAATGGGAGCCGGATCCCCTCAAATCCGCGATGCGCGAGCACACGCGCTTCAGCAAAGAAGGCAGTAGTGGCCGGCTTGGCAATGCCGGCGGTGGTTGCGGGTGTAATTAATGGCGGAGAGCGAACAACTCGGCAGCAGCGCGCGACTGTTGCGACTGATGGCCGCCGCCGCAGCGCTGCATGCGGCTGCACCCGCGGTCGCCGAAACCCGCGTCAGTGTTCGTGGCAGTGAGTATGACGAGCGGCCACTGCGCGAGGCGCCGGTCGATGGCAGCGATGAGCGCTATACCGTGCGCAAGCAGCAATTCGAGTTGAGCCACGAGCGCGACGAACGCGACGCCGTTTCGCTGCGGTTGACGCGCGAATGGATGAGCGGTTCTTCGCCATGGTTCAACGTGCCAGGCGAAAACGGCGCCGTGCAACAGGTCATGAGCGGGGCGACGATCGATGATCGGCGCGCGGAGCTGGTCGCCAGCTGGACGCGGCGCACCGACGGCCGCTCCCGCACGTTGCAGGTCAGCACATCCGACGAGAACGACTACCGCTCGCTGGCGCTGGGCTTGAGCTATGAGCGGCCCATCGACGATCGATTTACCGTCGGCTACGGCGCCGGCGTTTCCAGCGACACGATCGAACCCACCGACGCAGCATTGTTCGGCCGCGTCGAGCGCGAACGCAAACGCAGCTATTCGGCGCATGCCAGCCTGGCGCAAATTCTCGACAGCAACCGCGTCGTGCAGTGGGGGCTGAGCCTTAATCACGGCAACGGCTATTTGTCCGATCCTTACAAGCTGTTTTTTGCCGGTGGGCGGACTCTGCCGGACACCCGTCCCGAACAGCGCACCCAGCTTTCCGCTCACACGCGTTACCGGCACAGCGTGGTGTCGCACTCGGCTGTGCTGCATGCCGACGCGCGTCTCTCGAACGACAGCTGGGGCTTGCAGTCCCTCGCGATCGAAGGCGCGTGGTATCAAAGCCTGGGCGACGATTGGCGCATCGTTCCGCAACTGCGCTACTACGAACAATCGGCCGCGAGTTTCTACGCACCGTTCAGCGCCAATATCGCCAGCGCCGGGCGCGTCCATTCGAGCGACTTCCGGCTCGGCGCCTTCGGCGCAATTTCGGGCGCCATCGACTTGCGTTGGCAGTCGCGCGATTTTGCGGTGGTATTTGGCTACGAGTACTACCGCGGCGACGAGCCGCTGTTTTTCAGCTCCGATAACGACGACCCGGCGTGGCTGACCTTCGGCCAGTGGCATGCCGGGATCGACTATCGCTTCTGATGCCGCTGTTGGCCTCGGCCGACTACCAGCGGGAGTTCGCGGCGATGGGTTGTCCGTGCGTTGTCGCCATCGAAGGCCTCGATGCGCGTCGCGCATCGATCGTGGCAAACATCGCGCAGCGCGAAGTCGACCGCCTCGATCGAAAGTACTCGCACTATCGTGACGACAGCGAGCTCGCACGTTGGCACGCTGCGTGGCCAAACGCTGTGTTGATCGACGACGAGTCGCAGGCGTTGCTGCAGCTGGCGGCCGTGTTGCACGCCGACAGCGGCGGCCGCTTCGATATCACCGCCGCGCCGCTGACGCGACTCTGGGATGGCAAATGCGGCCGCATGCCGACGCCGGAGGAAATCGAAGCAGCGCGACGGCACGTTGGTTTTACGCGGCTGATCATCGACGGCGCACGCCTGAGCCTGCCCAGCGCCGAGGCGCGCATCGAGTTCGGCGGACTGGTCAAAGAATACGCTGCCGATCGCGCCGCCGAACTCTGTCGCCAAGCCGGCGCACATCACGGCATTGTCGATCTGGGCGGCGATATTGCCGTCATCGGTCCGCACGCCGATGGCGCTCCCTGGCGAATCGGCATTCGCAATCCCAACGCGCCTGCGGCGGCCATCGCCGATATCGAACTCGCCAGCGGTGGCCTCGCCACCAGCGGCGATTACGAGCGCTGCTTAGTCGTTGACGGCAAACGCTATTCGCACATCGTCGACCCCACCAGCGGCTGGCCCGTCGCCGGTTTCAGCTCCGTCAGCGTCAGCGCCCCCAGCACCCTCATCGCCGGCGCCGCCTGCACCACCGCCATGCTGCTCGGCCTGAAAGCCGGCAGCGCATACCTCAACGAACTCGCGCTACCGTGGGTCGCGGTGGGTGTGGATGGTGAGGTGTCGCGGACGGCCTGGGGCGATCGGATATCGTCGCGAACGAAGTAGTCTGCACACCTGATAGGCAAGGACGTCGGCAAGGACTTTGTCTTCTACGACGAGTGGCACCCCTCAATCAAGGGCGTTGGATCCGTGGAGCGGTTACGGAGCGTCTACCTCAACTCACCGCTGGTTGTCGTTTGCCTTTCACGCGACTACGCCGTCAAGCTTTTCCTGCAACGAAAAAGGCAAGTGATCTTGGATCGACGCACGAGATTTCAGAGCGCGAACGGCGGCACCCTTGTCGACTATCACCACGAGTATCAACTGCGATTCGACGACTGTGATGTAGATGGATATTCGCTCGACGATATCTACGTCAGCCCAAATGAGCACAGTGCTTCTGCTATTGCCGACGAGATTCTTGAGAAGCTCAAGAGAGCCGAGCAGTCCAGGTGCGACACCGTCTGCATTTCAACCACACTAAGCGCAGCTGCAGGTCGCGAAATGACGCATCGACCAAGTTGCTTTCTTTCGCCCTACCAGCAGATCGACATCCCGTACTCTCTGAAGATCGGGTCGCAAGTGACGATCTGCGCTTTTTCCAGCTCGGCTTGTGCCATCAACATCCGATCGAAGGGGTCGCGATGCGGGCCGGGTAATCGGCCTGCGGCCAATGCGTGTTCGAGTTTCATTGGCAGCGGCTCGAAGCGCTCGGCGCGTAAGAGACGTGGCAGTTCGCGAACCAGATACTCGGCTTCGGGCAGTTTTCCAAGGCGGTGTTTAGTGGCGATCTCCCATGCCGATGCGGCGCTGACGAGGATGCGATGCGTGCCCTCGCCAATGGCCTCGCGCGCCGTTTTGCTGAGTTCGGCGCCATCGAGCAACCACCAGAGGAGAGCATGCGTGTCGAGGAGCAGCGTTTTCATTGCCCGAACGCATCCAACTCGGTATCAGGCAATGGCTCAAAGAACGCCGGGCCGATTTTGGCCTTGCCTTTCGCTGCGCCTGGCACACGCGCAGGAAGTGCCACGGGTACCAGTCGCACAACGGGCTTTCCGGCTTTGGCAATAAGAACCTCTTCTCCCAAAAGCGCGGCGTCCAGCAGTCGGGACAGTTGCGCCTTTGCATCTTGAACGTTGACTTGCATGACCTTGAACCATTCTGATTGGACCAGACCATTCTAGCAGACCAAGCATCGAAACTCGCGCGGCAGCTGCGTCAATCTGCGGATCTTCGCCCCTGCTCTCGCGCAAACACATACGGCATCGTCGGCGGTACGCGGAACGCGTAGGCGCCAGATTCCAGGCGGCCGGATTCCTGATAGTTGAGCGCTGCGCCGACGCGTTCGACGCGGGCGTCGATGCCCATTTTGCGCCCGGACGCGGCGATGAGGGTGCAGTCGCTGGCGCTGATCTCGCCACGCCAACCGGAGTCGGTGGGCACAAAGCGCAGGGCGCACGCGGGGCCGTAGCCGCGCAGGTGGGTAGGGTCCAAACTGGCGAAAGCGGCGGGATCGTGGCTCTTGCCGGCGTAGGGCGCGCCGTCGATGAAGGCGTAGAAATCCATGCGCAGCTCGCCTTCGCGCTCGTGGAAGCTCCAGATGCGCTGGCGGCTGATGTCGCCGCTGGCGTCGGCTTTGCGCCACTCCAGGTACAGCACCGTATCGCCAAGCGCGGGTGCCCTGACGCGGGTAAAACGCGCGTGCTGGTGATCGAGCCATTCGCCATCAATCGCGGGTGGCACTTTGAGCGTCGGGTCAGCCGCGGCGTATTGCGCGCGGTTGCTCCACACATCGGCGAGATCGTTGGCGACGAGTTCCGCGCTCAGCGTCGAGGACTCCGGCGGCGCGTTGGCGCAGGCGGAGAGGGTGGCGATCAACGAAGCGAGCAGGACCAGGCGCATGGGTGACCGTCTATGAGCGACTGAACAGTATCGCTTTCCACTTCCCGAGTAAACTCGACCGCGGCGTTGTTGCCCCAGATTCGCGCGTGCGCGCCGGTTTCGAGGCGCCCGGTTTCTTGGTAGTAGAGCGCTGCGCCGATGCGCTCGACGCGGGCGTCGATGCCCATTTTGCGGCCGGACGCGGCGCTAAGGGTGCGCCTGAGCGCGCCGAGAGCGAACAGGCTTCGGCGGCGAGGCGTGGCTACATCTGCCGGAACAGGTGCAGGTAGCTGCGGCTGACCGGCAACACATCGTTGCGGTCCTTCAGGTGGATGTCTGCGGTCTCGTGATCGCCACGAACAACATGCCGGATGGAACGCAAATTCACGACGACCGAACGATGCACCTGCACGAAGACGTTGGCATCGAGTTGTTGCAGCAGTTCTTTGAGCGGCGTCCGAATGAGCGCCGCGCCGGGTTGACCGGCGTCGCCGCGCCACGCGATGCGTGTGTACTTTTCGTCTGAGCGCAGGTAGTCGATGTCCTCCACCGCAATCAAGCGCACCGTTTGTCCAAGCGAGGCGCGTATCCAGCGCAGCGCCGACTTTTGCCCAAGGCGTGCGGCGATTTGCTCGATCAGCGCCTCGGTATCGGCCGCCGGCTGCTGGGCGCGCAATCGCTCCTGCAGCCGGGTGATGGTATCGGTCAGCCGTTCGAGTTCGACGGGCTTGACCAGATAGTCGATTGCTCCCTGTTCGAATGCCTGCAGCGCATATTGGTTGTAGGCCGTGACAAACACCAGATGCGCGCGCCGACCGATGTAGCGTGCCGCCTCAACGCCGGACACGCCAGGCATATGCACATCGAGAAAGCAGATAGCAGGATGTTTCGCCTCGAACTGCTCCACCGCTTCGCGGCCGTTGCGTGCCTGCGCGACGATCTCGAGTTCCGGCCACACCTGCGTCAGCTGCCGCACCAGCGATTTGCGCAACAGCGGTTCATCATCGGCGATGAGCGCGGTCGGTCGTTTCATGACACCACCCGCTGAGCCGGGAATTCGGCCTGTGCGCAGACACCGTGCGGGCGCACCGGGAGCAGGTGCAGGCGTGCGTTTCCGGCGAAGGCCAGCGACAATCGCTCGCGCAGATTCGTCAGACCTGTTCCGAGGGTATCGCCATCCGGCGCGATCCCAACGCCCGTATCGAGGACTCGCACGCGGCAGTCAGCATCGTTCAGGTCGACGTGGACGTCAATGCGTCCGCCCTCTTCGCTTGGGTCGATGCCGTGGCGGACGGCGTTTTCGACCAACGTCAGCAAGGTCGTTGAAGGGCACCGCAGGTCCAGCGTTGCGGGCTGCACGTGGAGCTCGTACTGCAATCGATCTGGCATACGCATGTGCATGACCTCAAGATAAGCGCGCACCAAATCGACCTCCTGACGCACCGTGGTGCCGGGATCGTTCAACCGTGGAACCGCTGCACGCAGATAGGCGATCAAACTGCCGAGCACGGCGGAGGCCTGCGGCGAACCAGAGTCCACAAGCTCGCGCACGTTGGCTAAGGTGTTGAACAGAAAGTGTGGTTCGACTTGCGCCTGCAACAGTCGTATGCGGGCATCGAGCGCCTTGCGCTGGTACTCGCTGCGCTCAAGTTCGAAGGCCAGTGCCTGCTTCTCCGCCTCGCCTCTGATCTGGCGGATCAGTGCGCTGACCGTGATCCAGGGCGCAACCAACAGCGTGAAAAACGTGAATACCCCAAAGCCTTCCAATCGGTCGGAATCGCGATACCACGGGGGGTCCAGGCCGATGGTCGTCAGCGCATAGGCACTCATGGTGGCGATCGGGATCGTCGCGACCACCGCAACCACTTGCAGCGCCCAGCGGGCGAACCATCGCGGCAGGCGCCGCGGCCAACGTTCGAACAGGGTAAACACGCTGAGCAACAGCATGCCGATATAGATCCAGCGGGTCACCAAGACCCAGTACGGCGATTCCCAGCCGGCTGCCAACAACGCTGTCGGTACGGCCGCGGCAACCAAGACCACGCGCAATCGTTGCCAGCGCAACAAGCGGGCGAAGAATCCGTCACTGATTTTGGCTGCGTCCATAGTCCTGAGCTTTCACCAACGTCGATGACTATCCAGCAACCCGGTCGTACCGTAAACCGCCGTGCGACGAGACACCGCTGGCGGCGACCGGGCGGCGATCGGCGTCGTGTCAAGGTGCAAAGAACAACGCGGTGAGAAGGAGCGCAACCGATACCTCGCTCACGCACGACCTCTGAGGTAGTGTTCGGCACGCGGCCTGCGGCGTGCCGTTCCCCATCCCCCGACTCACAAGGGCTTCAAAAGCCCACTGTGCCTGGAACAGAAATTTGACTCGAATCGCCAAATCGCGCTCTGTCAAGAACGCCAAGAACTCTGTGTCGTGGCTTGCCTATCCGTTGCAATCGGAGGCATTGCTGACGATCGGTGTCCTGGCGGTTCTGCGCCTGGTGCTCTACATCCCGCTGGGATTCCTGCTGAACGTGCTGGTGACCGTGGCCATGCTGCGTTACGCCGCGGCCGTGTTGGTCAGTAGTGCCGATGGCGAGACCGAAGCCCCGAACGGAATCGTCACAACACCGTCATTGGGCTGGGTTGTGCTGCGTGTGCAGATCGCGCTGACCATCCTGGGTGGCGGCGGCACATTTGTGCTGCACTATTTTTTCGACGCGGGCTGGTTGGCGTTGTTGCCGCTGTTGCTGATCTCAATGGCGACGCCAGCGGCTTTGATGATCGCCGCCATCGACGAATCGACGATGGGCGCACTGAATCCGACCCGGTGGATTGAGCTGATTGCGCGTATCGGACCGCGCTATTTCCAAGCGAGTTTTTTGTGCCTGGCGATTCTCGTGGTTGAAGTCGGAGCGCAGTGGTTTTTGGCGCCGTGGTTGCCGCCTGTGATTGGCCTGGTGATGGTGTACTTCATCGCGCACTATTGCACTGTGCTGATGTTTCACCTGCTGGGACGACTGGTATACGACCGGCGCGATGCGCTCGGATATCAGCCGGATCCCGTGGTGCGCAAAGTGGAGCGACCCAAAGACAAGGATCAGGCAATTCTCGATGCCAGCGAAGCGCCCGCCAAACGGGGCGATTTCGTGGCAGCGGCCGGACTGTTGGCGGCGCACATTGAACAGCGTGGCGGCACCGATGCCGTTCACTCGCGCTATCGCCAATATCTGCAGCGCCTGAACGATACGTCGGCGCTCAATGACCATTCGCGATCCTGGCTCAACGTCATGATTGCTAACGAACGCTGGGCACAGGCGCTGACGTTCTGGAACGATGTGCGAACAGCGAATCCGGGAGTTTGGCCGATCAGCGGCGAACTGCTGGTGCAACTGCTCGAAAAGGCGCACGAACTGGGTCGGCCTGAGCTCTGTCCGCTGTTTGCATCGGGTTTTGCGCAAGCGCATCCTGGCGATGCGTATATTGGCCGAGTGCATAGCCTGACGGCGATGGCGATGCTCGCCTTGGGCCAAACGCACGAGGCGCTGGCGCTCGTTGAATCGACTCTGGCCGCCTATCCGAAATCCAAGGCGAGATCTGAGTTGGAGGCGCTCCGGCACAAAGCGCAATCGCGGACTTGACTCCCGACCTCGCTGAAGGCCTGCCGGGACAACCTAAGGGAAGACAGATGATCGCGAAGCGCCAATGAGCACTTTGACCATGATTCGCCACGGCCAGGCCGGCGCGACAGCGAACAACTACGACGAGTTGTCGCGTCTGGGTTTCGAACAGGCGCAACGCGCCGGGCGCTGGCTGCGTGCACACGACCGTCGTTTCGCGGCGACATACAGCGGCACGATGCGCCGCCAACGCGATACGTTGGCAACGATCGTGCAGGTCCTGGTCAGTGCGCCGCCCAGCCAGGAGCACCTGGGGCTGAACGAATATGTCTTCGCCGATCTGGTACGCGCTTATGCCAAGGGCGCGCCGAACGATCCGGATCTGCAGCACGCCATGGCCGATCGCTTCGACAAACGGCGCTGGTTCGCATTGCTCAAGACCACACTGACCGCCTGGTCGGAAGACCGTATCGCTGCGCCGCCGGAATCGTATGCTGCATTTCGGGCGCGTATTGCCGTTGCCGAATCGGTGTTGCGTGAAGCACTGGTGCATGGCGACGTTTTGGCGGTCAGCTCTGGTGGCGTGATGAGCCATTTGATCGCCGCGACGCTTGGCGCGTCGTCGGCGGCTGCGATCGATTTGAATCTGACGATCGCCAACACCGGCATCTGCGAGTTCAAACTCGCCCGATCCGGCCTCAAGTTGGTGTCGGTCAACAGTCTGCCGCACCTGTCGGCGCCTGAAGACGCCGGCCTGGTGACCTTGGCGTAGATCGCCGCCTGCGATCGCGCATGTTCATGATGCAGCAGTCTGCTCGACTGGCTTGCCGCGGTGCCATCGGCCGTTGCGCACCGGCGAGGCGTCAGGCCAGCACGTAATCGAGGCCCGCACGAACCGCGGCCACTTGCGCGGCCACACATTCGGCAGGCGTGGTCCTGGCGCTATCTGGATACACTTCAGTGGTGGTCGTAAAGCGTGCGTCGCTGGCGCCGGCACACAGGCCCAGCGCTTTGAACGGATAGCGGATGACACCTGGCGCCACCAACGGCGTGCCGATGAGGTTGCCGGCCGCATCGGCCGGCGCTATGTGCGTCACTTTCGATACGGCATCAATGATCGCCTGCTGGAATTGCGGTTGCGGATTGTCCTGATCGTCCACCAGGTAAAAACCGTCGGGAATTTCGCCCGGCTCATACGGCTTGCCGTCCCGTGCGGCCAACGCCGGCCGAAACTCGGACTCGTCGCTATCGGTGGTTTCGTGCAGGTCGATATGGACCATGAAACGCCCGAACCACGGCGCAATCAACCGCATCAGTGCCAAGGCCTCTTGTGCTTCGCCGCCCGCGCGGAACGAACGATTCGGATCGATCGCGTGAGCATTCCAGCGGTGGATGCGCTCATACGCCCATGGGCTGACGCACGGCGCAATCAGTACATTGAGGCGTCCGGCATAGTCGGTCAGATGCGCCCGCGCAAATGCCAAAGCGCCGTGTACGCCGCTGGTCTCATAACCGTGAACGCCGCCGGTGATCAGTGCGCACGGCAAGTGGTCGCGCCAATCGGTACTGCGGATCGCACGTAGCGCAAACTGCTCATCGCCGTACGCAACTTGCCCATAGTCGACGATCGGCGCATGCCTGCCGATGTCGGCCAACGCTGTGAGCACATCATCGGCATAACTGCGATGTTTGATCTGTCGATCAAGCCAGGCGCGGCGCTCGACATCGCCCCACGGCGTGCCAGGGGTGCCGATCGGGTAAACGCTGGTCTGCGAAGTCATGGCGTGAGGGGCGCTATTTCGGTCCGGCGACTATGCCATGTCCATGCGCAATCGTGACGGCTGCACCTTGATTCGGAGTGTGGCGCAGCCTATGTTGGATGTTCGATATTTTCACCGGCACAGGCCATGGCACAAGGCTTCGAAAAGCGGCGCCATCCGCGCACCGAGATTTCGGCGGTTGCGGTGTTGATCGCCACGGCAAAGGGTGCGTATTTGAGCCATCTGGCCGATGTGTCCCGCGGCGGTTGCCGAGTGGTTAGACCGTTGCCGTGGAGCAACGAGTCGCGCCCTCCGTTTCGCCTTTATTTCATCGTCGACCAGGACACGGTGATCGACATCGAAGCTCTGATGGTGCGCGCGGGCGATGAGCACATCGCCTTCCAATTCGCGGCAGGACAGAACGACGAAGTCGAACAGCTGTTATACGAGGCACGCTTCATTGCCTGATGTGCTGGCCTACCCTATGCCATCCGGCCCGCAACTCGCTTTGATCGCAGCAGTCGACCGTAACCTCGCGATTGGCGCGAGCGGCCAGTTGCCCTGGCACTATCCGGCAGACTTGAAACGCTTCAAGGCGCTGACCCTTGGGCACGCCATTCTGATGGGCCGCAAGACCTTCGATTCGATCGGCAAACCCTTGCCCGGACGGCGCAACCTCGTGCTGACGCGCGCGGCGATTGCGCACAGTGGCATCGAAAGTTTCGATTCACTGGACGCTGCCTTGGGTGCCGTCGATGGACCCATCTGGGTGATCGGCGGCGGCGAAATCTACGCGCTGTGCCTGCCACTCGCGCAGCGCCTGGAATTGACACGAATTCCACTCGCCATCGAAAACGCCGACGCGTGGTTTCCAGCCTTTTCCAGCGACAGTTTTGAGTGCGTTTCGCGCCAGGCCGATCAGGATTTGGTCTTTGAGCGCTGGGAGCGATGCGTCGAGTGACGGGCCGAATCGCTCACTGCGGAGCATGTGCGCGGCGGCCGCAACGCCATGGAGCGCACGGGCCATAGCCGTTCCGCTGTTACTGCACCACAATCTCAACCCGTCGATTCCGCGCTCGCCCGGGTTCCTGTGCGTTTGCTGCGGCCGGTGCCAGCGGGCCGACGCCGTGTGCAGACATTCGGCCAGCGGCGATGCCAAAGCGCTGCGTGAGCGCAGCAACAACGCTCGCTGCGCGATTGGCGGACAGGCTTTGATTGTGCGCCAGGCTGCCCTGGTTATCGGTGTGACCAACGACGTACAACTTCAGCGCTGGCCGTTCTTTCAGTAGCAACGCGACCTGTTCAAGGGCCGTGTCCGACGTTGGCTGAAGTTTGGCGCTGTCGGTGTCGAAGAAAATGCCGTCGACGGCCACCCGGCCGTCGCGGTCCAGGGCTGAGCCCAGCGCGGCGGCGTCAGCCACGACGAGCCCCTGCTGCATTTGTGTCACTTCGATGATGTGGACATGGTGCACACTGGGATTGACCGCCACCGACACGTATGCGCGTTGCGACTGATACGCCAATTGCCCCGTGAAGTAGCGCACATCCTTGACGGCACCCATGTTCATACCGTTGATGGCGTTCCAGCTCGGGATTTCGCGCCAGCCGATGCCGCTGCTGGCGCAGCTGTCGCGGCCCACGCATTCATAGTCGATGCGCATGCCCGCCGCGACCAGCGCCTGGCGATAGTTCGCCGCGATTTCCAGTGGCGAACGGCCGGCGGGGTTGCGGTAGGTCAACCGGGTCAGCTTGCCCGACAAGGCCTCGGTTTGACTCGCATCCTCGCGCATGCCGACGATGCGCTGATATTCGCTAAAGGCCAGCGCTTCTTTCTTGGTCAACACCGATCCTGGGTAAGCCGTCAACAGCGGGTGTTCGGCAAAGGCAGTGGCGGCGAGCGACAGCGCGCCAATCAAGCAGAACAAGCGTGGCATGGTCGATTCCAGGACAGATGCTGGCGCCAACCATAGCGCGCGTCCAGGGAAGACGCGAGCCGGTACGGCCAAGCGTTTCGTGCGCCAGCCAGCCATTTCACCTGGCAAGCTGCACGGATCGAGATTGCGACTTCGTTTGTACGGCTGCGGCCCCTTTGGCCGGACCTGGAGATGCGCAATGCGTTGTGTTGTTGGGTTGTGGTTATTGTGGTGTTCGGTCGCCGATGCGGGCATTGTGCCGGTGCGCTGGCCTGATGCCTCGGGCCTGTGCGCAGGAATGACGTTGCAGCAGTGCATCGAAGCCACGCCCGGAGGCGCGGAGCTGCGGGTGGTGCGCGGCGCCGGCGCCAACCCGCTGTACCACGCCATTCCAGGTACCTTGACCATCACTCGACCGTTGGTCCTGAGCGTCGAACCCGGTGTCGATGCGGTACTTGCCGATGGCGCCGATATCGAATGCGACCTGTCGGCAGGCGTGGGCAACTGCCACATTGAGGGCTTCGTTTTACGCCGCGGGAAAATTCGTCTCCTGGCGCCTGGAGCGTCGCCCGGCGATGTCCGCATTCTCCGCAATCGTATCGGCATCCCGTCGCGATCGAGCGCAACCGCAGCGATCGAGATCGACCTCCGGGGTGCGGTCTCAATGTCCAATTGGGAAGTACAGATCGCCAACAACGTCTTGCATTCGACCGGGCCGTCCGGCGCCAACGGCATCTACGTCGTCAACGGTGTCCGGGCGCGTGCGCAAATTGCCGACAACCTGATCGAATCGAATCACGCGCAAGGGATGCGCAACGGCATTTTTGTGATCTATCAGAATGATGGCGAATTGCGCATCGAGCGCAACATCGTACGCGGCAGCACCGATGTCACGGCGACTTCGAGTCCGATCACGATCACCCTGAATGGCCCGATGTCGGCGCCCATTCGCGTGGCCGACAATTGGATTCGTTCAGTGCCCGACGCCACCGGCGCTGGCATTGGCATGGTCCTGGGATTCCCAGGGGTCTCGACGGCACGCATCGTCAACAACTCGGTGATCGAAGGGCGATTCGGCATATCGCTGGCGAGCACCGCGCGCGCCGACACTTACGAGCTGCATAACAACCTCGTGGTTGGCCAATCGAACACCGCCGTCATCTTCTCTGGGGCGCCAATGGCGGCGCTCAACAACACGTTCAACGCCTTGTTCGGAAATGCTGCGAGTGCCGTGGGTTTCGTACCGTCCAGCACCAACATCTTCGCCGACCCGCGGATCGAGAACCGCGACTTCCCGCGCCCGATCGCCGGCTCGCCACTGATCCAGGCTGGGAGCTTCTCACAGTGGTCCGCCCGGGCGGGAGAGCCGCCGTTTGTGGACGTAGGTGGCGATCCCCGTCGAGGCAATGCGCTTGCAATCGACATTGGTGCGTTCCAGTGGCACCGCGACACCATCTTCGTTCATGAGGCGAACACCGAAAACTCCGACGGCAACTACACAGTCTTGCCCGCATCGATCGATGCGTCCAACCATCCGGTTGCCGTGCCTTTGGTGCAAGGGAGTATGCCAATGCAGCACGACCAGGCGGTCGGCGTCTGGCGCCCAACGCCGGCTCGCCTCGCGCTCTATCACGAAGATGCGGCAACGCCGATCAGTGGCCGTCGCTTCATTGTGGCCAGCTACGAGGCAGCGGCGTTCCCACACGATGCGGACTTGGGAAACACCGCAGGCGGCTGCACCCGCGTACCGGGGATCGGTTTCAACCAGCGCGATCCCAACTCTGTTGCCATCGCCATGCACCGATTTGAGGGTCCATTCGGCAATCTCTATTTTCCGGAGCCGTTCAGCATGGTTTTCGACGCCGACTGGTTTATTTGCACCGATACGCCTTCGGTGATTCCGCCTGGCCTGCGTTTTCATGTGCTGGATGCACCGCTGCGGTCGCCGAACGGATTCACGACCAGGGCGCTGCCGCAGTCTGCCGCCGAGGTGCCCTTGGCGCATCGATTGTTGGACGGCGCTGCCTGCGCTCTGCCCGTTGTCGGGCGCGGCCACGATACGACCGCGCTTTCGCAAGTGAATCCGCGCTCTCTGGCGGTACAGCACGAACCGCCGCGTGGCCCTGGTGCGCCGTCGCGATGGGTCGTGCATCGCGTCGGCACGTCATCCGAGCCCTTTCCGATGAATGCCGCATTCAACACCGTTTTAAGCGGTGCACAAGCGTTGCGTTGCCGGGTCGACGCGGATTTATTGCGCAACGGTTTCGAATAGGAGCTGGGTGGGCCAGCGGTCTTGTCCGCCGGGCAGGAGATTCGCCTAGACTTGAGCGATGTCCGCCCAACAACGCCGCGCCGATGTGCTTGCCCGAGTAGCGCACTTGCCGCTGTTCGCGGGATTGGAGCGGCGTTCGTTGGTGCGGGTCGCAGATGAGCTGCAGTGGATCGCTTTGCCAGGCGGCGCCGAGCTCTTTGCCGAAAACGATGTGCCTGACGCGGTGTATGTGCTGGTTGCCGGTTCACTCGGTGCGTTTCGCCTGGTCGACGGCCGCCTGAAGTTGCTCGGCCGTGTGCAGCCGGGCGAAACGGTCGGCGAAATGGCGCTGTTGAGCGGACATGTGCGCACCGCGACAGTACGTGCATTGCGCGATTCGGAGGTCGTACGCTTTTCTCTTGAGGGCTTCGAGCGGCTGGCAAAACAGCATCCGGATGCGATGTTGGCGATCGCGCGCGTCGCGGTCGAGCGCCTGGAACGCACGCTGGAGGCCAAACGCCAGGATCCGCCGCCGCGCACGCTGGCGTTGCTGCCGGCGCATCCGGGCCTGGATCTCGAACCGCTGGTCGAGCGACTGGCGTACGCCATGGCGCGGTTTGGCACGGTCGCGGTTGTCGGTGCGGACGAAGGACGGGATGCGACGATTTCCGAATTGCACGATATCGAAGCCGATCATGCAAAGGTGATTTACGTCGGCAGCAGCGACCCGGCCTGGAACGAACGCTGTCGCCGCCAGGCCGACACTTTGGTTCTGGTGGCCGACGCACGTGAACCCGCCGTCGCGATCGACGCCGCGTCAGCAACCGATGCCTATCAGGCCATTTTGCTCGTTTTGATGCACCCAGGACGTATCGTCCCCGGCGCAGCGCGCGCCTGGCGCACGCGCCTTGGTATTGAGCAACATCTGCATGTGCGCGATCACAACGATATCGATCGGCTGGCGCGCCACCTGGCGCATCGTGCCGTGGGTGTTGTGTTTTCGGGTGGCGGTGCGCGCGGGTTTGCGCACATCGGTGCGATTCGCGCCATGCGCGAGGCAGGCCTGGCGATCGATTCGGTCGGCGGTACGTCGATCGGTTCGTTGATGGCGGCCGCGATCGCGCTCGAATGGGAAGACGATCTCATCCAGAGCTGCTTTCAGCGCTCGTTTGTGGCGACCAATCCACTGTCGGATTACACCATTCCGCTGGTGGCGCTGGTCGCGGGGCGTAAGGCTTCGCGTCTGCTGCGGCGGGAGTTTACGGAGATCGATATCGAAGACCTGCCGTTGCCGTTTTACGCGGTCTCGGCCGATCTTGCGGACGGTCGCAGTGTGGTGCATCGCAGCGGCCCCTTGTGGCGCGCATTGCGCGCGTCTATCGCGATTCCCGGCGTGTTGCCGCCGGTCTGCCAGGGCGGCAAAGTGCTCGTCGACGGCGGTGTGATCGACAATCTGCCGATCGCGGCGATGCGCAAACGCCACCACGGGCCGGTCATCGGCATCGATATTGCCGGCAACCACGCGCTGGCAACGGATCTGGATGAAACCGATCTGCCCTCTGCATGGGCGCTGCTGATGGCGCGCTGGCGCGGCCACCCCAAACGTCCCGGTATCTTGCGCATTTTGTTGCGTGCCGGCATGGTCAACTCCGCCAGTACCGCCGAAGCGAACGCTGCGATGAGCGATCTCATCGTCAAGCCACCCGTCGACAACATCGATCTGTTGGCCTGGCAACGCTTCGAAGATGCGATCGCAAGCGGCTATGCGCACACTCGCGCGGCGTTGGCGAAGGCGACGCTGTGACCCGACTTGCGCACAACCGGTCGCGAGGCCGTTGTGCAGCAACGCCGATATACGAAGCGAATTGGGCATGGCATCGCGCCAAGAGCGGCCTTTTTGCGTAGCATCCGCAATGGTCGCACTCGACGGGGATCGAAATGGCTGAGACCGGAGCGTTGGGCTGGATAAGTGGCGCCTTGGGTGGTTTGTTCAAACAGGAACAACTGGATCCAAAAGAGGAAATTTTCATCGCCGTGCTGTTCGCATTGCTCGGCTCGCTGGCCCGCGCTGACGGTGTGGTGTCCGCCGAAGAGGCGGCGCATGGCGAAGAACTCATCGATCGCATGCAGTTATCCAAAGCTGGCCGCAAGCTGGCGTTTACGCACTTCGAACGTGGTCGCGCTGGCGGGCTCAATGTTGAAGCGGAGTTGAACCGTTTTCTGGCCGTGTTTCGGCAGAGTTCAACCCACTCTGAGCAATTGATGGAAGCGTTGTTGACCTTGGCGCGTGCCGATGGTCGCATGCGCATTCCTGAAAAATCGTGGTTGACGCGCGTCGGCACACGACTCGGGATCGATTCGGAGACACTGAAGGAGCGCATCGGCTCCTGAGGTTAGCGACGCGGGGTCAACTTCTTCGCAGCGAACGGCGCTATCGTTCGCTGCTACGATTGCCGCAGGAACATATGCGCATTTTCCCGCAACATCGCACGTGGGTGCACAGCGCCATTGCTGAGATCGACGCCGACTTTCAGCGTTCGGCGGATACACATCTGTTTCGCCTCCCGTGGCCGGCGGCGCCAGCGATTCGCATCTACTTTAAAGACGAATCCACGCACCCGACAGGCAGTTTGAAGCATCGGCTTGCGCGCTCGCTGTTTTTGTTCGGGCTGTGCAACGGCTGGATCGGACCGAAGACGCCGATCATCGAGGCCTCCAGCGGTAGCACCGCGATCAGTGAAGCCTACTTTGCGCGACTGCTGGGCCTGCCGTTCATCGCGGTGATGCCGCGCCACGTGTCGCCGGAGAAAATCGCGCAGATCGAGTTTTATGGCGGGCGCTGCCACCTGGTCGATGGTCCAAGTGTCTACGCCGAATCCGAGCGGCTCGCGCGAGAGCTGGGTGGCCACTACATGGACCAGTTCACGTTCGCCGAGCGGGCCACCGATTGGCGCGGCAATAACAACATCGCCGAAGCGATTTACGCACAGATGCAGCGCGAGCCCGATCCGATTCCGCGCTGGATTGTCGTCTCTGCCGGTACCGGTGGCACGTCCGCGACCATCGGGCGTTACATGCGTTACTGCGCGAAACGCGACTGCAGCAGCCAGCTGTGTGTCGTAGATCCCGAACGCAGTGTGTTCTACGACTATTTCCAGAGCCTGGATGCGACGCTGACACTCGATTGCAGTTCGCGCATCGAAGGCATCGGTCGGCCGCGCGTCGAACCCTCGTTCGTACCAAGCGCGATCGATCGCATGCTGCAAATACCGGACGCCGCGTCGTTGGCGGCGATGCGTTTTCTCGAATCCCTGCTCGGTCGGCGCTGCGGTGGTTCCACCGGCACCAACTTCTACGGCGTTTGCACACTGCTCGCGGAAATGCGTGAGCGCAGCGAAACCGGTTCAGTGGTGACGCTGATTTGCGACGGCGGCGAACGATATCGCTGCACCTATTACAACGACGAATGGGTGCGCGCCCAGGGTCTGGACCTCGCACCATATCGCGCGCAATTGGAACGCTTCTGGCAAGGCGGTGCCTGGTCGTTGTGAGACCATCCATCGGCAAACGTGGGCGTTTGATTTTTGCCGGTATCGATGCGCTGCTGCCGTTGCTGGGAATACTCTGCTTCGGCTGGTCGGCCGTGGCTTATGTGATCTGGTTCCTGGCCGACTGTGTGCTCGTGCCAGCGGGTGCAGTCGCCCGCCGCGTGCAGTTCCAACTCCATGGCTTCGATCCTGGCCCAGAGGCGAATTGGGTGGATCACGCTTCGTTGTGGCTGGCGCCAGTGCTGACGCTGGGTTTGTTCGCACTGGTCATGGGCGCAGGGCTGGCGGCATTCCTGGTGCCGTTGATTTTGTTTTCCAACTGGTGGCCAGCCATCGTTGCCGCTTGGCACAGCGAGCTGTTTTTCGCGATCGTTTCCAGCCTGGTGCTCCAAACTTTCGCCACGTTGCGACCCAGCCAGCCGCTGAAATCGATTGAGGCGGCGTTTGCCCAGGAACACCAAAGCGCATTGCCGTTGGCCTTGGCCTTGATCGTGATGCCAGGCGCCATTGCCGCTGGCGCGGCGCTCGGACAGAGTGGCTTGATGATCGTCGCTACGGTCGCTTCGGCGCTGCGCCTGGTGTTGGCCTGGTATCAGGAATCGCGCGCGCCCAGCGATGAGTCAGCGCCGCCACGGCGGCGGTGAAGAAGCGCGGGCGTGGGTCACAATGGCGTGGCCCTCCAAGCGCAATGCATGCCGCGCAGCATTCGCGATCGAATCGGCATCGACTTCGAAAAAGCGCCGCAGCGCCGCGCGCGTGTCGCTGCGGCCGAAGCCGTCGGTGCCGAGCGTGACGTAGCGGCGTGGCACGAAGGCGCGGATCAGCTCGGGCAGTGCGCGGATGTAATCGCTCGCCGCGATCACGGGTCCTGGCAGGTGCTGCAGTTGCTGCGTGACCCACGGTGTGCGCGGCTCGTCGTCGGGCGCGAGGCGCGCGAGGCGTTCGCATTCGATGCCATCGCGGTGCAGCTCGGTCCAACTGGTCACGCTGAAGACGTAGACGTCGATGCCTTCGGCGCGCAGCGTATCGGCCGCGCGCAGGGCTTGCCCAAGAATCGGGCCGGAGGCGAGCAGGCTCACGGTGGGTGGCGGTGGCGGATCGTTCGCCGGTTTGGGGCCACGGCGTTTGAGTTTGGCGAGTGCACGCGTTTCGATTTCGCGGATGCGTTCGCGCGTGACGTCAAACTGCGCAGCGACCTCTTCCAACGTCGTGTCCCCCACGTTGCCGATGTCTATTCCAAGTTTCTCCTTGAGGACGCGTCGTTCGCGCTCGGATAAGTTGAAGCTCGGCGACAGCCGGTACATACCGCGCAGAACACCATCTCGGACGGACGCGTCTGTTGTTGGCGAGAGCGCGGCAAGCCAAGCCGCGGGCAGCGACGGCTGCGCCGCATTCTCGTTGCACACCGTCAAGTAATAGAACACATCGTTTTGCTCAACCAACATCTCCTCAATTCCGCGCTCCACGATCAGCGCCACCTCATACGCAAAAGCCGGATCGTAGGCGCGGCAATTGGGCACGCCAGCAAATCCCAGATGGCTCGATCCATCCTGATGCTGCAGTCCCTCGCCGCCCAACGTGGTACGTCCGCTGGTCGCGCCGAGCAAGAATCCCCGCGCGCGCTGATCGGCGGCGGCCCAGATCAAATCGCCGACGCGTTGCCAGCCGAACATCGAGTAGTAGATGTAGAACGGCAGCATCGGCAAATCGTGCGTCGAATAACTGGTCGCCGCTGCGATCCAGGAACTGATCGCGCCGGCCTCGGAGATGCCTTCTTCCAGGATCTGGCCGCTCTGCGTTTCGCGGTAATAGAGCATCGAGCCCATATCCTCGGGCTCGTACTTCTGGCCGTGCGGCGCGTAGATGCCGACCTGACGAAACAGACTGGCCATGCCGAAAGTGCGCGCCTCGTCGGCGACAATCGGCACCACGCGCGGGCCGATATGCTCGTCTTTCAGAAGGTTGCCGAGCATGCGTACGACCGCCATCGTCGTCGACATTTCCTTGCCGTTGGCTTCCAACGCAAATGTCGCAAAGCTCGCCGCGCTGGGCGCCGGCAATCTCTCGCTGCTGCGCTGGCGCCGCCGCGGCAGATAGCCGCCGAGCGCCTCGCGGCGCGCGTGCAGATAGCGCAGCTCCGGGCTGTCCGGCGGCGGCGCGTAAAACTTGACCGCATCGACATCGCTATCGGAGAGCGGCAGCGCGAAACGGTCGCGAAATCCGCGCAGCTCCTCGCTATCGAGCTTTTTCTGCTGATGCGTGGTCATGCGACCTTGCCCGGCTTTGCCCATGCCGAAACCCTTCATCGTTTTTGCCAGCACCACGGTCGGCTGGCCGCGATGCGCAATTGCTGCCGCATAGGCCGCATGCAGCTTGCGCGCATCGTGCCCGCCGCGGCGCAGGCGATCGATATCGGCGTCCGACAAACCATCGATCAGTCGCGTCAACTCCGAGCTTTGGCCAAAGAAGCGCTCGCGGTTGTAGGCGCCATCGTTCGCCGAAAACGTCTGGAACTGGCCATCGACCGTTTGTGCGAACGCGCGCAGCAATTCGCCGCTGCTATCGCGCGCGAACAGCGCGTCCCAATCCGATCCCCACAACACTTTGATCACATGCCAGCCGGCGCCGGTGAACAGCGCCTCCAACTCGTCGATCACGCGCGAATTGCCGCGCACCGGACCATCGAGCCGCTGCAGATTGCAGTTGATCACGAAAGTCAGATTGTCGAGGCCTTCGCGCGCAGCGAGCGACAGAGCGCCGATCGACTCGGGTTCGTCCATCTCGCCATCGCCAAAAAAACCCCAGACGCGACGCCCTCCGCCGGCGTGCAATCCACGGTGCTCCAGATAACGCAGAAATCGCGCCTGATAAATCGCGTTGATCGGGCCCAGGCCCATGGAGCCGGTCGGGAACTGCCAGAAGTCCGGCATCAGCCATGGGTGCGGATAGGAGCACAGTCCGGGTTGATCAATCTCGCGTCGATAGTGATGCAAGCGCGATTCCGGCAAGTAGCCTTCCAAATAAGCCCGCGCATACACACCGGGCGCCGAATGCGGCTGCAGGAACACCAGATCGCTGCCGTCGGGATGTTCGGGGCCTTTGAAGAAGTGATGAAAGCCGACCTCGAACAAATCCGCCGCCGACGCGTAGGAGGCGATATGACCACCCAACTCGCCAGCTTCGGTATTGGCGCGCACCACCATGGCCAGCGCGTTCCAACGCATCGCCGCATTGAGCCGTGCTTCCAGATCCAGATCTCCCGGATACGGCGGTTCCGCGCTGCGAGGAATGGTGTTGCAATAAGGCGTGATACGCGCCCGCGCCGAGTTCACACCGCGCGTCAAAGCGTGATCGGCGAGCCGGTCGAACAAGTACTGCGCGCGTGCCTTGCCGCCGCGCGCGACGACGCTATCGAGCGCCTCTAACCACTCCTGCGTCTCCGCCGGATCGTCGTCCATCGCGCTCGATGCGATCGCCAGTGCGCGTATCGCTGCGGGTGGGAAATCGGCTGGTTGCATGGCGATGCTCTGCGGTGAACTGGCGCGAAGCATAGTGTGGCGGAGACTCGATGCGACTGGCCGCTTGTGCGATGGGCGTGCGCACGTCAAACTCAGCTTAACCAGCGACGAGCGTCCTTTAACAACAACAGCCACTGCTGTGGCCGCAGTGGCGAAACGACGAACCCAAAGCGCGAGTAGAACTTTTCCGCACCTTCATCGATAGGGTGCGTCAGAATCGCGCGGATACCTGCCTGTTCGGCAACTTTCATTGTGCGGCGGATTGCATCTTGCAGCAATCCGATTCCGATTCCACGCCCGTGCCGGTGCTGCGACACCGCCAATCGCGCCAGAATCACGACAGGAATCGGATATTGCCCCAGCCCTTTGCGGATGCGTTCGGGTACCTCCAGCACATCGACCTGGCCGACAGTCAAGCTGTAGTAGCCGACCACACGAGCATCGTCAGAAACGACGAAGGTCTTGGCCGACCCGCTGGCTTGCGCTTGTCTGGCGTGGCGCGTCAACCAATCGTTGAGCGAGTGTTTGCCGCAGTCAAATCCTTCGAGAGTGTGGCCCGCATTCAGCGGCTCGGGTTCGCGCAAAATCACGCCCAAGGCGCCTTGCGCGAAAACAAATCGCGCAAGCCCTCATTAACCTGTTCGGGTTGCTCCAGCAGCGTCAACAGCGCTTGGTACTCGCTGCCAGTGACCATAAATATCCGCTGGTCCAGCAAAGTTTGCTCGGCCGCCAAACAAGCACTGTCGAGAATGAAGTCCGTTAGCGACTTGTGCGCCAACTCAGCTGCACGGCGCAGTACAAGCTCTTGTTGTTGAGTAGCGCGTAGCCCCAAACGAGCAGTTCGAGCCGAAGGTGAAGGAGCGACTACGTTCATGACTATTCTGATCGTTAATGCAGTCGCTATGTTAGTACAAATGACAAACATCATCCAGCGTGTACTTCAACGACGAACAACTGGGTATCGTCGCAATCACTAGAGCATCGCTCAAGGAGCAGATCGTATGGCCACCATCCAATTCTTCGGCGCCGCTGGCGAAGTCACCGGCTCCAGCCATTTGCTGCGCGCAGCGGGCAAGAAGATCCTGCTCGACTGCGGGATGATTCAGGGCGGGCGCGAGGAGGACGAGCGCAACCGCGAGCGCTTCGGCTTCGCGCCGGACGATCTCGATGCGATGATTCTCAGCCACGCGCATATCGATCACTGCGGGCGTTTGCCGCTGCTGGTCAAACGCGGTTTCACCGGACGCATCTTTACGCACCGCGCGACTGCAGACTTGTGCCAGATCATGCTCGAAGATGCGGCACGTCTGGCGGCGGCAGACGTCGAGTACGAAAACGAGCATCGAGCGCGGCGAGGCCTCGCTCCTATCGAACCGCTCTATGATTTGAGCGATGTGTCGGCGGTGCTTGCACAGTTGACGCCCGTCGATTACCGGCAGCGCTTCGAGGTGTTCCCCGGTATTGAGGCGCGCCTGTCGGATGCCGGGCACATCCTCGGCGCGGCGATTGTCGAGGTCTTTATTCGAGAGGGCGACTCCGAGCGGACGCTGGTATTCAGCGGCGACATCGGCCCAGATCACACGCCGATCATTGCCGATCCGACGCCCATCGAACATGCCGACATGGTGCTCATGGAATCCACCTACGGCGACCGATTGCATCGCAATCGCGGCGACACGGTGCGTGAGATCGGTGAGGTACTCGACGCCGCCGAACGCACCGGCGGTAACGTCATCATTCCGGCATTTGCTGTGGGCCGCAGCCAGGAGCTACTTTACTGGTTCACGAAAATGTATGAGGAGTGGAACCTCAAGCGCTGGCGCATTTATCTCGACAGCCCGATGGCGACAAAGGTCACCGGCGTTTACAAACGCCACCGCTATCTGTTCGACGAGCAAGCACGCGAAATGCTCGGCAATCGCGACCCGTTCAATCTGCCGAACTTGCACTTCGTTGAATCTCTGGATGCTTCGCGCGCGATCAACAAACAAACGCACGGTGCAATCATCATCGCCGGCAGCGGCATGGCCAACGGCGGGCGCGTGCGCCATCACTTGAAACACAATTTATGGCGCAAAGGTGCGCACGTGATGATCGTCGGTTATCAGGCACACAACACGCTCGGCAGGCAACTTGTCGACGGTCGTAAGACCGTGCGGATATTCAACGAAGTGATCAAGGTCAATGCCGAGATCCACACCGTCGGCGGCCTCTCGGCCCACGCCGATCAAGCCGGGCTGATGAAGTGGTACGGGCATTTCAAATCGCGCCCACCGGTGTATCTGGTGCACGGCGAAGATCCGGCGCGACAAGTACTGGCTGAAAAACTGCGCAGCACTTACGGCTGCGATGCCTGGGGTGCGGCACCGGGTTTACAGCGCGAGATTTAGCAGGTTTTGAGAAACAGCCTGCTGGTGCGAACCATGGAGGGTTCGCACATGGATCTTGAGTCCTTGACGGAGCCGGATCTGTACATTTGAGTCAAATTTTCTGCGCAACGGCTTTGGCAGTTGAAGCCCCCTTGAGTACAAGGGGGGTGAGGATCGGCGCTTACACGCCGCAAGGCGTGTGCCGAGACGAACGACCGGCGGCTGTGCCGCCGGGCCGGAAATGCGGAGCGCGGGGCTGTGGCGAGCACGCTGTCGGACGAAGCCAGCAATGCTCGGCGGTCCGAGGCGAAGCCTCGCTAGCAAGTCAGTGCGTTGCTCAACATAGGGCTGGGGCCGACTGTGGTGATCCGGCCCCAATGTTCGCGCGTTGCGAAGTGCCGGTGCGGACTTTGTGCATTCGCCACCGCGTTCGAGGCAGGGTCGAGATCACCGGTCGACCTCGGCCTGCGTAAATCGTTCAGCCAAGAAGTCCAGTAGCGCTCGTACGGCAGGCAGCAAGTTTCGGGTGCTTGGCAGCACGGCGTGCACGAGGTGCGTTGGCAGTTTCCATTCGGGCAAAACGACAATCAGTTGGCCGTTTGCGAGCGCATCGCGAACCAGGACGCGCGGCAATTGCGCGACACCGACACCGGCGATCGCTGCGTCGAACAGCGTGCGCATATCATCGGTAATCAGTCGCGGCTGGTGGCGTATCGCGGCGTTTGCGCCGTTGGTATCGGCGAGCTCGAAACGATAGTCGTGTCGCAAGGGGCCGTTGTCGAGCGTCGGTGCGTGTCCCAGATCGGCCGGCACCGAAATGGCGTAACGCTCAAGCAAGGCCCCACTGGCGACCAGACACTGCTCGCGCCGGGCCAATACTCTGAGCACCAGATCGCTGTCTTTGAGCGGTGGCGTGCGCACGCGCAGGGCCACATCGAAGCCTTCGCCGATCACATCCACGGCACGATTGGTCGCCTGCAAGTGCACCGTCACGCGTGGGCACTGCGCGAGGAACTCGGACAGCATCGGCCCAACATCAGCATGCAGCAGCGCAATCGGGCAGCTCATGCGCACCAGGCCGCGCGGCTCGGCGCGCATCGCATCAATGGATTCCTGAGCGGCTTCGGCTTCTACCAGCATCGCTTTGCAATGCGCATAGAAGCGCTGTCCAGCGTCTGTTGTGGAGAATCTACGCGTCGAACGTTGAACCAGCCGCAGCCCAAGTCGCTCCTCCAAAAATGCCAGGCGGCGGCTGAGCTTGGATTTCGGGATGCCCAACGCGCGGGACGCGGGGGCAAAGCCACCGTGGTCCACGGCCATTGCAAAGTAGTACAGATCGTTGAGATCGAGCATGTAGTCGTCCCATAGATGGAACAATGAGTGTACTTTTTGACGACTACTCGCACCATTGGCCTGGCGATAGATTTCTCACGACGCGAAACGGCACCAATGGGTGCCCGCGCAACAGGAGTTCGATCATGAAGAAAGTCGTCGCTGTCTACAGCGCGCCTCGTCCGCATTGGGTGGGCGATGGTTTCCAGGTGCGCTCGTTGATTTCGTACAACGCGCACGGTCAGCACGTCAGCCCGTTTCTGCTGCTCGATCACGCCGCGCCCACGCAGTTCGCCCCGGCTGCTCGAAAGCGCGGCGTTGGCGTGCATCCGCACCGGGGTTTCGAGACGGTCACGATCGTCTATCAGGGTGAAGTCGACCATCGCGACTCCACCGGCGCTGGCGGACACATTGGGCCGGGCGATGTGCAGTGGATGACCGCGGGATCGGGCATCCTGCACGAGGAGTTTCACTCCGAGACGTTTACCCGACAAGGCGGCACCCTGGAGATGGTGCAGTTGTGGGTGAACCTTCCAGCAAAAGACAAAATGACGCAACCTGGCTATCAGACGCTGCGTGACGCGGCGATTCCCGACGTCGCGCTGGACGATGTCGGGCGAGTGCGCGTCATCGCCGGCCAATTCCAGAGTCACCAGGGACCGGCGCGTACATTCACGCCGATCGACCTTTGGGATGTGCGGCTCAACGCGGGCAAGCGCAGCGAGTTTTGCCTGCCGAAAGGCCGCACGCTGGCGCTCGTTGCATTGTCTGGCACGGTGCAAATGAACGATAGCGAGTTGCTGCGCGAAGGCCAGTTCGCGCAGTTCACCAAGAATGGCGAAACTTTCAGCGTTGAGGCAAACAACGACGCCAGGCTTTTGGTACTGAGTGGCGCGCCTATCGAAGAACCCATCGTCGGCTACGGGCCGTTCGTGATGAACACGCATGCAGAAATCGCACAGGCCATCGACGATTTCAACGCAGGCAAATTCGGGCAGATGTAGGCAGCCTACGGCGCCGCACT
Source organism: Lysobacterales bacterium (assembly GCA_022844165.1). Classification (GTDB taxonomy): domain Bacteria; phylum Pseudomonadota; class Gammaproteobacteria; order Xanthomonadales; family SZUA-5; genus JALHMH01. Next base: position 47,851 of record JALHMH010000006.1, read on the forward strand.
GGCGGCGCCCGCGGCGGTTGATACTCGCTGGAGCGGATACTCTCGCGAACATGCCTCCGTTGCGCGCTCGCCGTGCCCATCGTTCGTGTCCGCGACCTTGCGGACGCGAGGATTGCGCGACATCGCCGCGCTCGGCTGCGCTGTACCAACAACGCTCTCTTTGAGGGGCAGTCGATGCTTTCAGTACCTTGCGCACACGTATGCAAACCGCTGTGCCGTCATGAATACGATTACAGCTAGACCAACTACTCTAGCGTCGCAGCTACCATCCCGGCCTCGTTAGCACTTCGTTAACGCGGTTTCATTTTTGGCCTGAATGCTCGGTCGTGAGCGCATCGGCCAGCATCGAGAAGGGAGGAGTGATGATGCAACTTAGACGCAATCTATTGACCGTGGCGATCGCATCGGCAGTACTCATGGCGACCGGCAACGCGCACGCGCAGGACAATGCAGCCGGCGCCGACGCGGTCAACGAAACGCCTGCCCAGCGCCGCCAGCGCGAGGCAGAAGAACGCCGCGCAGCGCAGGAACTTGACGTCGTGCAAGTCACTGGTATTCGCGGTGCGATCGAGAATTCCACGGCCATCAAGAGAGATCAAACATCGATTGTTGAGTCGATCTCCGCCGAAGATATCGGAAAACTGCCGGACCAATCGATCGCCGAATCTATTGCTCGTTTGCCTGGGCTCTCCGCACAACGCGTGGCCGGTCGCGCGCAGGTGATCAGCGTTCGCGGGTTATCGCCGGATTTTGCGACCACCTTGTTAAATGGTCGGGAGCTGGTCAGCACCGGCGACAATCGCAGTGTCGAATTCGACCAATACCCGTCTGAGCTCTTTAGTGGCGTGACCATCTATAAGACGCCGGATGCCGGCATAGTGGGCCAGGGATTGTCGGGCACCATTGACATGCGTACCGTCAGGCCCCTGGATTACAAGGATCCGGTGTTTGTGGTTGGTGTCCGTGGCCAGCGCAATTCCTTGGGCAGCGCGGCCGATGCCAGTGGCACGGGAAGTCGCGTCAACCTGAGCTACATCGGCCAATCGGAAAATGGCAACTTCGGTTATGCATTAGGCATTTCGTATGCCGATACGCCAATTCAGGAAAACCAGGTGGGGTTGTATGAGCCGTGGCAGGCGATTGGTGCCGGTTGGCGCCCGGGCGTTCCAGCTGGCACGTTCTACTCGGACGGCATCAAAGCGTTGCGTCGTACTGGTTACACCGAACGTACGGGCCTGCTGGGAACGTTCCAATTGAATGCCACTGATACATGGACGAGCACGCTGGATGTTTTTTATTCGACAGCTGAACAAGAAGATACTGCCAATCAATTTGAAGTCAATCTCGGCGATTACAATGGCGGTTTTGATCGCCTGAGCGTGACTAACCCGGTCATCAATCCCAACGGCACTTTTGTCGGTGGTACTGCGAACAACGTCTATCCGCTGGTTCGCGGCATGTACAACAAGCGCGACGACACCATCAAAGCGTTCGGCTGGACCAACGAGTTTACGCTCGACGATATTTTGCTGACGGCCGATATCAATTGGTCGAAAGCCGATCGAGATGAATTAAGTCTGGAGAGTAATACCCAAAGACGCGTTCCAACCCCGAGTCTCGACTCAATCGACCTGGTGTTTCGCAGCAACGGCTTTTCACAATTGACTCCGCGCCGAACGTACTCGAACCCGGCGGATTTATTTTTGGACAACACGATTTATGGTTCCGGTTACGGCAAGGTGCCGAGCGTGGAGGATGAGCTGACAGGCATTAAGCTGGCCGCCAATATGCCGGCCCCAGAATATTTCTCCATGCTGGCATCGCTTGATATCGGCGTTAATCGGGCTGAGCGCGACAAATCCAAGCGCCAGCCGGAGGGCCCTATCAACCTGGGCGCGCAAGGCCCGACGGCGATCGGCAGCGAGTTCCAGTTTCGGCCGGTTGATCTCGGTTTCGCGGGCTTGGGTACGATCCCGGCCTGGAACGTACCCGGTGCCGTCGCGCGCTATATGCGCTTCGAGCCGCGCGACGATCTGGACTTCCTGATTCCCAAAGCCTGGGACGTCAACGAGGTCATCACCTCGACTTGGCTGCGAGCAAATATCGACACGGTCTGGGGCGACATTCCGGTCCGCGGCAATGTGGGCGTTCAGGCGCAGCACGTCGACCAATCCTCTGAGGCCAATTACTTCGACCGAACGCGGCCGGTTGGACAGCAGATTCGACCCATTGGCGGCGGCAAGTCGTACACCGACTTTTTGCCGAGTTTGAATTTGTCCTTCGAGATCGCCGAGAACCAGCAACTTCGCGTTGGGCTTGCACGCCAGGTCGCGCGTCCTCGGGTTGATCAGTTGCGCGCCTCACTGGAGTTTGGCGTCAATACGGCAACCGGCGAACCGGGCGGGGCTGGCGGCAATCCGCTGCTCGATCCGTGGTTGGCGAATGCGATCGACGTTTCGTGGGAGCGCTATTTCGAAGGCAATAAGGGCTATGTCGCGGCTGCCATCTTCCACAAGGACTTGCGCTCGTACATCTACACGCAAACTCTGGACGGATATGACTTCCAGGATTTGCTGGTCGGATTTGTTCCGCAGCCCGGCACGCCGCCGGTGCGGCGCTTTGGCAATTTCACAGCGCCGGCCAATGGCGAAGGTGGCGGGCTAACCGGCCTTGAGCTGACAGCATCGATACCGCTGGAGATGATGAGCGCATCGCTGGAAGGCTTTGGCGTACTGGCGAACGCGAGCTTTTATAACAGCAGTATCACGGTCCGCGACCCCGAAAGTGCCTCCAGCGTTGGCGGTGGCGACATTGACCTGCCAGGGCTGTCGGATCGCGTGTTCAACCTGACGGCCTATTATGAACGCGATGGCTTCGAGGCGCGCATCAGCCAACGTTACCGATCTGACTTCATTGGCGAGATCGGCAACTTCAATGGCAATCGAACCTTGCGCTACGTTGTCGGCGAGAGCATCACTGATGCGCAGGTGAGCTACGCGTTCAAGGGCGGGCTGGAAGGCCTGAGCGTATTGCTGCAAGCCAGCAATCTGACGGACGAAGCGTATCGGACCTACGCCGGTTCGAAGGATCGGCCGCTCGAGTACATTGAGTGGGGCCGCACGTACTTGCTCGGCTTTAGCTATAAGCTCTAACGAGGCATCGCCTTAGACCGACGAGCATTGCTGGCTTCGTCCGACAGCGTGCTCGCCACAGCCCCGCGCTTGGAGTCTCGGTCAAGGCACGTTGTTGAGAAACGCACTTCCTGTGCGTTTCTCAAGTCGCGAGTCCGGCACATGTCCGGACTCGCTCTCCATGGATCAAACACTTACGTGCTCGATCCATGTGCGAACCATCCATGGTTCGCGCCCGCAGGCTGTTTCTCAACAACCTGCCAGCAAGGCTTCGCCGCAACCCTGTCGAGTGTCGTGCGCTCGGATGCCGTCCCAGCGGCCCAGCCGCAGGTGGTTAGGCAGCTGGCAGCGCGTCAGCGCCTGCGCTCGCCTCGATTGACTCAAGGGGGCCGCAAAAGCCAAAGTCGCTCCGAAGACACAGGCTCAAAGGCCAAGATCCGGCTGCATCAAGGCCTCTGGCCATCTGAAGCTGCCGATCGATAGGATTCACTTCTCGGGTTTGAGATCTCGTGCGCGCTATGCTCTTCTTGATCGTGCAGACTTGCGACGGGTCAGGCTTCCCCGACTATTGTTAAACGTCCACAACGCGTGCCGCCATACCAGCACGTATGGCGATGTTCGCCGAACTTCGCGCCTTTACTTGAGCGACGGCAATGCGCAGACTACGGCGCCTTCACGGTGCGATGGGTCGTCATGGCCAGGCTGCTGCTACTGAACGGCCCGAATCTGAATCTGCTCGGTACGCGCGAACCGGAGATCTATGGTCGCGCTTCTTTGGCGGAGATCGAAGCGGAATTGCGCGCGATGGCTCAAGTTGCAGGCCATCAGCTCGATTGCCTGCAATCGAATGCCGAACATGTGTTGATCGATCGTCTGCATTTGGCTCGCGGCGACGGAACGCGTTTCGTATTGATCAATCCCGGTGCATTGACCCACACCAGTATTGCGCTGCGTGACGCGTTCGCCGCAGTCGCCTTGCCGTTCATCGAGTTGCACTTGAGTAATGTGCACGCGCGCGAAGCGTTTCGCCACCGCTCCTTTCTCTCGGATCTCGCCGTCGGCGTGATCACTGGATTGGGCATCGATAGTTATCGTCTTGCGCTGCGTGCAGCGCTTGCGCGTCTTTGACAAGGAAACACCCATGGCTATGGACATCCGCAAGATCAAGAAACTGATCGAGCTGTTAGAAGAATCGAATCTCGCTGAACTCGAGATTCGTGAGGGCGAAGAAACCGTACGCTTATCGCGCTGGCCGAAAAACATCCCCATGCCGAGCGCGGCGCCAACGCTGATTCCCGTGGGTACGCCGACGGTGGCGCCGGCGGCAATGACCGCGCCCGCCTCGCCGCATGCGCCAGTTGCCCCAGCTGACCTGGCGCACGATGGCACCGTGGTTCGTTCGCCCATGGTGGGTACGTACTACGCCGCGTCAGCACCGAACGCGCCACCATTCATCAAAGTGGGTCAGCAAATCAAGGTGGGCGATACCCTCGGCATCATCGAGGCGATGAAGATGTTCAATCCGATCGAAAGCGACGTCGCAGGCACCATCGTCAAGATCCTGGTTCAGAACGGACAACCCGTCGAATTCGACGAACCTCTGCTCGTGGTGCAATGATGATCGAAAAAATCGTCATCGCGAACCGCGGCGAAATTGCGCTGCGTGTGTTGCGGGCCTGTCAGGCGCTTGGTATTCGCACGGTCGCTGTGCATTCCACTGTCGATCGCAATCTTAAGCACGTGGCGATGGCGGACGAGTCGGTTTGCATTGGACCGGCGGCGCCAAAGGACAGTTATCTCAATGTGCCGGCGCTGATCGCGGCGGCGGAGGTCACCGATGCGCAGGCGATCCATCCAGGGTATGGGTTTTTGAGCGAAAACGCAGACTTCGCCGAGCGCGTGGAAGAGTCCGGGTTCATCTTCATCGGCCCGAAACCGGAGACGATTCGCCTCATGGGCGACAAAGTGTCGGCGATCACTGCGATGCGTGAAGCCGGCGTGCCATGCGTGCCCGGATCGGGCGCTCCGCTGGGCGACGATGCGATCGAGAACGCCCGTATCGCCAAAGACATCGGCTATCCGGTCATTATCAAAGCGGCGGGCGGCGGCGGTGGTCGCGGCATGCGCGTGGTGCACACCGAAATGGCGCTGATGAATGCAGTGGCGATGACGCGCGCCGAAGCGGCCAGTGCTTTTGGCAACGATCAGGTGTATTTGGAAAAGTACCTGGAAAATCCGCGCCATATCGAAATTCAGGTGCTCGCCGATACGCACGGCAACGCCATCCACCTGGGCGAGCGCGATTGTTCGATGCAACGCCGCCATCAGAAGGTCATCGAAGAATCGCCGGCGCCTGGGCTGACCCCCAAACAGCGCGCCGAGATCGGCGAAGTTTGTGTCGCCGCTTGTCAACGGATCGGTTATCGAGGCGCAGGCACATTCGAGTTCTTGTATGAACGCGGGCGTTTCTACTTCATCGAAATGAACACCCGCATCCAGGTCGAACATCCGGTGACCGAACTGGTGACGGGTGTGGATCTGGTGACGGAACAAATCCGCATCGCTTCGGGGGAGAAGTTGCGCTACGAACAATCCGATATCGTGATGCGCGGCCATTCCATCGAATGCCGCATCAACGCCGAAGACCCGAATACCTTTACGCCTTCGCCCGGTACCGTGACGCGCTACCACCCGCCGGGCGGCCCGGGCATTCGAATGGACACGCACCTTTACGATGGCTACAAAGTGCCGCCGAACTACGATGCGATGATCGCCAAACTCATCAGCCACGGTCCGGACCGTGCCACTGCGATTGCGCGCATGCGCGTGGCGCTGAGCGAGCTGGTCATCGACGGGGTCAAGACCAACATCCCGTTGCAACAGCAGAACATGCTCGACCAGATGTTCCAGGTCGGCGGCTTCAACATTCACTACCTGGAACGTCGACTCGCAGAAGCGCGCAAGGGGTGAGAGCCGGCGGCTTGCGCGGCATGCGGCGCGCCGGCTCGAACGCCCGCAACTTGTTGCGGGCCGGGGCGGCGTCTGCGCGGCTGTCAATTCGGCGCGTGCACCGTGCCTCCGCCATCTGGGTGGACGCGCTGCGCGACCCGTGGATCGATCGACTGACCACCAATCAGCTGGCTGTAGTCGATGTTCTTGGCGCTGAAGCGCTGCGGCAGCGCGCCTGGAAAGGGTGTGGCCGAAGCGCCGACGCCGTAGGGGTTGGTGTACCACACCGGCGGTCCACCCGCATTGCGCAACACGCCGGGCTGGAAGTACATGCCGCGGTTGAGCCCGCGAAAACCCGAGCGCGGATCGTTCCAATCGATGCCGGCGATCTGCCCAAAGTTCGTGGACCAGTCGCAAGGTCCCCCACGGCTCCGACGGTTCTGCGCCGATAACGAGAGGTCGTAACACAGATCCATCGAATAGCCCAAGTTGGTTCCGGCCAGTTCTGGGCGCACCGTGTCATAACCGCGCAGCGCTTTGAGCGCCTCGGGATAGAAATAACGCGCTGCATCTTGCACATCAAACAGGAGATTGATGCCCTCGACCAGCGCCTGCGGCGCGTTGCCGCGAACGCTCAAGCTTGCCGGCCACGCTTCGTAGAAATTGCCCGACCATTGCCCAGGCGGAACCAGAAAGCCGATCTCCACGCATTGCCGCGTGATGATCTCGCGATCACCGGCCCCATCCGGGTAGTGCGGCGAAAACGCACTGTGCCCGACTTGGACAAAATCCTGTGGATCGCCGCGACGCGGCACGTTGCACATTGGCATGAAACTGGTGAACCCGGCAGCGCGGCCAAACGGTTGTAGCTGAGTCGTTGCGATCTTGCTGTTCTGCGGGTGGCTGTCGGGGCAGGTCGACAGGTCGTTGGGATTCGTGCATGCCGCCAGATCGCTGACGTGGCGGCAGTCGCTCAGATACATCACTTCATGCAAGTTGTGGCGGAACGCATCGGGCGTGCTGGTGCCCTGATGCGCTTTAGCCAGGAAAAAACAGCGCATGCCGGTATCGGCCGCAACTACGCCATTGCCGAGCCGACCGATCCACACGCCGCCGTTGGGCGCCGTGCTCATGTTGTGCGTGGCGATATCGGGCTCGCCGTTCGCCCACTCGACCTTGTGGCCGACGTGATCCTCGTGGCGCATCGTCGGAATCTGGTTGGCCGCAAACCAAACGTCTGCCTGTTCGTTGGCGTATGCAAAGGGCAGCCCAGCGAGCGCTTCTTCGGCGGGATCCATCTGGTCATTGCCATTCGCATCCCAGAAATAGGCCCGTTGAATCTGTTTGGTTTTCCACAACTGCGACAGCTTCGGATCGCGACCGTGTTCGTGGCCAAAGGTACAGCTCTGCCCCGTGGCCGGATCGATCACCACCGGTGGATGCCAGGTGGGGTAGCGTTTGCCATCCGGAGCGACCACGAAAAAACTGTCGTGCAATTCGCGTGAGCAGGTGTCGTGAACCGGATGGGGGTTCCACAGCCCCATCGCATGGCTGTCCGGGGCGCCTTCGACCAACTCGAAGCCGGCGCCGAATAGCCGGTCGCTGTTAGCGATTGCCTTGCGTTGCGACGGCGTACAACTGGCCGCTTCGATCGCCGCGATCTGTGGCGATCGACCTGACCACGCGCCGATCGCAGCAGCACAAACGACAAGGGCGACACGCAACATGGCAAACTCCAGAGTCTTCGCCGCATCCAGTTTAGACGACGAGAGCCTTAACTTTCGTGGCGGTCGTCGCGCATTCCGGCCAAGACCAGATAGCGGCGGTGCGCAAGCGCTACGGCGGTTTGCAGGGCGTCCAACCCGGCGCGGTTGACGATCACGTCGTCGGCAGCCGTCAGCCGCTGCGCGCGGGTGACCTGCGCTGCGATCATCGCGCGCGCCAGCGTCGCATCGATCCCGTCGCGTGCGGTCAGCCGCTGCATTTGGCGATCGACATCGACATCGACATCGACGACGAGCACGCGCTCTACCCAATCGAACTGGCCGGATTCGACGAGAAGTGGCACGACCAAGACCGCATACGGGCCAGCCGCTTTTGCTAGTCGCGCCACGGCCAGTCCACGAATTCGCGGGTGCAGAATGGCATTCAGGCGTTCGCGTTCGGCGGGTGCATCGAACACCCGCTGCCGCAGCGCTCGGCGATCGAGTGCGCCAGCGTCATCCAACACCCCTGGCCCGAACGCAGCTACCACGGCCGCCAGCCCATCGCTACCCGGCAACACCACTTCGCGCGCCAGCACGTCGGTGTCGACAATCGCCGCGCCAAGCTTGCCGAGCGCGTCGGACACGGCGGACTTGCCAGATGCGATTCCGCCGGTGAGCGCTACGGTAAAGGGAAGCGTCTGGCGCATGACGGCTCCGCAATCGAGTGTGAGGCCCACATGATCGAGCGCCGGTGCAAGAGACGCAACGCCGGCACTCCAATCTCCAGAGCCATCGTCAGGTGACCCAGCTACAATTGGCCCCACCCGCAGCTGCGAGAACACTTGCCGTGTCCATGCGAAACCCGCTCCAGGAACAGTTGCTCAAGGCCGGGCTCGCGAAGAAGCAACAGGTCGATGCAGCCGCACGTGCGCAAGAGCGCCAACGCGACGGCAAGGCACCGGCCGCCGACAAAATCGATGCCGATAAGCTGCTTGCCGAACGCGCCGAGCGCGATCGGGCACTGGCCGCGGAGCGCAACGCCAAAGCACGCGAGCAGGAATTGCGCGCACAGATATTACAGATCATCGAAACGCACAAAGTCGCAATCAAAGGCGACTTGCCGTACCGCTTCCCCCATGGCGGCAAGATTCGCGAAATTCTGGTCGACGAACGCCTGCGCAAACAACTGGCCAGCGGTGCGCTGGTCGTCGTGGAACACGACTCGGGTTATGCACTGCTGCCACGCAACGCCGCCGATATGATCTACGAGCGCGGCGGCATCGCGGTACTCGACCACGGCAGGTCGCCTTCGAACACCCAGAATGCCGAGGACGACGAGTACTACAAGCGGTTCGTCGTGCCTGACGACTTGATCTGGTAGCGTGCGGTTGCCGTGCGAGCCAGGGGACGACGCGCAGCAAATTGGCGGACGGGCTCACATCACTTTGGCACGGTATTTTTTGTAGATCGGCAGTTCGTCGCCGAAGTACCCCCAGGGGACCCCCGCAACATACCCCTCGGTCAACGAAAAAGCCTGTTCTGCCCGTTTGACGTTCTTCGCCAGCACGAATTGAAAGGCGAAGACGTTTGCGCCCTGGCGTAACGCTGTACGATCAGTACCTTCGCAAAATTTCGCGAAAGCCTCTTCGACTTCTACTCGGACCTGCGGTCGATTCGCATAGTTGACCCGATCGTGCGCTTTATCCATGAAAATCGTCGCCTCGATATGAGCGAGCGGAATGAGAACCTGCAGCGCTGGCGAGCGTGGCGCGGATTGGCGAGCAAACGCGAACATCGCCTCGTCGCTTCCACCCCACTTCGCACAAAGAGAGTTCAACATCAATCGGTGTGCGCTGATGAGAGTAGGGGCCAAAGCGATGGCGTGCTCGAAAGTCGCACGTTTGTGGTCTTCTTTGGCTTGTTGACCCATCAAGACCCGTATCGACAAGGCCGAAGGCAAGGCGCTACCCGGATCCAGACGCTGAGCCTCGTCGAGGTCGGTTTCAGCAAGCGCCAGACGCCGAAAAAACTCCCGGAATTTTGCGGCGCCCACCTGATCAGCGCAGCCGCTGCCCCTCGCTTGCCAGGCCCAATGCGTGGAGTGAGCGCCCCGCACCAAACGCGCCAGCGCGGAACGGGGCCTTTGCAAAACCCAATGGTCGAGCCATTCGGGACGACCCTCCCAGTCGCTGCAGGCCTGGATCCAGTGGTCGAGTGTCTGCATATCGGGCGCCTGGGCCAACTGACGCTCGGCCGTTTCGAAGTCGCTCGCCGAGAGCGCAGCGCGAATCGAGGCCGCTTTGGAATCTCCCCATGTGATGTCGATCCTCGCCAATGGAAGTCGCTTCTTCAGCAGGATGGAAAAAAGCCACTCAACGAGTCCCAGCATCGTGCGCTCCGATTCGATCTGCTGCCTGATCCGCAGAATACCGGTGCCGCGTTGGGTGCGGCCCATTGCGAAAGCTGGATTGAGTTCTGCGCAGGGTCATTGCCGGCCCGATGTATCGCTGGCATTGAGGCGGTGCCTGAGCAATTCGAGTTCTTCATCGAGCATCGCGCGACTGGCGGCGTCGAAGGTGTGTCTGCGCAAATGATCGGCAACATTCCACTCGGTGCGCGCCGTTGCGGCATCACCGCGGTCCAAAGCAATCGCGGCGCGTAAGGTTGCGCATTGCGCAGTCATGTCGACCAAACCGCCCTGGCACTGCTGCAACCAGGCGGTAGCCAGGTCGAGCTCGCCCAACGCTTCGTGTGCCCAGCATGCGATCAATTGCGCACTGAACTGGCGCACGCCATCGGGGTTGGTCCAAAAGGCGGTTGCCAGGCGTGCCGCCGCATCGTGGGCTGCGGTATTGGCGTAGTCCTTGCGATCGAGCGCCTGGGCCAGTTGGCAGCGCGCAAATGCATCGCCGAGATGGGCGGGGAGTGTGGTTAGATCCAGATCCAATTCACGGGCCATGGGCCAATCCCGCGGGCGGACGCCGAGCATCGCCAGGCCCGCCATTCGGTTGAGTTGCATGATGGCTTTGGTTTCATCGCTGTTGTGCCATAACTTGAGCAGCTGGCGGCCGTCGGTACTCCATCCGCCGGAGACGAACGGTACAAGGTTGACCAGACCTAGGAACACGCCCGAGCCAAACACGGCGATGCCGATTGCAGCGGTACTCCCGCTTGCATTGAACGCAAATGGCGCGGCAATTGCCGCAATCGCCAGATTCATCAGCGGACCACCGAACAGATAAATCGCGCTCTGTCGCACGGATTGTTCGCCATTGGGCGGCAACAAAATGGCGAACCCCCCGATACCCTGTATCGCCCGCGTCCAACGGAAGTGCCAGCGATCCGCACCGCGCTGCAATCGGATCGGGCCCACACCAAGCGCAATTGGACGTAGACCCACGGCGATGCCAGCCAGCGCATGCCCCGCCTCGTGCAGAACAACCTGCAACCAGAACACCACGAGAAATCCAACAACAATCGATACCGCGACCAGCAGTCCATGGCCTTGCAGCGAGTGCACGGCAAAGTAGCCGACAGCCCCGCCGACCAGGCAACTGATCAAGGTCAGCACCACGCCAGGCAGGCGTTGATGGGGAGATTCGGCAGGCTTGGCCGGAATTGCCAGAGTGGCGGCGCCGATTCTGCGCTGATCTTCGTCGGACATAGAGTCCTTGATGAAGCTGGATCTTGTCATTTGAGTCAAATTTTCGTCGGTGCGGCTTTGGCTGTTGAAGCCCCCTTGAGTACAAGGGGGCGATTGAGCGCGCAGCGCTCAATGGGGGTTTTGGCAAGTACGGTGTCTGGCGAAGCCAACAATGCTCGGCGGTCTGAGGCGAAGCCTCGCTAGGGTGTTTACGGCCAGTCAGTCCATCCGATGAGCCAGATCGAGTGTCGTATCAAAGGTCTCGCCGCTGTGCATCGCCAATCGCAGCAACATCATCAGCGCCTCGCTATCGAGCAAGGCGCGAACACAAAACCCACGCGACGGGCACCGTCGATGCGCACAAAAACGCGTTTTCTCATCCTGGAAGCCTCATTAGGCGGCCGGCAGTCGACGAGGGCTCAACCACGACGAGCCGCTCGCTTTCTGGTGCCGTTCGGCCTCGCTGCCGCCGTGGTCTTGGTCGGTGCAGCCCTGGCCTTTGCGCTTGCCTTTTTTGCGGGCTTGGTTTTGGCCTTGCCCTCGACTTTGGCCTTCGTTTTGGTTTTTGCCGCTTTGGGTGGCGGCGGATCGTCGGCCTTGGGCGCCAGCTTGCCGAAGTCGGGCAGACTCGGGAGCAAACCAGAGACGCGCCCAACCCACGACTTTGCCGATTCTTGAACTTGATCGATCGCGGTGCGCGCGGCGCTCGTTGCCCATTCGACCAGCGTGCTCTCGTCGATATTGGTGACCTGTTTCATCAGCTTTGGCCACTCTTCCAATTCGGCATCGCGGAACTTGGCGACCGCTTGCGCGCGCATGCCGACGGCGTGCGTCAGCGCTATGTTCTTGGTCGCAGCGGTGGCGATGTTGGTGATCGGCAACGCGCGCTTGAGGACGAAGCCGCCGATGACGGCGCCCGCGTAACGCTTCAGCAATTTGGTGACGATGCTGGACGCGTGCGTCGCGCCGACGTTTGTCGCTGCGATCGCGAGGATCGAAAAGCGCTCTCCCGCTTCACCCAGATCGACCTCATAAACGGCAAAGGTCTCGAGAACCAATTCCGCTTGCAATGCAACAACGGTTGCGGTGTCGATCACCGGGCCCAAAAACATGCCGGCAATTTTTCCAGCACCCGGCAACAGTTCCATCGTCGCAGACAGCGCGCCGATCGCACCTGCCTGCAAACACTTGCTTTGCACCAACAATCGGTGCAGCTCCTCGGGTTCCGCGTCGGGCATACGTTTGCGCAGCGCGGCGACACGTGCCTTGATCGCGGCACGATCCGCCTTGCGTAGGCTCTTCCACAGCGCTTGGGCGGCGTCGGGCAACATGCGCGTGTCCTGATCGAGGATGACGGTTGCCATCATCGGTCGAACGGGCGACCGGGGCAATGGGCAATCGTTGCTCCTTTGCGCCGACGCGCGACTGCCAGTTGCGCTCAGACTCGATCGAGAATCGCATAGAAAAACCCGTCCTCGTCGTGTTCGCCCGGCAGATTCTGTTGCCCGGCACCGGCGTCGAAGCCCCATGCAGCAAACGGTACCGGTGCCAACCGCGCCTCGGGTGTACGCGCCAGAAATGCGGCGATCTGATCGCCGTTTTCGGCGCGCAGTATCGAGCAGGTCGCATACACCAGACGACCGCCGGGTTTCAGCTTTCGCCACAGCGCATCGAGCAACCGCCGTTGCTCCTCGACCAGCGCGCCGACGTCGCTGGCACGGCGCAGCAGCTTGATATCCGGATGGCGGCGAATCACCCCGGTGCCGGTGCAAGGTGCATCGATCACGATGCGATCGAAGTCCGTATCGAAGAGGGTGGTCGCGGCATCGCCAACCAACACTTGGGCGTCGACGCGGCAGCGCTCGAAGGTATCGCGCAGGCGTCCGATGCGTGCAGCATCGCGATCGATGGCGGTCAACAACAAGCCGGGAACGGCTTCAACCAGTGCGGCGGCTTTGCCACCGGGCGCCGCGCACGCATCGAGCACGCGCTGGCCGGCGCGCGCAGCGACGGCGGCGACGATGCGCTGCGCGGCGGCGTCTTGCACTGATACCGCGCCGAGCGCAAAGTCTGGGAGACGCTCGATCGCAACGGGCGTCACTAATTTCAACGCGTGCGGCGGATCGTCTGGCATCTCAGCGGCGATGCCGCTCTGCGCCAGGCGCTCGCGATAAAGCTCGCGCCCTGGTCCGCGTGCGTCGATGCGCAACCACATCGGCGGCGCCTGGTTGGCGGCGGCACAAATCGCCTCCAGGTGCCCTGGCCAATCGCGCGCGATGGCTTCCAGCAACCACGTCGGGTGCTCGTAGCGAGCCTCTGCGGCTTCCATGGCATGCGCCTCAAGCGCGCTGCGCTCACGCTGAAAACGGCGCAGTACCGCGTTAACGAAACCGGCTGCGCTGGCCTGGATCGATCGCGCGCCTGCGACGCTCTCGTTCACCGCCGCGTGTGCGGGTGTCGCCAGGAATCGCAACTCGGTCAACGCAACATGCAACAGCGCCAGGATCAGCGGCTTGGGCCGGCGCTCGCAGAGTTCTTCAATGATCGCCGCGGTGGAAAAATGCTGGCGGCAGGCAGCGTACAGCAGCGCCTGCGCGAATGGCCGGTCGTCAGCTGCGAATGTCGCCAGGGCTTGATCGAGGTTGGCGCCATCGAAAATCCGTTTCAGGGCGCGTGCGAGGTTGGCGCGAAGCATGATGGAGTGCGGGCTAACGCGAGCCGCGCGCGTTGACGAAGTCCGCAGCGTCGATCACGCGCCCACCGGCACGCTGCAATTTCAGAATCGCCAGAGCGCCTTGACCGCACGCGATCACCAATCGGCTGCGCGAATGGCGCACGATTTCGCCCGGTGTGCCGCTGGCTTCGACGGGTTCCGCCGCGTGGATACGCACGCGCTCGCCGTCGATGACGGCTTCGGCGATCGGCCAGGGGTTGAATGCGCGAATCTTGCGATCGATCGCCACTGCGCTCGCTGTCCAGTCGATCGATGCTTCGGCTTTGTCGATTTTGTGCGCGTATTCGATGCCCTCGCTCGATTGCGTGCGCGGTATCAGTTCAATGCCGGATTGCACATCGAGCAGTGCTTGACGCAGCACTCCGGCGCCGAGTTGCGCCAGACGATCGTGCAGGCTCGCCGAAGTGTCGTCCGCGGCGATAGGCGTGCGCACTTCGCGCAGCACTGGCCCGGTGTCGAGGCCCGCTTCCATCTGCATCAAATCCACGCCCGTTTCCGCGTCGCCCGCCAAAATCGCGCGCTGAATGGGCGCCGCACCGCGCCAGCGCGGCAACAGGCTCGCATGCAAATTCCAGGCGCCGCGGGTTGGCATCGCCAGCACCGCTTTGGGCAAGATCAAACCGTAGGCCACCACGACCATCAGATCTGCACGGTACGCCGCGAGCGATTCCTGGACTTCAGCAGGTTTCAGTGATTCAGGCTGTTCGACGACAATGCCCGCGTCGATGGCGCGTTGTTTGACGGCGCTTGGCGTCAGCTGCCGACCGCGGCCCGCCGGGCGATCCGGCTGGGTGTACGCCGCAACACATTCGCAGGTGTCGAGTACCGCTTCGAACGCAGGCACTGAAAACGCCGGCGTGCCGGCGAAAATCACCCTCATGCGGCTTGCCGACGGCGCTTGTCGAGCTTGCGCTGCACCATTTGCCGTTTCAGTGGCGACAAATAGTCGACGAACACCTTACCGGCCAGATGGTCCATTTCGTGTTGGATACAAACCGCGAGCAAACCCGATGCTGCGATGCGCTGCGGCTGGCCGTGGCGATCCAGGCATTCGACGACGATGTGATCGGCGCGATCGACGTCGGCAAAAATGCCGGGCACCGACAGGCAGCCCTCCTGATAGGTTTGCACGCCCTCGCGTTCGACGATTTTCGGGTTGATGACCACCAGCGGCTGGTCTTTGTTCTCGCTGACGTCCATGACGATCAGCTGGCGATGATCATCGACTTGTGTGGCTGCCAGGCCAATGCCTGGCGCGGCGTACATGGTTTCGAACATGTCGTCGATGCGCGTTTGCAGGGCGGCATCGAATTCCGCGATGGGTTTGGCGACCGTACGCAAACGTTCGTCGGGAAACTCGAGAATCGTTAGAAGGGCCATAGCGTTGGACTCCAGTTGCTGCCGCACAGCTTGGGGCGATTGGGTAGAAGTTTCAAGGCCCGGCCGAGTTCGTGGTCGGATTTGCGTCGGGTACAGAGAGATCTGCCTTAGCCTCGGAATCCGGGCATTCCACCAAAACCACCGCCGCCACCCAGGCCCTTGAGGGCGCGCAGCATGCCGCGCATGCCGCCGCCGGAGAGCTTTTTCATCATCTTTTCCATCGTCATGTACTGCTTCATCAGCTTGTTCACATCCGATGGGTGCGTGCCCGAACCCTTGGCGATGCGCGCGCGCCGCGAGCCATTCAAGAGATCAGGAAAGCGCCGTTCCTTCTTGGTCATCGAGTTGATGATCGCGATCATCTTGCGCACTTCTTTGTCGCCCATGGCACCAACCGCGGATGGATCGTCGATTTTCGGCAACATCGGCATCTTGTCCATCAACTGCGCCATGCCGCCCATGCCCTGCATCTGCTGCAGCTGATCGCGCATATCCGATAGATCGAACTTCTTGCCGCTGACCACTTTTTTGGCCAGCTTCTCCATCGTGTCCTGATCGGCCTTGCGCGTCACATCCTCGATCAGCGACATCACGTCGCCCATGCCCAGGATGCGCGAGGCCACGCGGTCCGGATGGAACGGCTCGAGGGCATCGAGCTTCTCGCCCGCGCCCATGAACTTGATCGGTCGGCCGGTCAGATAGCGCACCGACAACGCCGCACCGCCGCGAGCGTCGCCGTCGGTTTTGGTCAGAATCACGCCGGTCAATGGCAAGGCTTCGGCAAAGGCCTTGGCGGTGTTCGCCGCGTCCTGGCCGGTCATGCTATCGACCACGAACAGTGTCTCGATCGGTTGCAGCGCCCGGTGCAACTCAGCAACCTCGGTCATCATCGCTTGATCGATGGCCAGCCGCCCGGCCGTGTCGACAATCAGCACGTCTGCCAGCGAGCGTTTGGCGGCTTCGAGCGCGGCACGCGCAATGTCCAACGGGCGTTGCTCAGGCGTGCTCTCGAAAAACGTCGCTTCCACTTGCCCGGCCACGGTTTTCAACTGCTCGATGGCCGCGGGCCGATAGACATCGCAGCTCACGACCATGACGCGTTTCTTCTTGCGCTCACGCAACAGTCGCGCCAATTTGCCGGTGGTTGTGGTTTTCCCGGAGCCCTGCAGGCCGGCCATCAAAATCACCGCCGGCGCCGGACAATTCAGATTCAGATCCTCGTTGCGCGCGCCCATCACCGCAACCAGTTCGTCGTTGACGATCTTGATCAGCGTCTGGCCCGGCGACAGGCTTTGCAAAACCTCCTGGCCGATCGCGCGCGCTTTGACGCGTTCGATCAACGCCTGTACCACAGGCAGTGCCACGTCCGCTTCCAACAGCGCAATGCGAACTTCGCGCAGTGCCTCGCGAATGTTCTCTTCGCTCAAGCGCCCGCGCCCGCGCAGCTTATTGATCGTATCGGAGAGGCGTTTGCTTAAGTTTTCGAACATGAGTCCAGGCCGGAGCGCTTCGAGGGGCGCGATTCTAATGGGAACGCGCTGCTTCCTGCTCGGCGATCGAGCATCCGCCTGGCTCGCCCACTTCATGGCATCGCGAGGATATGGCCTGAGTTCATAGTAGCGGTGCGTCGTTTCTCGACTGACCGGACTTCGCGACGAACGCGATGAACGCGCGGGCAAGGCGTTCCGAGGGAAGCGCATTGAGGAGGGCGCTGCTCCTGCGGCGCTCGCATGTTCCATATGCTGCCAGCGGCGGCGCAGGAGCGGCGCCCTCCCGCGGATGGTCTCCAATACGTCGATGTTTCTCCGGGCTGGCCGTCGCTCGAGACCGCGAGGGCTAATCCGGCAGATACAGGCCCAAAAAGCTGATGGACCACTGCTGGCCATCGTCCGAAACCTCCCATTTCTGCTGCACCTTCCCCTCCGCCTGCGGCGTCCAGGTGATCCGTTGTCGCTGCACACCGCCGTTTGCTGCGGCCAACTCACCTTCCATCAACATCACGCCATCGATCAGTTTGCCTTCCAGGCTCAACACCACGCCGTCGCCGCCCACCCAGAACTGTCGCCAAACCCGGTGATTAGCGTCCCAGGCGTTGAGACTCATACCGTTCATTCCGCCTGCGCCGGACCAATACTCGACGACTCGGCAACCGTCTTTGCTGCGTTCGATTCGATTCTTGCCCTGGAACTGATCGCCGTTGCGCCCGCCCATCACGCGCCAGTTGCCCAGCCAGAAGTCGAACTGTCGATGCTCTGCGCCAGAGCAGGGTGTCGCAGCGGCTGCTTCAGATGCAGCCAGGATCAAGAGAACAAATAACAATAAGTGCATTGCGAATACTCCATTGTGCAACTGCAGTAAGGAAATCAACGGCAGCCCAGTCCTCTGGGCTGGGTTAGGCGGGTCAGTGTCATCGACCCGGTTCCAAACGCTGTGCCGAGCGTGTAGTCCACACGGCCCCGGCTGCAGGATGTCATCGACAAACGCAACTCGCCGATGGTGCTGCGCTGCACCGTCGTGGGATTGAATCCGTCGACAAAACGTCCTCCTTGTGTGCGCTCGGCGCGTAACACAGCGACGCCATTTTCGATGCGGCCCGTGCCTAGAATCCACGCCGGCTGACCGTTCTGGTCGAAGGTGTACCAGGTGGCGAGCACGTTGCCATCCGCCAGATTTTCGACCAGCAGGCCATGGCCGCTTTGTGCCGGATCGAACCAGGCACCCGTCATGCCGTGTATTGCGCCGCTGGCGATCGCAGCGCTGCCGCAAGCAACACCATTGGGCGTACTCAAGCGTTGCATCGGGAAGCTGCCGGTACCGTAGGGTGCATTGAGCTCGTAATCGATGCGCGCGCCGGAACAAGACGCGAATTGGATGCGCAGTTGCCCGAGTGGGCGCTGTGTGGTTGCACCACTTTGCCAGTTCGGGATGAAACGCGCCCCGATGCCGGTGATGTCAAATACGTTGATTTGGGCGATTCCATTGGCGATCGCTCCAGTTCCGAAGAACCAGCGTTGCGCGCCGCTACCGGCCGGGTCGTAGGTGAACCACGAGGCCAAAACGGTGTTGTCCGGCAACTGCTCCAGTAACAATCCATGGCCATCCTGCGCAGGGTTGAACCACGCGCCGGTCACGTCCAACGAATTGACCACAATGCTGCCGGCATAAACGTCGGCGAAATTTCCCGGCGGGCTACTGATCAGAAAGTCCAGCGCACCATCGCCCGTGACGTCGCCAATCCCGACCGCGTCGAAGCCGAATTGTGCGCCTGGACGGGCGCCGTTGATCGTGACCAGCACGCTCTGATCGGCGCCACTGAACACGCGAACGCGACCGCCTTGACCCAGACCAGCGCCGCTGAAGGTGTACGAACCAATGATCAAGTCAGCATGGCCATCGCCATTCACGTCACCTGCTGAGCGCCCGGGGCCCATGCCTTCGCTTTGCGTGCCGGCAAGCCGGAACAGGCGATTACCGGTCCGCCCGGAGAACACGTAGGCCGCGCCACCAGCACCTTCCGTGTAGGCGCCGACGTACACATCGCTGCGTCCGTCGGCATTCACATCGCCGGCATTGGCCACGAAAAACTCGCCGAAGCGACCCAGCGCATCGGCCGTCAAGGTGTACAGCAACTGCCCAGATGCGCCGGAGTACACAAATGCGCGCCCGGGTGCATCACTCGGAGCGCCGATCACGTACTCGCCGACGCCATCGCCGTTGAGATCGCCCAAACGCGCAGCCCCAGCGCCAAATTCGGTGCCGGGCGCGCTGTCATGCGTGCGCAGAATCGCGCCGTTCGCGCCCGAAAACACCAAGGCGACGGCGCTCGACGAAGCGCCTGCCAGCAGTTCCGGCACGCCGTCGCCATCCAGATCATCGAGTCCGCTGACGGCCGAACCGAAGCCGAACGTCCCAGGCGATGGCACCAGGCTGGCCAGTTGTGCGCCGTCGCGTCCCGATAACAACATCACCGCGCCGCCCGATGGTGCGTTGCGCCCCCCGGCGATCACATCCGAAACGCCGTCGCGATTGATATCACCGGCAGCCGCCACCGACCAGCCCAGGCTCGCAAGGCCCGGCGACGCGCTCCACAACGCCGCGTCGCGGGTTGTGGACCAGGCGGCGACGGTACCGGTCCGCTGAGCGCCGGTAATGAAGTCGCGCCGACCATCGCCATCGAGGTCCGGCATGTCGGCCACCGCAAAGCCGATGCCCGGCGCCGAATAACTGCGCAGCAACTGCGGTGGCTGCTGAGCCGACGCGATGAAAGGCAGTCCCGCGAGCAAAGCTGCGCCGAACCAGAGCCTGTGAATTGAAAAAACTTGTAGTGTATTGCGCATTGTTGCACTCCTGGTGTTAGGAGTTCTTAGTCAAAGCGCACGCAATGCTG
This sequence comes from Lysobacterales bacterium, assembly GCA_022844165.1. Lineage (GTDB taxonomy): Bacteria > Pseudomonadota > Gammaproteobacteria > Xanthomonadales > SZUA-5 > JALHMH01. Next base: position 67,781 of record JALHMH010000006.1, read on the forward strand.
TCCGTCAGGATGTTGTTCCGAAGTTTCGACGAAGCTTTGACGAAAACGCGATGAATCAAGCCGCAGCAGCGTACAAGAGAGGTTGAAAGTGCAATTGGTGGAGCAGCGCTTTGCGATTGGCGAGCAGATCTTCGATGGAGGAACACTGACGCTTAGCTCAGCCGACGCCCACACCCGCCTGCCACTGAAGGCCGCCCAGGTTTTGATCGTGTTGGCCGAACACGTCGGGCATACGGTGACGCGCGACACGCTACTCGATCGCGTCTGGCCCGATCAATTTCGCACGCCGGATGTGCTCACACAGGTGATCGTCGAACTGCGACGCGCTTTGCACGGCGGCGCGTCGGTGCTGGTCACGGTGCCGAAAGTCGGCTATCGGCTGCAGGCGGAGGTCACTCGACTCGGGACGGAAATGACTTCCGCCGACGCCGCGCCCGTCGCAGACACGCTCGACCTCAAACCGCAGTTAGCACCGGTTGAGGCGGCGGAGCTCATCGCGCCCGCACCTGGCCAGGAACACCCGCCGCCAGCGACCGGGCCGAAATCGTCGTGGGCAAGTGTTTTTTGGGTCGCTGTTGTCTCGCTCGCGATGATTGGTCTCTGGCATTGGTCGCGACTCCCGTCCACAAAGACGAATACGGAGAGCTCGTCGATCTTGCCCGCGCCAGCCATCGAAATTCTCAGCGCCGATCCGGCATCGGAGCGCTGGCCAGCATTGTCGCCGGATGGCAGTCGCGTCGCCTATTCGGTTCTGCGCAGCAACGGCCATCGCGAAGTGGTGGTGCAAATTCCTGGCAGCAGCGCCCAAACGCCGCTGCTCAGCGATGCGACGGCCGACCAGGCACATCCGGTTTGGGCGCCGGACGGACGAGAAGTTGCGTTCTTGAGTTTTTCCGGTCAGGACTGTGTTGTGCGCGCGGTGGCGGCCATGGGCGGCGCCTCTCGTGTGTTGCGCAACTGCATTCCGAGCGTCATCAGCTGGTTCCAATGGCCAACGCCGGATACGCTCTATACCACCTACATGACGCCGGACTCGCCAGGGCTGCGAATTCACCGTCAATGGCTGAACTCAGACCGGGATGAAGTCCTCCAATATCCGCGGCGCGAAAACGATCACGATTCCGAGCCGAAGCTCTCGCCCACTGGTCGCTACTTGGCGTTCCGCCGTGGCCGCAGGTTTAGCAACCTGATGTTGCTCGATCAGCAAAGCGGCCAGTTGCAGGAGGTTACGGCAGCAGCATCCTGGTTGACCGGTCACACCTGGCTTGGCGACGAAGGTCTGTTGATTTATGCCACCGATGCCTACGGACCTTCCGAGCTGGTCGCCTTCGATCCCGCAACGTCCCGGCGCCAGCGTCTGAGCGTCGCACCGGCCCGACATCCGAGCGCCGCAACTGGTACGCGAATGTTGGCCTACGAATGGCCGCGGCAGCAGACACAACTCTGGTCTTTTCAGCTGCACGGCGAGGATGACGGGCTTCCGGTGTTGCCGCCGTCCACCGGTAGCGATCGTGCGGCCCAGTTTTCGCCTGACGGTGCAAGCCTGGCTTTTGTTTCGAATCGCAGCGGTGCAGATCAGCTCTGGATCGTACGCGGCCAGACGGCGGCGCAGCAGCTGAGTCAATTGCAAGGCCAGCGCGTCCGCGAGGTCGCCTGGCACCCGGACGGCAAGTCGCTGTTGATCGTGACGTCTTCGGCAGAACGCTGGGATGCACTCGCGCTGGATGTCGCCACGCGTCGCGAGCAGCCGGTCCAGGGCATCCCGGGTTCGATTCGCTCCCTGCACGGCTCGCGAACGGCAGGGCGATTGTTAGCCATCACCGAGATCGATGGCGCGCTGCATCTGCTGGTGTTGGACCGAGACCAGGACCGATGGACCACGACGAGGCAACTCCTGGGCGGCAATCGCGTTGCAGAGGCCGCCGATGGACGGCTGCTGCTGACCTTGGAAGGTCTGCCTGGGCTTTATCAACTGCGGCCAGAGGATGCCGAACCGGTGTTGTTGAGCGACCGAATCAATCTCGTGAATCAGACGTCCTGGACCATCGCCGACGACCGCGTCTGGTTTATCCAATGGACCAGCCCGCCGACGCTCCGGACGCTCGATGAGAACGGCGAAACCAGCATCGTCCGCGAACTCCGCCGCGGCGCGCAGGCCGCGCCACTGGTGCCGGAAATCGCCATCGCTAACGGGCGCCTCGTTATGACCGCCATGAACCAGGATCAAACTGACATCGCACTGCTGCGCTGGTGAATTTGTCTCGTGCTTCGGCTAACCAACCCGCAAGCGCAGCCGCAAGCCGAGTTCGTCGAAGGTGTTTTTTTCCTGCCGAAGGTCGGTCCAGGTCAACGGATGCTTGGTCAGCCAGCCGCGCGGGAATTTGAGGTCGAAGTCGCGGCCGAGGATGTTGACGGTCAGCGGTGGCAGGGCTTCTTCGCTGCGTGCACGGTGCAGGACCACGGCGAGTCGGAAAATCGCCAAGGTCTTTTGAAAACGGTCGAGATCACGTTCGGCGATGTCTTCGAAGGTGTGATCGGGAATTCCGCGGCGATGGCCGAGCACCAGCGCCGCGACGGTTGCTTGTTCTTGCCGGGAGAAGCCCGGCAAATCCGAATGTTCGATAATGTACGCGCCATGTTTGTGGTGTTGCGTATGCGAGATCGACAGGCCGATCTCATGCACCAGCGTGGCGTACAACAAGGTGTCGCGCTCTTCCTGCATCAGACCCCAGCCGGCGGCCGCCTGGTCGAACAGATTGAGCGCCGTGGCCTGCACGCGCAGCGCCTGCGCCTGATCCACGGCATAGCGTTTTGCCAGCGTGCGGATGCTGCGTTCGCGCGGATCCTGCTGTTGCTGGCGGCCGAGCGAATCGTACAACAAACCCTCGCGCATTGCGTAGTCGCTGACGCGTAACAGATCCAGATCGAGCGCCTCATAACACGCCCAAAGCGCCGCCAGACCGCCGAGGAAAATCGGTCGGCGGTCTTCGCTCAGCGACGGCAAACGTGCGCGCTGCACAACGCCCACTTCGATGACGCGATCAATCAAATCCAGCAATCCGGCGCGCGTCACTTCGCGCTCGCGGCCACCCATCGCATGCAGAATGCTGCTCAGCGACTTGACGGTTCCAGAGCTGCCGATGACACGTTTCCAGCCGCGCGCTTTGTACGCGGCCAGTATCGGCTGAAATTCGATGGACAGCCGCAACTGCGCATCTTGCCAACGTTTGCGCGTGACTTTGCCGTCGGCAAAAAAGCGCTGCGAGGTGGCTACGCAGCCGAGCTGCAGACTCTCGGTTTCCAGTGTGTCGAAGCCGCGGCCGATGATCAGTTCGGTACTGCCGCCGCCGACATCGATCACCAACTGCTGTTGGCGCGGATCGTTCAGTCCGTGCGCGACGCCCAGGTAAATCAGCCGCGCCTCTTCGCGACCGGAGACCACCTCGATGGGTGCGCCCAGCGCGGTTTCCGCGGTCATCAGGAAGGCGCGCGGCGATTTCAGCTGGCGCACCGAGTTGGTCGCCACAGCGCGAATGCGCTCCCGCGGCACATTGCTCAGGCGTTGCCCAAAGCGCGATAAACAGGCGATCGCCCGCTCGCGGACGTCCGGGTTCAGTTGCCCATCTGCGGTGAGCCCAGCGGCCATGCGGACCGAATCGCGCAGGCGGTCGACGACCTGCAGCTCACCTTCGGAAAAACGGGCGACGATCATATGGAAACTGTTCGACCCAAGATCGACCGCGGCCAGCGGCGTACTATCGACGATGTCTTTAGGGTCGAACGGCATTTCTATCATCCTGCAATGCGCGCCAGCAGCGCGCTCTGCGCCGCGTGCGGCATGTCGTCGCCCGCTTCGACGCGCACGTAACTGCCGTCGCTCTGCAGGCGCCACGCCTGCGTGTTGTCGGCCAGGTAGTTCTCCAGAGTCTCGTTGAAGACACGCTGTCGCAGGCTCGAATCGAGAATCGGAAAGCAGGTCTCGACGCGGTTCAACAGATTGCGTTCCATCCAATCGGCGCTGGACGCATACAGCTCTTCGCGACCGTTGTTGTAGAAATAACAGACGCGGGAATGTTCGAGAAAACGGCCGACGATGGAATACACGCGGATGTTGTCGCTGACACCCGGCACGCCCGGCCGCAGCACACAAATCCCGCGTACGAACAACACCACTTCGACGCCAGCTTCGCTGGCACGATAGAGCGCGTCGATGACCTGCGGTTCGCTCAACGCGTTCATGCGCGCCAGGATTTTTCCGCCCTTACCGGCGCGCGCGTTCTTGGCCTCGCGGTCGATCTTGTGGATCAGCTGTTTGTGCAGCGTAAACGGCGAATGCAGCACTTGTTTGAGCTTGATCGCCTGACTCAAGCCTGACAACTGCTGGAACAGCTTGTGCACATCTTCGCCGATGTCGGTATCGGCCGTGATCAGACCGATATCGGTGTAAACGCTGCTGGTGCCCTGGTGATAGTTGCCGGTTCCCAAATGCACGTAGCGCCTGAGCTTGCCGTTTTCGCGGCGCACGATGAGCAGCATCTTGGCGTGCGTCTTGTAACCGACCACGCCATAGACCACCTGCACGCCGGCCTCCTGCAGCCGATTGGCCAGATCGATGTTCGCCTCTTCATCGAAGCGAGCGCGCAGCTCAACGATGACGGTGACATCCTTGCCGGCGCGGGCGGCTTCTATCAAGTAGTCGACCAGCACCGATTTGCGACCGGTGCGATACAGTGTTTGTTTGATCGCCAACACATCGGGATCGTGCGCGGCGGTTTTCAGCAAATCGACGACGGTCGAAAAACTGTCGAAAGGATGGTGCAACAACACATCCTGCTCGCGCACCATATCGAACACATTGCCGACCTTCGGCGCCTGAATCCGCGGCTTGAACGCCTGGTACTTCAAATCCGGTCGGTCGACCAGGTCGTACACCGCGCCGACGCGGTTCAAATTGACAGGCCCATTGACGCGGAACATATCGTCTTCGCTGAGTTCGAAGTGTTCCAACAGATACTGGCCCAGCGCGCGCGGGCAACTGTCGGTAATTTCCAGGCGCACCGCGCGTGCGAAGCCGCGATCGAGTAGCTCGTCGCGCAGCGCGTGCGCCAGATTTTCCACATCGAATTCGTCGACCCACAACTCACTGTTGCGCGTGACCCGAAACGGGTAGACCCCTTTGACCTTCATGCCAGGGAACAGATCGTCGACGAAGTCCTGCAAGATGGTGCTCAGCAGCACGACATCGTGCGTGCCGTTGGAAATTTCTTTCGGCAGCCGCACCAGGCGCGGCAACGAGCGCGGCGCACGCACCAGCGCCAGATCCGCTTCGCGACCGAAGGCGTCTTTGCCCTTCAGCGCCACCGCCACATTCAAACTCTTGTTCAAGATCCGTGGGAACGGGTGCGCAGGGTCCAGACCCAGCGGGCTCAACACTGGCATCAGCTCGTCGTTGAAATAACCCTGCAACCAGCGCCGCTGCTTCGCATTCCACTCGTCGCGCATCAAAAAATTGATGCCCTGCGCGGAGAGTTTGGGTTTGAGTTCCTGATTCCAGGTTTGGTACTGCTCGCGCACCAGGCTCAACGCTTCGGTGCGAATCGCCGCCAACACATCAGCAGCAGTGCGTCCGTCCGGCCACGGTTTGCTCGCCAGAAAGTTCACCTGGTGGCGAATCGATGCCACCCGGACCTCGTAGAACTCATCGAGATTGGTGCACGAAATGCACATGAAGCGCAGGCGCTCAAGCAGCGGCACACGATCATCCTGTGCCTGGGCAAGCACGCGCCGATGGAATGCGAGCAAACTGGTTTCGCGGTTGAGAAATAGGCTGGGATCGCGACTCACGGCTCAATCAGGCAAGCGAAAACGCTAAAGGTAGCAGAAGCGTGTGACCAGCGGGCGTCAATCGGAGATTCCAAAGGACTGTTGCGGCGCCTGGCATTGGCCGCTACTGATTGCCTCCCACCGCCCGCGCCAACGCTGCATACCATTCTTGTGCGCGTTCCGGCTCCACCATCGACGCGTAGGCGACCCAGCCGCGCAGGTAAGACTGAAAATTGGGGTGTCCAGCGCGATTTTGTGCATCGAGGCCGGTTCGGGCGGCGTTATGCAGCATGGCGCGCAGGCGGCGTTTGTCGTCGCGCTTCAGGCCAACGGCGGTGTTGACCACGAGCCCGGTGACCTCCTGGCGTTGCGCCTGACCCATCACGTGGGTTTTGTCGGGATGTTCGGTGAATCCTTCGGCGTGCAATATCCGTCGCACCGCGCCCAGTAGCGGCCCCAGCAGGCTGCGATCGGGGCCGGAGAAACTGAGATCGTCGGCATACCGTGTGTAAACGAATCCAGCGCGACGGGCGAGGCCCGCGAGCCGCGCATCGAGGCGTTTGCAGATCAGATTGGTCAGCAACGGACTGGTGCACGCGCCTTGTGGCAACTGGCGCTCGCCGATGGCGATATGGAACCGGCGCTTGAGTGGATCGCCGGCGATGGCGCCCGCAATCCGCGGCGGTTCCGTGGTCAGCAGCGCCAACAATGTGGCCACCGCTCCGGAATAACCGAACGCGCGAAACAAGCCGCGCACCCGGGTGAAGCGCACGCTGGGGAAAAAATCCTTCAGATCGAGATTCACGAGCAGCGCGCGCCCCACGTGGTTCTGCGCGTTGCTCAGGGTCGATCGGCCAGCGACAAAACCATGCGCCTGGGCGCTGGTCCCCAGCGGTGCGAGCATCGCCAGAATCCAGCGTTGGCAGGCATCGAGTGCCGGCTTCGGCGCTGAGATGGCGCGAACACCGCCGGTCTTCTTCGGAACCTCATAGCGGTGGTAATGCACCAGCGTGGCGCCGCGTCGGTGGTAGGTCAACCAGCGCAGTTTGCCGATGCTGATGCCGAGCGCAGCAGCGAGATCGCTGGCGCTGTGCAATACCGGCAGACCGGCACGCGTGAGTTTCTGCGCATCGCTCTGCGCATCGTTCAGCTGATCGCTGACGCCGCTTCCGGCGTGCACAATGGTAGCGAGCTTGTGGGCTTGCCAGGCATCGCGCCTGGCGCGGCGATCGGCGTCGGCTTGCGCCTTGCGTAACGCGCGGCGCTTCTTGCTCTCTTCCCAGCGTCGCGCGCGTTCGGCTTTGAGCGCGGCCTGCACATCGTCGACAGTGAGCGCACTCCTGCCGATGCGCGCCAGCTCGGCTTCGATTTGTTTGCGTTCCGCGGCTTCGTCTGGCGGATCGGGCGGCAGGCCATCGGCGATCGGCCAATAACCGAGCGCCTTCATCCGCTGCAGCACGATTTGATCGTCGAGCCGCGCGAGGCGTTTGTACAAATACTGCAGGTGCTCCTGTTCGCTCATGGCGCACGCCCCAACCAGAGCGAGCGTGGCGCGGCAGCATCTTCCGACGAAGCTTGCGACGGGACCGGTCCACTAATGCGGATCGCACCCAGCCGACCAGCCCGCGGCGACCGCAGGTCGCATACCAGCAGCGGGCGCGGCTGGGTGCGATCCGAGAGTGCCGAACGGGCCCGTGAAGAAAAAGCCACAGACCAGCATGCGCGGCGTAACGCCGCACGGGTTGCGAAGACGAACAGCTCGTCCGCGCCACGCTCGATTCTTTCTACGTCAGCCAATCTCAAGATGCAAGCCTCAGCCATGTTGCGCGTCCTCCTGGCCGAGCCGTTGCATATGCACCAAACGCAAACCAAGCACATGCGGGCATGGCCCTTTGGTCAAGCCGTCGCGCAACATCTGTGCACAGGTACACGAGGCGCTCAAGATCTCGCCGCTATGGCTGATATGCAACTGCGGCCTGACGCGGCTGCTGCCATCGGCCGCATTGCCGGAGAGTTTGTAGCCGTCATCGACCGGACGCCGCGCGATGATCACCACGTCGCCGGCGGCGGCGATGGCTTGGGCCGCTTTGGCTTTGGGTTGGCTGGCTTCGTGTTTTTTCGCCGCCGTCAGCGCTTGTGCCGCATCGAAGGCCTGCAAGGTCAGGTCGCGGTGGCGCACGCACTCACTGCCAAGATCGATCATCGCGCGCCCGGCTTGCGCCAACAGGCTCAGCGCACTGCGGGTTTTTTCGATGCCGAATCCCAGACTCGACGCCAGTTCCGGCGTGCGCGCCCAGCGTTGCCCACGCAGCGTGGTGTACACCCGATCGAGTTCCGGCGCGGTGACTGCCAATCGCTGCGTCAACAGGTCGAATCGCCCTTCGCCCTCGACCCAGTCGTTGTCGGTCCACCCGGACAACGCCAGCGTGAACTCGATACCACATGGCAGCGCGCACACCCAGACGCTCGGCAGACCGCTGGCCGACAGGTACACATCCACGTGTCGCGCAACGGGCAACACGCGCAACAGGCTGCGCAATCGCTCGCGCCCCCAGACGCGAATCGTCGCGATTTTGTCGCCGCCGTACACACTGGATGGCGAGCACCAGATCGAGCGATTCCAAGGCTCCAGCACCAGCCGCACCGGTTCGCCGGGGCGCAGCTCGAAACGCAGCGCGCGTGGACTCTCGCGGGTTTTGTGTGTCAGCAAAAAGTTCAGCGCGTTGAGCACGTCGACCGGTTGCAAGCGCAGCCGGATCAAACCCATCGACATCAATCCGTGTACCCGCAAAAAACCTTCGAGCCAACCTTCGGGCAGGTCGATACGTTTTTCCAGCGCGGTGGCATCACCGGCTTTGGGTTCGAGGCGTTCGGAAGCGAAACCGCCGGCGCCGATATCGAAGCGCGTCGCGCGATAACTGCGCAGGCGATCGAAGTGATCGGCGAGCCGCGCGCTGAAATCGATGTTGGTAGTTCCATATTCGATCGCTTCGATGCGCTCGAACGCAGCCAGCGGCAGCGCGAGTCGACCATAACTCGACTGGTCGCGCGAAAACGCCTCGAACGAGAGTTGATCCGGGTGCACAGTGATCACCGGGTCCAGCACCCGATTCAGTTCAACATCGCTGCTGACGGCGTATTGCATCCAGCGCTGGCGCGCAGCGTCGAAGGGTAGTCGGCGCGCCGCGCGGGCGGCGTCGAGTTCGATCAGACGCGCGTTCAATTCCGCCATCCGCGACTTCGCCGCGAGCGACTTGCTGCCCAGACTGGCGACGAATGCCTGGTCCTGGCGCTCCAGCCACGCGCGGTAAGCAAGACGCGCCTTGGGACGATATTTGTAGTCGCCAACCACCACCGAATACAGCGCAGCGAAGCTCTCGCGCGCCAGCAGCGGCTGCGCCAGCGTGCCGCGGAAAAAGGTCGCCTCGCGCAACTGGTTGGTCGCCAATGCCAGCCGCGCGTCAGCGCCGTGCATCTCGACGCCGCTGCGGCCCGAGTAGCGGTATTCGATGCTCATGCCACCGCCTCGAACGCACTGCTGAGCGTCGGAAACAGCAGTCTCAAGCGCGTCAAAGTGACGGCGATTGCCTCAAAGTCGCGTTGATTCGCGGTGCGCAATGCGGCATCCAGGATATCGATGGCGATGCGCGCCTGGCTTTCATCGCTGGCGCCGCGATCGGCGACGATGGCGAACAAACGGTCTTTGGCCGATCGCGCCAGGCGCGGCGTCAACAGGCTGGATCGCAAAAACGGCGCCAGGCGACTGAACGCATCTGTGCCCTGCGGCCAGTGCGCGTCGAGGAGTCCGAGCGCCAGTTGGCGCATCGCCACGTGCGGGTGTTCGATGAGCCGCTGCAATAGCTGCGGTGCATCAAGATCGGACAGTCGTGCAATCACGATGCGCGTGGCGAAGGCTTGCACATCGCTGCGATTGGAATCGCACAAAGCGACCAGCGCATCGAGCGATAGCGCGGTCGCGTCGAGCCGTTGCAACAACGCAAAAGCGTGCGCGCCGTTGTCGCTGAATCGCGACTCGGCGAGTTGGATCAGCGGCCAGGGATCGATCTGCAGCTGCGGTAAAGCGCGTTCGAGCAAAATCGCTGCCGCGCCGCGCACGCTTTGCACTTCATCTTCTGCAAGCATCGCCAGGCGCGCACTGCCGAGCAGCGTCAACGATTGTGGGTGGGCGGCGAGCAGCGCGCCACCCAGCGTGCGCTGGGTCAGCGTACCATCCTGCACCAGCGCCAGAACCTGCAGCAGCGGCAGCGTTGCCGCGGCTACGTCGGCGTAGGCGGTCAGTACCGTCAGCAGCGCCTCGTCGCGTTCACTCGGCGCCTCGCGCATGGCGTGCAGCAGGCGCTCAAGCACTGTGATGCGCGGCGCATCGTCGAGCACGGCAAGCACCGCCTGGGTGAGCTGCGCGATCGCCTGCCGACCGGCATCGGTGCGCCGACGCATCAGCCGCGGCAGTTGCGCGTGCACGATCCACACCGACGCGCTGCGGCTCAAGAACGCCTGCGCCAAAGCACGCGCCAGATCGCCACCATCGAGTAGTGCCGCGAGCAGTTTCAGATCCGGCACCGTCGCGTCGAAGCGGCGCTCGGCCTCGGCGCGCGCACTGGCGGCAATCCGCGGCGTATCGATCAGCGCCGCAAGATCGGTGGGGCTGGCGGTTGCAATCGCCTCCGGGTGGCGCATCAGTCCGTCGATACCGAACGCGCGGACCTCATCGAGCCCACCGGTGGCCAGGCTCACGAACGCTGCCGGCTTGGCATCGAAGCGATCGACGAAGGGCACGTCGGCGAGCAGCCAGGGTGTTTTGACCGCTGCCGTGTCGCGATAACACACGCGGCTCATCGCATCGACGCGTTGGCGTTTGCCTTTGCCGTGCAACAAGCGATGCAGCATCAACGCGTACACAAAAGGCGACTGCAAGGCACGCGGCGCGCGCGCATCGTCGGCGCCATAACGCCGCAGCACGGCCGCGGCGGCAAGTGGGTACAAATCGCGCCGCCAGTACGCCAGAAGGCGCAGCCAGCGCGCGCTGGCGCGACACACGTAGGCCTGCGTTTTGGCGCCGAACACCAGCGTCGATCGCGATTGCCCATCCAAGCCGCTCTTCAGCGACTGGCGCGCGCCGGCGGTGCGTGCGCGACGCCGCTCGAAGGCCAACGCCAACTCGGCAAACGTCTCAAGATCGGCGCGCAGCATCGCGCGTTTCCAAATGCTCTTGGTGTACCGCCAACGATGCGGCGCATCCCAATCCGCCGTCGTGCGGCGCACCGCTGCGACGCACAGCGGCGTGCCGAATTCGTAGAGTTGATCGAGCACCAGGCCGCGCCGCGGCGCATCGATGCCATCGATCGCAGCGCACAGCGCATCGACAGCGGCCTGCGCAGTCGATTGTTCGTCCAGGCCAATCAATGTTGCGCGCAACGTATCCGGCAAACGCTGCAATCCTTCGGCGCGTGCTGTCGCCAAACCCTCCGCATCGCCCAGCGCGCGCAATGCCTCGACACCCGAGCGGCGGCGCGACAGCAGCTTCTTCGCCGCCTGCTCGCGTAGTAGCGCTATGGCGCGTGTGTCGCCGATGCGTCCCAGAGCATCGACGATCACCCCGATCTCCGGCGGGTTCTTCGCCGCCAATCCGAGCAGCGCCGGAACCGCATCCACGGCTTGCCGCCATCCCAGCGCCGTCGCCGCCAGCGCCCGTGGCTTTTGATGCAGCGATGAAAGTCGCTCGATCAGCGGCTCATGCCCACCGACTTCGGCGTAACCCGCGATCCGCAGGCGCTCGAGCACATGCTGCATCCGCGCTTGCGTTTCGGTCTGCGCGAAGGGCCCATACACGGTGCCGCCGGTCAACTGCTGCCGCGAAGGACCGGTCGCCAGGCGCAAAAGAATCTGCCCCGGCGCACTCGCGGCCTCGATCGACAGCAGCGTGTATCGCGAATGCGCTGCGGCATGCGGACTCTTGAGCAGGATCGGCGACATGTGCTGAGGTTTACTCGAACTCGCTGTCGTCGAAGTCCTCGAGGGCGCCCGCCAGAGTGGGTTTCGACGGCGTCACGCCCATGCTTTCCAGCGCTGGCGCAGCTTGCTTGCGAAAACCGCTGGCCGGTGTCAACGGGCCGAGAATGCCCTCAAGCGCCATGCGCATCTGCTGGAAGTCGCGAAACGCGTGTTCGCGGAACAGATCGTACGCCGTCCACATCAGATCGGCGCAGATTTCGGCAGGCACGCGACCCGTTTGCGCGCCCAGGCCGGGCAACGCCACGGAGCGAATCGAACCGGGTTCTTCGGTGTTCTGGATATGCACCGCCTGGAACGCTGCCGCGCACGCCAGCGCCACGTTCATGCTGGCACTGATGTCTTGATTGGACGACACCATCGTTGGCGTCGAAATCAGAAACCTGGGCTGCACGCGTTCCGTGGGCACGCACACGGCATGACCGACCGGCATCGCACCTTGATGCTTGCGCTTGATTTCGCCTTTCACCTGATGCTCGATCTTCGCGCCCAGAAAATTCTTGATGACCAGATCGAGCCCGCCATCCATGCTGCCGGCCGAATTCGTCGGCGATACCCAGGCGCTGACCGGTTGATCGAGCATCGAACCATGCACGATCTCGACTTCTGGGTTGCCCTCAAAACTGGCGCGCCACGCGGCGATGATCTTCGGATTAATGTCGACGAGGAGAACTTTGACGAGCATGGGTTTTCCAGTGATTGAACGAGCAGTCGATGTCGAGCGTTGGAAGGTCTTCGGCCGGACGCGGAGCTACCTAAATCGTAAACTCAACCAAATACTCCAGGCGCTGTTGATTCGGCGAGTACACCACATACTCGTCGTCGGCGAATTGCGATGGCGAGAGCAGTTTGTGACGCACGCCGTGGCATGAATCGTAGCCCGGCGGTGGGCTTTCGAGCCCATACGTGATCTTCGTGTACGGCGCCATCTTGCCCAGCGCGACGCGCGCCAGCGCCATGAAACGCGTGCCTTTTTTGCCGGGCGTGGTGTAAAAGGCGCTGGTGCAGGCGGCGTCGCCGAAGTAGATGCCATGGCCAAGCCATCCGGCGTCGGTGCGATTGACGCCCATACCGACCACAATCTTCGGCATCAAAATGCCGCGCGACAACAAGCCCACCCAGTTGCGAATCCGCGAGCCGTGGAACAACAACCGCTGGTTGTCGATATGCGTGGTGAACCCATCCCACTCGCCTTTGCGCTTGAGCGTGTAGATGGCTTTGACTTTGATGTTCTTGCTCTTGATCTGCGACTTCAGCACGTAGCGTTCGATTTCGTCGTAGGCACTGCCTTGACCCAAAGTGGCGACTTCGCAGTGAAGCGCCTGATATTTGGCATCGATCTCGTCCTCGAACAAGACACTGCCGGCCTCGCCGTTGACTTGCAGCATGTCTTTCATCAGCTGCAAGGTTTCTTGCTTCTGCTCGAATTCGGCGGGGGTGTCGATGACCGCTTCGGCGATCGCCTCGCGGGTGCGACCGATACGATGCGGAATGCAGGTGTAGAACTCGCCCGACAGTGCCTCGATTTTGTCTTGCAGTTTGCCGTTGGCCTTTTTGCTCGACTCGAAGATCTTGAACAGCTCGGCCAGGATCGCCTCGCCTTTTTCGATCTGCCCGAGCGTCAAAACGCCGAGCGGCGTTTCGATGCCGTTGGCCGTGATCTTGGCCGCAACGGTGTTGACCAGTGCGGTCGTGGCCTCATCGTAGATGTAGCGAATCAGCGCCTGGATATCACCCGTCAGCGACGACGGTGGGCGCGCCGCGCGCTTCTCTTTTTCGCCCTCGATACGCTCCAGCGTCTTGGCGTCGATCTGCCCACTGGAGGCGCCGCGCGCCTTATGCGAACCGATTTTGCTCGAGGCCAGCGAAACTTCTTTGTAGCCTTTGCTGGCCCCGGTTTTTTCCCGGTAGATCTGCTGGTAACAGACTTCTCCCTCGGCGCGCGTCGCGAAGTGTCGCGTCTCACGAGCACCCGCACCGGGATTGGTTTCCAGATCATCGGTACGACCGTAATGCGTGAAGACGCGAAACTTGCCGCCGCCTTCATGCAATTCGATCGCGTAGTACTTGTTGTGATTGCTCTTGATATCGGTGACCTGCAGCACCGCCTTTTGCAGCACTTCGAAATCTTCCGGAAAGCTCGGCTCGTCGCTGGCGCCGAATTTGTAGGCTTTGGGTTTGGCCATGTGCGTGAAAAAGCGGGCGAAGGCGGCAGACTACCTGTCTTCACACACGCATTGCCAGCGCACGCAAGTCATCCGATCGTTCAACGTCGCGCACCCAGTGCGCGGGCAGGGCATCGATGCCCAAACGTGCCCCCACCAGGGCACCGGCCAGCGTCGCCAGCGAATCGCTGTCGCCGGGCGAATTGGCGCCCGCCAGGATCGCACCCGGCGCATCGTCTTTGTACCGCGCGAACAGGTACACCGCAGCAGCAATCGCCTCGTGCGCCGCCCAACCGCGCAGGCGATCGAGCGTCACCACCGGTTCCACGCCGTCGCGCGCTTCGTCGAAAGCGCGCTGCATCATGACAGCGGTTGGCGGCGAATAACGCGCCGCCGCCGAGATCATGGATTCAATCGCACGTTCCGCCGGCCAATCGTGCAACACCCGCGCAACGCCGACAGCCATCGCCGCGCTCGCTGCCAGCGCAATCGGATCGCGATGCGTCAGCTTCGAATGCGCCACCGCCCAGTCCTCGGCGCGCTGCACATCGTCCCGATACAACAGTCCGAACGGATAGGCGCGCATCACCGAACCGCAGCCACCCGCTGCCTCTCCGCCGGCCAGCTGCCAGGGCGTGCCACTGGCCAACGCGCGGCAACCGGCCATACACGCGTTTCCTGGCGCACGATGACCGCCCTGCGGCGCCTGCGCCCAGGCCACAAATGCGCGGCTCATGCGGCGCATCGCGGCATCCAGATCTTCGTCGGCATTGCGGCTATCGAGCAGGCTCGCCAACACCGCTTCGGCCATTTGGGTGTCGTCGGTGTACGGCGCGAAACGCTGTCCACCACGCTCCCAATAAAGCTCGAAGCCGCGCACACCGTCCGATCCGTAACGCAACTCGATCTGACTCATCGACATAAACTCGGTGGGATGACCCATCGCATCGCCAATCGCCGCCCCAAGCACGCATCCGACGACCGCTCGCTGCATCGGCCGAATCGGCGCCGCCGGCGGCGATCCGCTCACCACGGGCCACTGCAACTGCAATTGCGCGATCAGCTCATCTGACGCCATTTAGAAGGGCTCCGGTTCACTTCAAGAAAGTCTAGCTGACGACCAGACCGCAGCACATTGAACTTTCAGGCTGCGCCATGCAGCGACTCGCACATGGAATTGTCGAGATCCGCAAGAAATTCCGAAGCCGGTCGAACACTGGTCACCAACAAGCGCTCTCGGGCACGTGTGCTGGCGACATACAACAAGTGTCGCTCAGTGGCATAGACATTCGCCAAATCGGCCTCATCGCTGATGGCCTCGATGCGGGATTGCAGCGGAACGATCTCATCATCGCAAGCCATCACGGCAACAGCGCGGAACTCCAGACCCTTCGCCAGGTGCATCGCACCGATCGAGATAGCACCCACTGACGTATCGGCATGCTCGTCAAGTAGCTTGAATTGCAACCCTGCCGTTGTGGCAGCGGCTTTAGCACGCTCAAGTTGCTCGAAGGAACGAACGAAAAGCGCTATTTCATGGAGCGAAATTAGCTCTCCAGCGCGTGCACATAGCCACTGCGCAACATGCGCTATCTCCTGGGCTTCGCTATCGAAGCACCGAATGATTGGCGCGGGCCCGTTAAACACCGAGATAGTGCCGCGGCGGCTATCGGTATTGCCGTCGACATCGGAAATTTCCTCGTCAAGCAGACGATCGGCCTGGATTCGAATTTGGTGGGACGTGCGGTAATTCACCTTCAGCGTACGCGAGCGACCGCGCACATCGACACCCAGTGTGGCCCAAGAAAAAGGCGTCTGGAAGATCCGCTGCCCCAAATCGCCGGCGAAGAACAGCCCATTCGCGTGATCGCCCGATAAGGCCGCAAGGAAGCGCAACTGCGCGACGCTAATGTCCTGCGCCTCGTCGATTACCGCATGCTGATAAGGTCGATTCGCTTGCTGCTGTTCGGCAAGCCGGTGGAACATTGCCGCCCGCGTCATCAACTGAGCCGTTTCAAGCGCTTGCCAGACGCGCTCGAACACCTGCCACAACGCGGCACGCTGCGCCTCGTTGAGCCGCGTCTTGCGTCCCAAACGCTTGACGTCGCGATAGGCTTCCCAAGTGCGCAACTGCCAGGCGTCGACGATCTCCTGCCACTCCTGGCGCACGAACGCGACATTGAATCGAAGATTCTCGCCGCGCGTCGCGCCTGCGAGCATTTGCGCAACGTCTGCGTCGCTCGCCAAAGAGCCGCGCTTGCCGAAGAGCCGCTCGCCGAGAGCGTCCATAGCGTACACATCGATGCGCTCGCCGAGCCTGGGCTGAGCTTTGATGAGCTTGCGCAAACGATTGTGCAGCGCGTTGGCGAGCGTTTCCGAGAAGGTCGCCAGCAGCACACGCGCATCGGGGTCGCGGCGCGCCAGAAACACCGCGCGATGCAGCGCGACGATGGTTTTTCCAGTGCCGGCTGACCCGGTGACGCGAGCGGGCCCTGAGTAGTCGCGTTCGACGATCTGCGTCTGCGCGGGATGCAGGAACACGAGCCACTTGTCCCACGGATATTCGAGCGCTTGCGCCAGCGCATCCACATCATTCACCACGCGGAAGCGTCGCTGTGCGTCCGGATGCGCAAACGGATCGCCGTGCCGCGTTGGCGATGGGGTTGGCGTTCCACCCGTTGCCAGCGTCAACAGCGCTTCGGACGCCTCTGCGGGTAGCCTGCCTGCCAGTTCCAGCAAGCCGTCCTCGTTGGCAGCCTTGATCGCGCGCAGCCAGTCTGGCGGAACGCCGAACGACAGCAGATCGCCATCGGCGACGTTCGCGAGCGGCGGCGGCGATGGCTCGGGGTAAGCGAACGAAGCCCTCGCGGTGGCGACCTCACGCACCGTCTCGCGAATCTCCACCCATTGCGCCGCGCCTGTCGTCGGATGCGTCTCCAGCTTTCGTCGCTCCGCCCACGCGTACGCCTTGTCGTGGTGGTCGACGAAACACAGCAGCAAACTCCCTGCCGTGCGATGCACGATCAGCCGCACATCCGCATTGACGCGCACCGACCAGAAATTCGCATCGCGCGCGCGATCGAGCTTATGAAAACTGTGCCCCGGATTCGCCGGATTCAACTGCAGATCGAATGCGGTCGTCTTCACCGCCTTTTGCTCGTCGCCCGTGAGGCGCGCAAGACTGTCGGTGAAGCTGTCGGCGATGCGGAAGTTCATGGCGCGGGGACAAGTCGCGCACCATTGGCGATGACCATTGCGATCCGTTTCCGATCCGCCTTTTCGCGCTCAGGATCCGCAGAAACCGGCCAGCCCACAATATTGGCGTGGCGTGGCGGCGGCTCAACTGGCGCCACGACTAGCCCAGCTTGGGAAACGTTGCCGACAGTTGTAACGGCAACCCGTTTGACCGCCTTTCCGCGATCCTTTGCTATGGCTTCACACGTTGCCTGCAGGAGACCTAGGTCGGCGTCGCACTGCCGGAAAACCGATGTTTCGTTGTTCTTCGCTGGCATAAACGCCGAGTGCTTTGGTCCGGATGTATTGAACTCGTTGTCGGAGAACAGCGCCCGCGATAGCGTCTCGTCAGGCGCGGGAATTGAGCTGAGACCCGATGAGAGCACCCCGCTTTCCATACACTTCCTCAATTTCGTTCAACAAACGGTTCGGCCAACGACCATTTCGGAACAGCTCAACACCACTACCGCTGCACGCGCCGTTGAGCCACGCGAAAGCCAATCGCTCGGTGCCGTTGGCGCTGACACTCAAGTGGCCCGAACCGCAGAACCAATCTAGTGCAATGGCCCCATCGTTTTCAGCTGTAAGGTCTGGCAATGGCACATCTGCAGGCAGTGCACGGATCAACTCTAGCGCTAAGTGCGCTGCAGCGATCGACATTGGACTTGCATCGTAGCCATCCCAACCTTCTTCCGAGCAGTCGTTGTACAAGCGCCATAGACGATCGATCAAACTTGCTCGGGGACCGAACAACGCCACGGAACTCTCGCTGTGCGAGCGGCTTTCCGCCAACGCATTCCGCAACGTTTCTGCCTCCTGCGTCGTCCCGCTATCGTCTAGCGTCAGCGCCGAAACTGCGAAGCAGGCTGAAAATGCCGTCAATTGAACAGTGCGAGACATTCATCCCCCAAGGACTTAAAGAATGCGCGGTTTTTTGTCGCACGCAGAGTTGCAAGATAAGTGGCCAGCGCCAAGTCTCTCGGCGCACAATCGCAGTGCACCAAAGATTCGATGTCAAGTATGACGGGTAAGTGGTATCGAGTCGGTGGGCGAGACGCCACCGAAAGCACCACTTGAACTCCAGTGCCTCGTTCCATCATGACGGTTCGGCTGCTGAAATCAGTGAAATCGAACTCGTTCTCGTCGGGCGCACGAGGGCCCACCTTTAGATAGTTGTCGAGATCTACTTTTCCGTCTGTCAGCGGAATCTCGATCTTGTTGATGAAACGCATCCTCACTGACCGCACACGCTCCGGATCGACGATCTCGCTGAACTGACCCCAGCGAGTCTCGACTTCAAGCTGGTACTGGTCAAAATCGGCATACGGAGCAAGACGATTGAAGGAAAACCCTTGCCGTCGCGCCTGAATCAATTGCTTCTCGTCGCTCTGATAGAACATCAAAGACTCAAGCCCAGCGCTCGAACTGACCGTTCCAGGAACGCCCGCGCGCTTGTGAAGCCGAAGCGCGTCGAATTCCCGTTCTTTGACCACAGGGTAGCTCTCCAAGTAAGCCTGCGCCAAGCGCTCGCGCACGTTGCCAAGAACGAATCCAGGTCGCATTTCGACATCGATATCGACGACTGCTTCAACGATCGGTGCCTTTGCCAGTGCTGGAAACACATCCATGTCTGAAAATCCTCAATCAAGCCACTTAGACTTTTCTGGAACCCGATAGTTCGACCTACTCGACCCTAAACACCTTCATCACCTCATCCCCCAGGTGATTGATGACTTTGACCGCGATGCGGCCGGTGGTGGGTTTGTCGAAAGGCCGTGAGATGGCGCTGTTGAGGGTGGCCCAGGCTTCTTCGTTGATCTCGGCCTTGAGTGTGGTTTTCAAGGCTTTGTACGGGTCGCCAGCGCCTAAGAAATAGGCGTGGCGGACGAAGAAGCTTTCTTCGTTGTAGTCGGTGTCGATGAACCAGCAGGCGATGCCGTCGGGGCCATCGGAGCGGACTTCGCCGGTGCTGGGGTGGAAAACATCGACGCCGTGGATCTGGACGCGGATTTGCGGCGCAGCATCCAGGATTTCGATATCGGGCTCGCCGAAGATCACGAACAAATTGCCCTTGCCGGTGTTCTTCAAATCCTCGGCCATGTGCAGATCGGCGTTCATGCGCGCTTTGAGCACCGGGATGCGGCCGAGTTTGCTGAAGTCGCTGCTATGCGCGTCGAAGCTGAAGGCGCAGGCGATCAGCACATCGAAGCCGGCATCGCCGGCTTCGCGCGCAGCGGCGACGAGATCGGGGCGGGCAACGGTGCCGAACTCGGGGCCGATGAACACCGCCGCGCGGCGCTCAATGGATTTGATGGCGCGCGTATCGCCCTGGCCTTCCATCAGCAATTCTGGATACCGCCCCTCGGCGCAGATCAGATCGCCGGGCCACGGCACCAACGTTGTGAAATTGATCTTGCCGTCCTTGTGGGCCTGCTGCACGCCTGCGCTGCGCAAGGTGTCGAGCATCAGCGCAGTGAAGTCGCGTTCCTCAGCGCCGTACTTCGGTGTGTCCTCGCCGACACCGATCAGTTGATCGTCCGCATCGACCGGGAGCACGCGGTGCGGCGAGAGGCTTTCGACCGTAAACGGCCCAGCGACACGAACCTTTTTTTTGTCCTCATAAGGCTTGTCATACAGGTACTCGAACTCGGCCTTGGCCGCGATGGAGGCATCAATCTCGCGCTGGCGTTGGATGCGTGCGGCCCACCATTCCGAGTGCAGCTTCTTGGCGTCTTGAGAAACACGCGGCGGCTTGCGATCAAGCGCTTCGTCAAGATCGCGCGGCACCTCCCACTCTCGCCACGCGGTCTCTAGTTGCTGATTCAGCGCCTCGCGCAACGGTTCGAGTTTTTCTTGCCAACGCTCCCAAATCACATCGATCTCGGCATTGTTGGCGATCGACTTCAACGTGATATGCGGCACGCGCTCGTAGACAAAGCCTTGGCGCACATTGCCACGCGTCGCGGCGCTACTCGGCGCGCTGCGCGTGACCTCGGCTTCCTTGAGTTGCCCATCGCGACTGTCGGCGAGCAGGTAAAACGGATAGCGCGCGCCCATGATTCGCGCGCGGGCCAGTGCCAAAGCTACTCGCGAGGTATCGATGGTGATCCAGCGGCGGCCCCATTGTTCGGCGACATGTGCTGTTGTTCCGGATCCGCAGGTGGGGTCGAGGACGAGGTCGCCGGGATCGGTGCTCATCAATAGGCAGCGCTCTATGACCTTTGCGTTTGTTTGAACGACGTAGACCTTCTCATCGGTGAACGCACCGGTCTGAGTATCCGTCCATACATTGCTGAACTTCGATACCGCGAAGTCTGCTAGGAATCGAACATATTGAACCGAGTTTGAAGTTGGACTGGCTATTCTGTCGCTCTTCAAGAGGCGTGTCATTCCAAGTTCGCTAGTCTTCCAGTAACCCCGTCCTGGCCGAAAATAGCGACCCTGATACTCGACACGGAAGGCTGACTTTTCGCTGCCGCTCTGGGATGTAAGGTTGTCATTTCGATAGATGGCTGCGTCCTGAGGGATCAACGAAGGATCGGAGCGCTCAGGCGCGGACATTGGTCGGCGGTTGAAGGGGCTCAACTCGACTCGCCGATAGCGACCTCCGACATCTTCAGTCAGCCCCTTGGATTTGAAAAGTCCTCGATACTTGAGCCGCTCTATTGAACGCGAGTACCAGAGCAAATAATTGCATGACGAGTCAAGAAACTGATCACCGAGGCCTGTCGTGGTTCTAAAGGAGATCTGCGAAACAAAGTTCTCCTCCCCAAACACCTCATCCATTACCGCCCGCACGCGGTGCACGTTCTCGTCGCCGATCTGCACGAAGATCGAGCCCGACTCGGTCAGCAACTCGCGCGCGACGGTGAGCCGATCGCGCAGATACGTCAGGTACGAGTGGATGCCGTCACGCCAGGTGTCTCGGAAGGCTTTGACTTGTTCTGGCTCGCGGGTGATGTGGTCACTGCTGCCGTCTTTGACGTCGCGGCTGGTGGTCGACCACTGGAAGTTCGAGTTGAATTTGATGCCGTAGGGCGGATCGAAATAGATGCACTGCACTTGCCCGCGCAAACCTTCGCGCTCGGCCAGACTCGTCATCACCTGCAGCGAGTCGCCCAGGATCATGCGATTGGCCCAATGGCCATCGTGCTGGTAGAACTCGGTTTTGGCCTCGGATGACGGCAGGCCGTTGAAGTCGGCAAAAAGATCGGCCTGCCCGGCTGCGGGTTTGGCGGCCCGGCGGCGCAGCTCGTCGATCAACACTTTGGGATGCACTTTTTCCTGGATGTACAACGGCGGGGCGTGCACCACCAGGTCCGACCAGTCCTGCTGGTCCTTGCCGCGCCAGACCAATTGCGGATCCAGATCCTTATTGCGCCGCGCATACGCCGTCCGCACCGGCGCGGCCTCGTCCTTGCGCAACACCGATTGATATTCCGCCGTCGGGATGTTCTTGCGCGTTGCCTCGTCGTGGGTGAGCGTTTCTACGCTGACTGGCGTCGGTTGCGCTGACTTTCTGGCCATGGCCTCAGCCGTCCCTTGATATGGCAACGAAGCGTGGCGACGCTTGAAACCTTCGGGATCTGATCTGACAGGTGTGAACGGGATCGATGGCCATGCTTACTGCTCCAACGCGTCGGGTTTCTTGAGGGACTTGCGCTCATCGGCTGCCAGTCGGCGCTCCACCTTTTTGACGTCCTCGGCCGCTGGCAATTCTTCGGGGCGAATTCCGCGCTCAAGCAGCGTCTTGCGCACAGCGGCGTTGTTGGTGACGTGTTCTCTGGATATGGCGGGCTCACTTTTGAGCTGGTGCGCTCGCGAGTTGAAGATCGTGATTTCGGTCGCGAAGTCCTTAGCCTTGAGAATGATCGTCGGCGCGAAGTCCGCCAGCGGCCGACTGTCAGGAACCTTCCACTGCGCCTTCATGGCTTGAGTGGATCGACCGAACAACGCATGGTCTCCCTTGCTGCGAATTAGGGCAAAATCATTGCTGCCACCTGCCTGCTCAAAAATCACATCCGATAGCTCGCGTTCTGTGTCGCTCAATTTCTTGCGCGCTTGCACGCGTTCGATGTCCAACAGGCGCTGCTCGATGAGTTCCGCGCGTCTGGTTTGCAGGGCAAAGTAGGTCTGCGCAAAGGCAATCTCCGGCTTGCGCGGATCGCCGTTTTGGGCAATTAAGTAGCACGCGTAGCGAGTGAGCATGAGATCGTCGATCTCGCGCTGACTGCCTGAGCCCAGATCGACCATTTTGTTGACGTCAACAAAATGGTCCGCGACTCGATGCTCCGAGACTTCGCACGCCGTTCGCGCTTTCGAGACGACCGACAGGAAATTGCGCCATTCCGAATAGCCGAGAAGGAACTGCAGGTCGCGCGCCAGCCAATACTCGATACCACCATCGGTTTGTTGGGCATGCGCTTCAAAGTTCATCGTCAGCGACTGAACCACATCGGATTTCATCTGATCCCCTGCTGGTTGGCAACATCCAGGCTACCGGCTTTCGCGAGCATCTGATCGAACGCTGCGCCGACCTTCTTCGCAAAGTCGTCCTGCATCTCGTACACATCGCAGAACTCGGCAAAGGCCCAGCGGCCGAACGAGCTTAGGTTGTTGACGCCTGGCACCCAGTAGACATCCATGGTGTTCTTTTTGTCTTTGGCGTCTTCGCGCCGGTAGCCCTTGATTTCGACAATCAGATGCAGCGGGTTTTGCGGTCCTCTGCCATCGTCGATCAGTACGATGAAATCGGGGCGGTAGTGGCGAGTTTCCGAGCCGTAGCGATAGGGCACTTCAAGCCCAAGACCATGATTCTTCACGTACGCAATGACGCGTGGATGCGCTTCGGCGACGCGACAGAATTCGGCCTCCCAATCGCTCTCTAAGATCACCCAGTTGACGTGGCAGCGTCGCGCATCCGTCTGGTAGCGCTCCTCTCGTGACGTGGTGAAGTTGACATGCAGCGTGGAACCCACCGGATTGAAGGCATCGAGAACGGCCCGGATCGGTCGCTTGCCCACCTGGGCGCGCGTAATGCCTGCGTTGATGCGCTCGCAGGCCATATCGGCCAGCATCTTGTACTTCAACTGTGCTGGAAATGTGCCGCCTTTACAGACCAGGTGGTGATCAAGCCACTGGCGACAAATGCGCTTGAGCTGGCCGAATAGATGCAATTGCGGATGACCGTCGCCATCGCGCCAGCGGGTGAGCAGCAGATGCGATGTCAGCTCATAAACAACTTGCGAAGGCCGGATTTGACCCGTGTGGCGAAGGGTGAGGTCCACCGGCTCGCCGATGATTCCGGCGTTTTGCGTTTGCGTCGCGCCTATCAGGTCAGGTGTCAATTCCAGTGTGGCATCGCTATCGAATGTTGCGGTCAGCGCATCGGCCGGCAAGTCGGTGCGATAGCCGGCGACCCGCGGAAAGCGAATCTCCAAATGATCGCGCTCGGGGCGCACCGCTTTGACCTGCACAGTTTGCCTCGGCGGCTGTGGCGGGGCGATGACTGGTTTGGCGGTGAAATCGAAGGGGATACCCAGAACATCGGCGTACTCGACGTGTCCTTCGTCGAACGCCAGTTCAGCTTGCTCGCCACCGCGCTTCTTTGGCTTCGGGATCGGTGTGATGAACTCGGCCCGACGACGCAATTCCACTATCCTATGCGTGGGTTGACCTTCCGCGTCCAACTCCCAATGCCTCGACGGATGGTCGTAGGGCGAGTTGAGGATCGGTCGACTGAAGAATGGGTGAGTCTCTTGCTCGATGTCCAAAGCAACTCCGCCAAGCGCATTTCGTTCTGATATAGATGGACATCGGGCTGAGACGCAAGCACATTGCAACAATGCAGGTGAGCTGCGCCCGCCGGATAAGCCCTCTGGTCTCAGCTTCGGTACACGGGAACTTTTGGCTCATCTCGCCGTTTCGGCGTTGCCTGGCAATGTTGAACTTTCAGGCTGCGCCATGCAGCATCCGCCGCCGACCTTGACTTGAGAACCGCGCCACCGATGAGCGCTCGATATAACGCCGCCGATATTGAAGTCTTGCAGGGTTTGGAGCCGGTCAAGCGCCGCCCGGGCATGTACACGGACACTACGCGCCCGAATCATCTGGTGCAGGAAGTGGTTGACAACTCGGTCGACGAGGCGCTCAGTGGGCATGCAAAGAACATCGATGTGAAGGTGTATGCGGACGGCTCGATTGAGGTCACCGACGATGGCCGCGGCATGCCAGTGGATATTCACCCGGAGCACAAGGTGCCGGGTGTCGAGTTGATCATGTGCCGGCTCCACGCTGGCGGCAAATTTTCCAACAACAACTACAATTTCTCCGGTGGTTTGCACGGCGTAGGCGTTTCGGTGGTCAACGCATTGAGCGAGCGCGTCGATGTCACCATCAAACGCGACGGTCAGGAATATGCGATCGGCTTCGCCCACGGCGATCCGTCGACGCCGCTGCGTGTGATCGGTTCGGTCGGCAAGAAAAATACCGGCACCCGAGTCCGCTTTTGGCCGGAGGCCAAATACTTCGATTCGCCGAAGTTGTCGATGCCACGCCTGCGCCACGTGTTGCGCGCCAAGGCCGTACTCTGTCCCGGGCTCACGGTCACGCTGTGGGATGAAGCCAGCAACGAAAGCGATCGCTGGTATTACGAAGACGGACTGAAGGACTATTTGAAGGCGCACTTAAGCGATCGCGACAACCTGCCGGCGGATTTGTTCACCGGCTCGGTGAACAAAACCACCGAAGCCGCAGATTGGGCGCTGGCCTGGAGCGCCGACGGCGAAGTGGTGCAGGAGAGCTACGTCAATCTGATCCCCACCGCGCAGCACGGCACGCACGTCAACGGGCTGCGCACCGGCCTGACCGATGCGATCCGCGAGTTTTGCGAGTTCCGCAATCTGCTGCCGCGCGGCGTCAAGCTGGCGCCGGAAGATGTCTGGGAGCGGCTGATGTTCGTGCTGAGCTTCAAACAGCAAGATCCACAGTTCGCCGGACAAACCAAGGAGCGCCTGTCGTCGCGCGCCGCCGCGCCGTTTATGCAAAGCGCGATGCATGACGCCTTTAGTTTGTGGCTCAATCAACACACGGAATTGGGCGAGAAAATCGCCGCACTCGCGATCGAACGCGCCCAGGCGCGGCTCAAGACCGAAAAACAGGTGGTTCGCAAAAAAGTCACCACCGGCCCTGCACTGCCCGGCAAACTCGCCGACTGCGCATCGCAGGACTTAGGTCGCACTGAGCTGTTTATCGTCGAGGGCGATTCTGCCGGCGGCTCGGCCAAACAGGCACGCGATCGCGAGTACCAGGCGATCCTGCCGCTGCGCGGCAAAATCTTGAACACCTGGGAGGTCGATCCAAGTTCGGTGTTGGCGTCCACCGAAGTCCATGACCTCGCGGTCGCGATTGGCCTCGATCCGGGCAAAGACGATCTCTCGGGACTGCGCTACGGCAAGATCATCATCCTGGCCGATGCCGATTCCGATGGTCTGCATATCGCGACCTTGCTCAGCGCGTTGTTCCAACGCCATTTTCGCACGTTGGTCAAAACCGGCCATGTGTTCGTGGCAATGCCACCGCTATTTCGCATCGACGCCGGCAAACACGTGTTTTATGCGCTCGACGAAAGCGAGCGCAGCGAGATCATCGAACGCATCGCGCGCGAAAAAATCAAAGGCGCCGTCAGCTGGATCCGCTTCAAAGGCCTGGGCGAAATGAACCCCAGCCAATTGCGCGAGACCACCATCCATCCGGATTCACGCCGGCTGGTGCAGCTCACGGTTGCGCCCGATGAAGACGATGGCACCAATCGGTTGCTCGATTTGCTGCTGGCCAAAAAACGCTCCGGCGAACGCCGCGAGTGGCTGGAGCAAAAGGGCGATCTGGCGGTGGTGTAAGTGCGTTTCTAACCGGACAAAGCCAACGATGCTCGGCAGTCTGAGACGAAGAGGACACTAAAACCGATGTCGATACGCAATGCCAGGCACAGCGATTTGCCCGCCATCGTGCGCATGCTCGCGGACGATGCGCTGGGCGCTACTCGCGAGGCGCCCAGCGAGCCGCTCGCCGACAGTTACTTGAGCGCGTTTGCGGCCATCGAGCGCGATCCGAACATCGAGTTGGTCGTGATCGATCTGGGCGAAGGTCCGATTGCGGTTCTGCAATTGACGCTCACCCCGCATATCACGCATCGCGGCGGCTGGCGAGCAACCATTGAAGGCGTTCGCGTCGATGCTCGAAATCAAGGCCGAGGCGTAGGACACCAATTGCTGCGTTGGGCGATCGAGCGTGCGCGCGAGCGCGGCTGCCATCAGGTGCAACTGACCACCGACAAACAACGGGTGGATGCGCAGCGCTTTTATCTGTCGCTCGGTTTTGTGACCTCTCATGAAGGGATGAAGCTCAAGCTTTGTTAGCTCGGACGATCGTTGGCGTCGTCAGCCTGGTTTCTTATCCCGACCGGACTGCGCGACCAGATACTGCTCGATCGCATGGCCCGCCAGATCTGTCAGCGTCTTCAAAGCGCCGATCACCAAGGTCATCATTCCTGCCTGCGCGCCCGCGGCAGACGCACAAACGAGCAGGATGCCCATCGGGAAGACGCGCGCATAGGGCGCGAACATCATCACGCCCAGATTGGGGCGCCCGCGCGCGTCGATCGTCACTTCGTCGCGGTGCGCCTGCCATTGCGCGATCAGCAACGCTACGCAGCACACCAACAGTGGCAGGAATTCGTCCGTGCGCGGCACCGCCATCAACAGGGCGATCACAAAGAACAGGTGGAACACGCCGTAATGCAGCGCAAAGAACCAGGCCGTCGATCGTTTGCCCGCTTCAGTCTCCGGCACGCGTTTGCCATTGCTGGTCAGTCCCTTGGTCGAGAACTGACGAAGCAGCAACATGCGCCGTACATTGAACGCGCCGATGACCACACTTTGAAACCAGAACGGCCAGACCAGCGCGCCGATCGACCAGTCGTTCCAAAGCGCCAGCGCCACACTCAGCGCATTGGCTGCGATCAGCCCCCAATAAGTCGTTTTCATCGGCGGCCCCAAATCCGCCGCAGCCGCACTCTCGCGCACTGACATTGGCTCGCCGTTTTGCATTTTCTGGGTCGCTAGTGTGGTGTCCCAAAAATAACTGGAATTATGTCCGCGTCTTTCGACCCCTTGCGGCGACGAGAAGCAACGCTGCAAGGGGTCGAAAGACGCGGAAATAGTTCAAGGTAATTACGGAACACCACATTAGCATTGCACAAGGCGGCTCGCACGCGCTCACGCTCGGCCCGGGTCTTGGTCCGGTTGTTTATCGCGCTGCACAACATCGAACTTCGGTTCGATGACGCCGATGCGACGCAGACGATGCTGCAACTGGCCGCAGGTCAACTCGACGAAGCTGCGTTCGCGGGATGGCTGCGCGAGAAGGCGTTTTGCCGCCCGCGCCGATGCCTGCCATCCACGGACACGGCGGAGCCACGAACCAAGGCTGACATCCAGCCTTGTCATTCTGGACACAATCGTCAGAAAAACATGTCCTGGATGGCAAATGCGGATGCCGCAGGAAGGCGGCGGAACCAGACTGTTGGCACCGACTCAGCGGGAGATATCGCCATGAAAACAGATGCCATGCGCCTGGCAGACGCCACATCCGGACCATTTAAGGTCGCCTCACTGACGATCGATGCCAACAGCGACGCCATGACCGGGACCGTGCATTGGGACCCCGCGCGTTCGATTTGGAACGGCAGCATGCTGATCGTGACGCTGTTCGTTGCACCTTTCTACGTGACGTGGGGGGCTGTTGGCGTGTTCGCCGTGTTGTTGCTGGCCACCATGTGCAGCGGGCATTCGGTTGGCTTCCACCGGCGTCTGATCCATCGGAGTTTCCAATGTCGAAAATGGGTCGAGCGGGTGTTGGTGTGGTCCGGGACGCTGGTTGGCATGCAAGGGCCGTTCTGGGTCATTCACTCGCACGACCTGCGTGATTGGGCACAGCGCCAGTCCGATTGTCATCCTTATCTGCGCCACGGACGTGGGCTCTTGATCGATGCGATCTGGAGTCTGCATTGCCGTCTGCAACTCGCGAATCCGCCGGCCTTCGATCCAGGACCCGGAATTGGCGACGATCCGTTTTATCGCTTTCTTCAGCGCTACTGGATGCTGCAGCAACTGCCGATCGCTTTATTGCTATACGCCATCGGCGGTTTGCCGTGGCTGTTCTGGGGTGTTGGCGTACGCGTTTGCGTTGGCGTGTCGATGCACTGGTTCGTAGGTTATCTGTGCCACAGTCATGGTCCGCAGGACTGGCTGGTCGACGATGGCGCGGTGCAGGCACACAATGTTCCGTGGGCGGCGATTCCCTCCATGGGCGAGAGCTGGCACAACAACCATCATGCCTTCCCGGCATCGGCCCGGCATGGCTTGTATCCCGGCCAAAGCGACATCGGTTTTCGCTTTGTCCAATGGCTTGAGAGGATCGGCCTCGTCTGGGCGGTTCAGGTGCCGCAAAACCTGCCGCCGCGACCGGGCATCAGCCCGGTGCGCGAGCAGCCAGAGCGAGATCTGCTGAGCGACTTCGCGCCATGAATGTTGCGATCGTTGGCTATGGCATTGGCGGTGCGACACTGGCCGGCCTGCTCGGCGCGGCCGGCCATCATGTCCGGTGTTTCGAGCGCTATTCCCGAGGGGATGGCGCTGGCGCTATCGACATCCAGCTCGGCGCTCCATGCGCTCGCCAACGAGATCATATCGGCCGTGACCAACGAGCCAGCCAACTCAAGCGTTCAACCACTCGAAAAGTTCGCGAAACGGCGATTCGTTTTTGCCAGGCCCGACCAGGAAATAGCTGGACACATCGGGCTGCAGTGCGGTCTCAGACCAGTCGCTCATTCGCTGCCGAACTTCGGCCTTATCGATTTGCCCCGACTGCGCCCTCGCCAGCGTATCGGCAGCCGACGTCTTGAGTTGTTTCATTTGCGAGCGCCGACGCGCGGCGAGATCGTCGCGACCCAGTTTCACCACCTGTAGCGTCGATATTGCGCGACGATTGAGCGCGCCCGTCGCGACGTCGAAACGGGCGGTCAGCAGTCCAACATCGTCGATGTAAAAGAAATCCCAAACGGGGTCGTCGACGGGGTTGATGAGTTGCTCGGCGCCATCAGGAAACTGGTCTTTCTTGTAGGTCGAGTTGCAAATCGAGCACGCCCAAAGGTAGTTCTCCCAGGCCATAGACAACTGTGGGAACGTCGACTTCGGCCGGTAGTGTTCGACATGGGAGGACTCGTTGCTGCTGCACCACATACAGTTGCCGCCAGAGCCAGCCATCGCGCGCAGCGCGTCGACGACAACCTTGAACCACTGAGCGCTTCTCGCGTTCTCGAACTGACGTTTGGCTTCAGCTTTAGCGTCGGCGCTCTCCGATATCTCAAGTGTCTTGTCCGCCAGCGTCTGAGCAGTGCGCGCTGGCAGGGCAGGTCTGGGGCCGCAAGGTCGCACGGTTTCAGCCTTGCGCTTTCGAGTCTTCGAAATCGAACTGGTGGCCGATCATCGACTTCAGCTCTGCGTAATCGGTAGCTTCAACCTCGCTCAAGGCGACGGCGCGGCGTTTCGCATCCAAAAACTGGTAGCGCTCGATGCGCTCAACCGCCGGAATCGAGCGTGTGGTCCCGAGTCCGAACGCAGCGCCAAGCAAAGTCGATTCGGCTTTGCCCATGCGTATCTGCTCGACTTCCTCGCGGCTCAGTTTGCGCGGCACATTGGGCATTTCATCGGGCATCGGCAGAACGAACAGACCGTCGATGTCCGCGTTCTGCGCAATCAGCGGGCTATGTGTTGTGACGATGAACTGCAATCTCGGAAAGTGCTTTGTCAGCCAGACGGGAAGCTCGCGTTGCCAGGTGGGATGCAGGTGCGCTTCGATCTCGTCGATCAGCACAACGCCGGGACGATTGATGATCGGCGTCGCCGAGTCCGGGTCGAACAAATCGGGTCCGAAACAATCCTTGAGGTGACGCAGCAAATCGAGCACCAGCGCGATCACACTTCGACAACCGTCGCTCATGTCATCAAGAGTTATCCGCAATCCTTCGCGCTTTACGAAAACCTGTTCAGATGTAATGTCTTCGATCACGAAACCGGCTGGCAGGAGCCCGTCGCTCAGCAGCGTTTTCACCTGTTCAAGAAATCGACTTGCTGGCGAGTCAGGCCCTTGCTCAAGCATTTGAAACTGATGCTTGCGCAACCATTCCTCGGCTTCGGTGAGCGAAGCATCCTCGCGGAACAACGTGAGATGACGTCGCAACGCACCAGGCGCTACCGAATCGCGAGCGGCGTCCGGAGAGCTTCCGCTTAGGCGTCGCCAGGGGCCGTAGCCGCAGCAAAACCAGCCTCGAGCGTTTGGATCCCTGGGAGCAGGCGGATCCGCCCCGAAATCCATTACCAGCTTTTGGTCATCACCGTCTGGGCGACGATGGATCTGAACATCTACAAAGCTCGGGACAACGCCGTCAAATCGGAACCAACCAACGCTCAATGAGAGCGACGACAACCTAGTTTCAGTCGGCGTCGCATCCCGGTAGACATCGTTGTCCACATCAACGACGAGATCCACGCTGGCCACTCCGAGACCAGATCCGTGACGCATCCAGCCACCCGGGTGCCGCAAAGCTGCGAAACCCTGGCGCGAGCCCATGATGGCCAAGGCAATGAGCTTTAGCACCGTCGACTTGCCGGAGGCATTCCCTCCAACGAGAACGGTCCAGCCTGCCAGACCGTTCTTATCGTCCTGCCGAAAATCGAACTCGGCCTCCCTGAAACCCTTGATGTTCTCGATTCGCAGGCGCCGAACGTACACGACCTATCTCACAACGCCGCAATCAACCGATCCGCAAACTCCGAGCACTTGACCTCGGTCGCGCCGTCCATCAGGCGCGCGAAGTCGTAGGTGACTTCTTTGTTGCCGATGGCCACGTCCATGGCTTTGATGATGGCGTCGGCGGCTTCGGTCCAGCCCATGTAGCGGAGCATCATTTCGCCGGAAAGCACGACCGAGCCCGGATTGACCTTGTCCAGATTGGCGTACTTGGGCGCGGTGCCGTGGGTGGCTTCGAAGACCGCGTGGCCGGTCATGTAGTTGATGTTGCCACCCGGCGCAATGCCGATGCCGCCGACCTGCGCGGCGAGCGCGTCGGACAAATAGTCGCCGTTCAAATTCAGCGTCGCGATCACATCGAATTCGTCGGGGCGGGTCAGCACCTGCTGTAGCGTGATGTCCGCAATGGCGTCTTTGATGATGACGCGGCCGGCCGCAACGGCAGTCTTCTGCTCGGCATTCGCCGCCGCTTCGCCGCTCGCGGCTTTGGTGCGCTCCCACTGATCCCAGGTGTACACCTGATCGCCGAACTCGCGCTCGGCCAGCGCGTAGCCCCAATTGCGGAACGCGCCTTCGGTGAACTTCATGATGTTGCCCTTGTGCACCAGCGTCACGCTCTTGCGGCCGTTGGCGATGGCGTACTGAATCGACGAGCGGATCAAACGCTCGGAGCCATCTTTCGAGACCGGCTTGATGCCGATGCCGGAACTGTCAGGGAAACGAATCTTGCCGAACTCTTTCGGGAAGTGCTCTTTGAGGAGACCTAAGAATTTCTTGTTCGCCTCGGAGCCCTGTTCGAACTCGATACCAGCGTAGATGTCTTCGCAGTTTTCGCGGAAGATCACCATATCGACCTTGCCCGGGTTTTTCACCGGACTGGGCACGCCGACGAACCAGCGCACCGGGCGCAGGCACACGTACAAGTCGAGCATTTGCCGCAGCGCCACGTTGAGCGAGCGAATGCCGCCGCCGATGGGCGTGGTCAGCGGACCTTTGATCGACACCAAATAGTCGCGGCACGCCTGCACCGTGGCGTCCGGCAACCAGGTGCCAAACTCATCGTTCGACTTCTGCCCGGCATACACTTCCATCCAGTGGATTTTGCGCTGCCCGCCATAACACTTGGCCACCGCTGCATCGAACACCCGCACGCTGGCGCGCCAGATATCCGGGCCGGTGCCATCGCCCTCAATGAAGGGGATGATCGGATTGTTCGGAACCGTGAGCTTGCCGGCTTCGTCGATCGTAATTTTCGCGCCTGCTGAAGGCACTACGGGTGCACCTACGCTCATCGTCGTACTCCTGGCCAAGAAAAGTTGGTGCGCCGGAATATAGCGCGCCTTGAGCTCTGCTCGGCCTGTCGTCACTCTTCCAATTCACGACATCGCCCATACTTAGTGGCTTGACCAGCGCCGCGAGACCCTCCGTTGAGTTCTCCCACTTCTTCCAGCACCGCGCCGATCGGCGGTCGCACCGAATTGATCGCTTATCTCGCCGATGGCGTTCGACCAGCCAACGAATGGAAGATCGGCACCGAACATGAAAAGTTCGGATTCCGGCTCGACGACCTGCGTCCGCCCAGCTACGAAGGCGAGCGTGGTATCGGCGTCCTGTTGGAACAAATGGCGCAGCGTTTCGGCTGGCAACGCGCCTACGACGGTGAACATCTGATCGCCCTGAAGCGCCCCGACGGCAGTTCCGTTACGCTGGAGCCGGCAGGTCAGCTGGAATTGTCCGGCGCGCAATTGTCCAATTTGCACCAAACCTGTTGCGAAGTTGAGGGTCATCTGCGCGAAGTGCAGGATGTAGCGAAGGACCTGCAGCTCGGATTTCTGGGCATGGGTTTTCAGCCCAAGTGGCGACGCGAGGACATGCCATGGATGCCCAAGGGCCGCTACAAGCTGATGCGCGCCTATATGCCGACGCGCGGCCAGCTGGGGCTCGACATGATGACGCGAACCTGCACAGTGCAGGTCAATCTGGATGTGGCATCCGAAGCAGACATGGTCAAGAAGTTTCGCGTGTCGTTGGCGTTACAGGCGATCGCGACTGCGCTCTTCGCGGATTCGCCGTTTACCCATGGCATGCCGAACGGATTCCAGAGCTACCGCTCACACGTCTGGACCGACACCGATCCGGATCGCACCGGGCTGCTCGATTTTGTCTTCGAAGACGGCTTCGGTTACGAGCGTTACGTCGATTACATCCTGGATGTGCCGATGTACTTTGTGTATCGCAACGGCCAGTACCTGGATGCCACCGGGCAGAGCTTTCGCGATTTTCTCGCGGGCAGATTGCCGGTTCTGCCGGGGCAATTGCCAAATCGGGACGACTTTGCGGACCACCTGACCACGGCATTCCCCGAAGTTCGCCTGAAACGCTACCTGGAAATGCGCGGTGCCGACAGCGGACCCTGGAATCGTATTTGTGCGCTATCGGCGCTGTGGGTGGGTCTGTTGTACGACGCGACCGCGCTCGATGCGGCGTGGGATCTTTGCAAAAACTGGACATTGGCCGAACGCCACGCACTGCGCGACGGTGTACCGCGCGACGGTTTTGCGCTGCCATTTCGCGAAGGCACCGTGCTGGATGTGGCGCGCGAAGTGCTGGCGATTTCCGCCGAAGGACTGCGCCGCCGTGCGCTGCTCAACCGCAACGGTGCGGACGAGCGCATCTACCTGGATGCGCTGGTCGAGTTCGTCAGTGCCGGACAATCGCCGGCGAGTCGCAAGCTGGAGCTGTTCCACGGACGCTGGGGCGGCAACATCGATCCGGTGTTCACAGAGTTTGCGTATTAGCAGCAGCACCGATCGCGCGATCAATGCGCCAACGCCTGGCGCAGGTCCTCGATCAGCAGTTCAGGTGCTTCCAGGCCTATCGACAATCGCACCAGATTCCACGGCACCGGCGCCGATGGCAGATGATCGCCGGACAGTACCACCGCCATCGGCCAGACCAGCGATTCGTGCCCGCCCCACGAGACCGCCAGCAGGAAGTACTGCAACGCATCGCAGAAGCGCTCGATGTCGGCCAGCCGGTCAGCGCGAAGCGTAAACGACAATAGTCCGGATCCACCGCGCATTTGCCGTTTCGCCAGATCTCGTTGCGGATCGTCGCGGTGACCCGGATAGTAAATTCGCTCGACGCGCGGATGGTCCTGCAGGAACTCGATCACCTTCACCGCCGTGGCGCAGATGCGATCGAGACGCACCTCTAACGTGCGCAGGCCGCGCAGCATCAGCCACGCTTCGAAGGGTCCGAGGATGGCGCCAAAGGTCATCAACGGTCCCTTGAATATTTCCCGCAATTGCGCCTCAGCTCCGCAAACAACACCGGCGACGACATCGCTATGCCCGTTCAAATACTTGGTCGCCGAATGCACGACCAGATCGATGCCCAGGGCAGCGGGTTGTTGTAACAATGGCGAGGCATAGGAGTTGTCGCAGATCGTCAAGATCCCATGCGCTTTGGCGATGGCGGCAATCGCTGCCAGGTCCTGCAACTCCATGGTCAGTGAATTCGGGCTTTCCAGCACGATCAAACGCGTCGCGCTGGTGAGTGCGGCGGCGACCTCGCTCACCTCGCGCGCGTCCACAAAGCGCACAACCATACCGTAGCGCGGTAAGACGTCGCGCAACAATGCCCGCGTCCATGAATATGGCTTTTGGACGGCAACGACCTCGTCGCCGGCGCGCAGGAAGGTAAGAACGGTCGCTGCCATGGCCGCAGCGCCGGAGCCGAATACCAACGCATCTTCCGTGCCTTCCAGTGCCGCGAGTTTGGTGCGCAAAAGCGCAGTCGTCGGATTGTTCCCGCGCGTGTAGAACGGCGCGTCGTATTCGTGCCGTCCCGCCTCCCGCATTGCGGCAACGCTGGCAAACGCGAAGTTGCTGGTTTCGAAGATCGGCGGCGTCACCGCGCCCTGGTAAGCAGCGCGATCTTCACCTAAGTGATTCAAGATGTGGCTCAACATGCTGATCGCCGGAGGTTTCTGGTGCGCTAGCCTCGTGTAGCATGGTGGCATCGGTCAAGAGGCTGGGTTTATGCGCTGGATGTTGTTGGCGGCGACGCTTGCTGCGAGTTCAACGGCACACGCTGCGATTAGCGGCCGGGTGGTGGACGATGTCACGGATGCGCCAATCGCCGGCGCCATTGTTCGCCAGCAGGCCACAGAAGGCCCCAGCACGACGACGAACGCGGCAGGCGAGTTCACTCTCAATATCACGCCGGCCGATACCGTGCCATTGGGCGCGGCGCTGCCTTACTCGCACAAATCGGCAAACAACTACGTCACCAACATCGGCTTTGGCAGCAACGGCCAGACCAATGTCGAAATCCGCTTGCCAAGACTCCCGGCAACCGCAAACCCGAACTACGTGCCCGCCGCCGCCTCGTTGTGCGGCGCCTGCCACAGCGACCAGCACAAACAGTGGCTGACCTCGCGGCATGCGGGTGCGGCGGTGAACACCTGGGTGCGCGATCTGTTCAGCGGCGACGGTACGCCGGGTGGTAGTGCCGGGTACGTCTTCAAAACCTCGCACGATCCTGGCGAGTCCGGTTTATGTGCCAGCTGCCACGCGCCGATGCAGGATGTGTTCACGCCGGGGCAGCTGTTGTTCGATGCGATCAATACGCAACCGGGCCTGGACGGCGTCAGTTGCCTGGGTTGCCATCAGCAGGCGCATGTCGACGCCAGTCGCATCAACGGCATCGCGCACGTCGATGGCAAAGTCAGTTATCGCTTTCCCGACGACAGTGAGCATCCGACCAGTCTGTACGTGTTCGGGCCATTGCCCGATGTCGAGACTTCGATCATGCGCAATAGCTTTCGGCCGCAGATTTCGCAGTCGATCGCTTGCGCCGGGTGCCATCAATACAACCGCCCTGAAAATGGCGCGCCGGGGCAAAATACCTACGCGGAATGGCTGGGCTCGCCGTTTGCGCAACCGGGACCCAATTTCCGGACCTGTCAATCGTGCCATATGCCTAACGAGAGTGGCCCGGGACCCATCGCCAGCACCGCAGGGTTCGATCGCCCAGCCAGCCAGCGTCATCGTCACGACTTCATCGGCTCGACGCCAACAACGCTCACCGGCGCCATATTCTTGCGCGCAACGGCCAACGAAGCGGCAGGCACACTGGTCATCAGTGCCGAGGTTGAGAATCGCGGCGCCGGGCACTCATTCCCAACGGGCTTTTCGATCCGCAATGCGCTGCTCAGCCTGGATGTGCGCGCCAATGGCCAGCCGTTGCCCCAATCCGGCGGATCAGTGGTGCCGTTTTATGGCAGCGACGATGTTCCCGGCACGCAGCCGGGCGATCTCGCCGGCCTGCCCGGCAAAGGATTTGCGAAGATCCTCGAAGGCCGCATCAACGATCAAGGCCCAGTCGTGCGTCCGGTCATCTTCGTCGACGCCGAACGCGCCAGTGAGGACACGACCATTTCCAGCGGCGAAACAGATCGCAGCACCTATACCTTCTCGCTCGCTGGTATTGCGGCCGGTACGCCGATTACGGTCGATGCCCAGCTGGTTTACCGTCGGGCGTTCCGCGCACTCGCGGTCACCAAGGGCTGGACCACGACAACCTCCGGTGGGCCGATCGAGATCCTGGTAGGTCGCCAACAGTTGAATCTGGTGGCTCAGGGCACCAGCGCCGTGGGTGTGCCGTTTGTTGGTCGATTCGCGTTGGTGTTGCTGGGATTGGGCGTGTTGCTCATCGGTCTGTGGGTGACGCGGCGATAGTCAGATCGACAGCAATACGATCGCCACTGCCAGCCCCACCAGCGGCACGATGACCGTTAGCGCGCCGACCGCCGGATAGGCGTCCTTGTGCGTTTCGCCGCAAATCGCGCGAATGGTGGTGACCACGTAGCCATTGTGCGGCAGTGAGTCCAGCCCGCCCGAGCTGATCGCCACAACCCGATGCAAAGCTTCTGGGTTGACGCCCTGCGCCAAAAAGTGCGGCGCCAACAATGGCAAGGCGATCGCCTGACCACCGGAAGCAGAGCCGGTCATGCCGGCGATGACAGCCACCGCAATCGATGCCGCAACCAGTCCATTGCCAGGAATGTGGGTGACGGCATCCACCATGATTGCAAAGGCCGGCGTCGCTTTCGCGACGGCGCCAAAACCGACCACGGCTGCCGTATTGCCGATCGCGATCAGTGCGCCGATCGCACCATCGCCCAGAGCTTTGCCGGCATCGCGAAAGCGCCCGAGCATCAGCATCGCTGTCGACAGGCAACCTCCGAGCAGCGCTACGATCAAGGCTGACGTACCGTAGGCCTCGTGCAGCGCGAAGGACACGCCGAGCACAATCAACAACGGAGCGATCGCCAACATCGGGTGGGGTAAATCCTGGCGTTCGACGGTCGGATCGCTGCTCCGGGCTTCGAAGCGCTCGCCGCGCGCCTTGGCGCGTTTCAGCATCCACGATAACCACCAGCCACCCAGCACCATCATCAGTATCGCTACCACCAGACTCGCTTCCCACGCCGCCATATGCGTGGTGCCCAGGTATTGGATGGGTATCCAGTTCTGGATTTCTGGCGAGCCCGCACTGGTCATCGTGAAGGTGACCGAGCCGAAGGCCAAAGCCGCAGGAATGAAGCGCCGCGGCAAGTCGGCTTCGCGGAACAACGCGACCGCCAGCGGATACACCGAGAACGCAACGACAAAAAGGC
Organism: Lysobacterales bacterium; assembly: GCA_022844165.1. Lineage (GTDB taxonomy): Bacteria > Pseudomonadota > Gammaproteobacteria > Xanthomonadales > SZUA-5 > JALHMH01. The sequence goes on from JALHMH010000006.1 coordinate 105,587, forward strand.
TGACACCGCCGTAGGTCAACACCGCACAGGCCCCGACCACCGCAAAGGCCGCACGCTTGACGCCGATGCGCAACGTCACCGCGCGCGAGACGCTGTCGGCGGCACCCGTGTCCTCCATCAATTTACCGAACAGTGCGCCGAGCAGGAACATCAAAAACCAGTCGGCGACAAACTTCGAAAAGCCCGCCATATACCGTGTTGCCAGATCGGTGCCGGCCTCATCGGCCAATGGCGGCAACAAAGGCAGGCCACCGGTGAGCGCAACGATCAGCGCACACAGTGGCGTCGCGATGAACAAGCTCATGCCGCGAATCGTCAGCACGATCAGCAACGCCAGCCCGCCAATGAGACCCAACATGCTCAGCATCGAGCAACCCCGCAGCGTTTTTCAGGTGCCGATTCTGTGGACCTTCGCACAGCGCGAATAACTGTACCAACGGACAAGTGTGCATCACTACGAAGACGACTAGGCTCTGCGGCCACGACACAAAACGGGGAGAACGGTATGCGTCCACAGAAAAACGCGCTGACGCTGGCATTGCTGATGGCGCTGTGTGCACCGCCATTGGTCGCGCAAGAGAGCGCCGCCGACGAGAGCAAAAACGATGCGCAGCGGCTCGCCGAGATCACGGTCACGGCGCGAAAGCGCGAGGAAACCTTGCAAGAGGTGCCGGTCGCGGTGACGGCGTTCAGCGCCACCAAACTCGATGAATTGAACGTCGAGGATCTGGGCGATCTGGACGCCTTTGTGCCCAATCTCACGGTGTACGCCGCACGCGGTTCCTCGAGCACGATTACGGCATACATCCGCGGCGTCGGGCAGGCCGATCCACTGTGGGGTGTCGATCCAGGTGTCGGTATCTACCTGGACGATGTGTACATCGCCCGTCCGCAAGGTGCGCTGCTCGATGTGTTCGATGTGGAGCGTATCGAAGTGCTGCGAGGACCGCAGGGCACGCTGTACGGCAAGAACACCATCGGCGGCGCCATCAAGTACGTGTCCCGGCCGCTTGAAGAGGACTTCTCCGGGCGCGGCAGCATCACCGTCGGCAGTTATAGCCAACGCGATGGGAAAACCAGCTTCAACGTGCCGCTGGGCGACAGCGGTTTTGTGATTCGCGCCGCTGCGGCCGGCCTGAATCGCGATGGTTATGGCGAAAACTTGATTACCGGCGATGACGTCAGCGACAAGAGCATCCTGGCCGGGCGGTTCACGCTCGGCTACATCGGCAGCGACCGGTTCTCGCTCAAGCTGACCGCCGATCGCATCGACGATACGAGCGGGATTCGCGCGGCGCAAATGCTGGCGCCGAATCGTTTTGCGCCAACGCTGCTGCCACTGGCGTCGCGTTATGACGTACGCAACGGTATGCCGAACATCAACGATACCGAGATGGACGGCTACAGTTTGACCCTGGACTACGATTTGAACGATAGCTTCACGATCAAATCCGTGACGGCCTATCGCGAGTCGGAGACCGAGACCAATATCGATTTCGATACGTTGCCGAACATCATCGCCGACGTGAAGGCCTTTTACGCCGACGAACAGTTCAGTCAGGAACTGCAACTAAACTACGACGGCGGCGGTGCTCTGTCCGCCGTGGCCGGCCTGTACTTTTTCGACGGCAAAGCCGGCGGCACCGTGCTCAATAATTTCTTCAATTTGTCGTTCGGCAACACCAATGGGGATGTCGATACCGATTCGATCGCCGTGTACGGTGAGGGCACGTATCGCTTCAACGATCAGTGGGCGCTGACCCTGGGCGGACGATTCACTGACGAAGAAAAGACCGTCGACATTTTCAACCAGACCTTCCGCGATGCGAACTTCACGACGCCGCTGGCGACGGTATCGGACCTCAACGACTCGGTCAGTTTCGAGAACTTTTCGCCAAAGGTGTCGCTCGACTTTCAGGCGACCGACGACATTCTGCTGTATGGCTTAGCCTCGCGCGGCTTTAAGAGTGGCGGCTTTAACATCCGCGCCAACATCGCCGCTGTACCAGCCTCAGGGCGGCCGTTCGATGACGAGCAGGTCACCACCGTCGAACTCGGCGCGAAGATGGCGTTCGCCGATCAACGCTGGTTCTTGAACGCTGCGTACTTCAATAGCGACTACAAAGATATCCAACTGTCGATCTTCACCACGATTCCGAACAGCAATCCGCCCGCATTTTTCGGCGACTTCACCAACGCCGGCAAAGCCTCAGTGCAAGGTTTGGAGTTGGAATTCTTCGGCCAGCTCACTGATCAGTTGACGCTGCAAGGCAATCTCGCCTGGCTCGACGCCGAGTACGACGAGTTCATCAGCGGCGGCGTGGATGTATCGGATGTCCAGAAGTTTACCAACGCGCCCGAGTACTCCGGCGCCATCGCTTTGCAACACACATTGCCACTCGCGTCCGGTGGCGAGATCTACTCGCGGATCTCCTACAGCTACCAGGATGATGTGATTCCGACCACCGATCTGAGCCCGGCCATCGCACAAAAGGGCTACGGATTGATCGGTGCCAGCGTGATCTGGCAGGTCGACGATCATTGGCGTGTGAGTCTGGAAGGCAACAATCTGGCCGACGAGGAATATCGCACCACCGGTTACAACATTCCCGCGTTGGGCATTCTCACCGGCTTTTATGGCCCACCGCGAACCTGGGCCCTGACGGCGAGTTACCAGTTCTGATCGGGTGATCGGCTGACGGCGGGTCGCTTGCGACTCGCCGTCCGCTCCTTCACGGTCGCGAAGCCGCCCTGTTTCAGATCGCGGCTCGCTCAACGGAAAAACTCTCACCGCAGCCGCATTCGCCGGCTACGTTTGGGTTCTTGAACACAAATACTCGGTTCAGTCCCTGACGCGCAAAGTCGATTTGCGTGCCATCCAGCAGCGGCAGCGCGCTCTTGTCGACGACCACCTTGAGTTCCTCCTGATCGAACACGGCATCGTTATCGCTGGCACCTGTGGCCACGTCCACGGTGTAGGCCCAGCCGCTGCAGCCAGTCTTGCGCACACCAAAGCGCAGGCCAATGCCGCCTTGTTCGCCAACCATGTACTGACGAACGCGTGAGGCCGCCGCCGGGGTGAGGGTAATCGCCATGGGTGTTCTCTCTGTCAAATTGCGCGTTGGCGCCTATTATCCGCGCCTTCACTGTTATGCGGCGTTTTCGCGAAGGATTCAAGGTTATGACATGGGTCACGGTCAAAGCGGCATTGTCGGGCGTTCATGCGGAAGGAACGCCGGTGACGGTGAAGGGATGGGTGCGTACGCGTCGCGACAGCAAAGCCGGCATTTCCTTTGTGCAAGTTAACGACGGCAGTTGTCAGGGCAATGTGCAGTTGGTAGTCCCTGCCACATTGCCGAACTACACCAGCGACATCTTGCACCTGACCGCGGGTTGTTCGATTGAGGCGGACGGCACCTTGGTGCGCTCGATGGGACAGGGCCAGGCCTTCGAGATTCAGGCCAGCAGCGTTCGCCTGATCGGCGGCGTCGACGATCCCGAGACGTATCCGATTCAACCCAAAGCCCATTCCTACGAGTTCTTGCGCGAGGTTGCGCATCTGCGCCCGCGCACCAACACCTTTGGCGCGGTCACGCGCGTGCGCCACACGATTGCGCAAGCCATTCATCGTTTTTTCGATCAGAACGGCTTTTATTGGGTCAACACGCCGATCATTACCGCCAGCGATTGCGAAGGTGCGGGACAGCTGTTCCGCGTGTCGACGCTGGATTTGATGAACCTGCCGCGCGGCGACACCGGCAAGGTCGACTTTGCCCAGGACTTCTTCGGCAAAGAGGCCTACCTCACCGTGTCCGGTCAACTGGCGGTAGAGGCGTATTGTCTGGCGCTCAGCAAGGTCTACACCTTCGGACCCACGTTTCGCGCCGAAAACTCGAACACCCCGCGGCATCTGGCAGAGTTCTGGATGATCGAGCCGGAGATCGCGTTCGCTGACTTGAACGACGACGCGGCGCTGGCCGAAGCGCTGCTGAAGTCGGTGTTCAAAGACGTACTCGATCGCTGTGGCGAGGATCTGAAGTTTTTCGATGATCGTGTGCAGAAAGGTGTCACTGCGCGCCTGGAGCAGATGATTGCCAGCGAGTTCGTCCGCCTGGATTATGGCGATGCAGTCAAGGCGCTCGAGGCAAGCGGCAAGACCTTTGAGTATCCCGTGCACTGGGGCGCCGATCTGCAAACCGAACATGAGCGCTGGCTCACCGAAGAACACGTAGGTCGTCCGGTGGTGGTCATGAACTATCCCGAGCAAATCAAGGCCTTCTATATGCGCCTGAACGACGATGGCAAAACCGTCGCAGCGATGGATGTGCTGGCGCCCGGCATTGGCGAGATCATCGGTGGCAGCCAACGTGAGGAGCGGCTGGATCGGCTCGACGCGCGCATGATCCAGTTCGGACTGGAGCCGCACGCGTACCAATGGTATCGCGACTTTCGCCGCTACGGCTCGGTGCCGCATGCCGGTTTTGGCTTAGGCTTCGAGCGACTGATCGCTTACGTCACCGGCATGAGTAACATCCGAGACGTGATTCCGTATCCAAGGACCCCGGGGAACGCAGCGTTCTGATCTCTGGCGCGTGCGTCAACAGCCAAAGGCCGGTTCGCAGCAGACTTCACTCGATCGCCCAGATCACGCCATCAGCGAGCGCACATGAAAAGACTACTCAAATGGAGCGGCGGCATCGTGCTGCTGCTGTTGCTTCTGGCAAGCGCATTGTTGTTGCACACCATCTACGCCAAACCGCTGAAAATCGGCTGGTTCTTCGAACGGGTATTTCTCGAGTTTGCGCTCGACGATCCGGAAATGTTGAGCCGCATTCGCGTGCTGGAACCGATCGGAATTCGCGGCCATAACAGCCGGTTGACCGACGCTTCGCCGGAACGCGAGCAGGCGCTGCGCGAAAAGCTCAACGCCGATTACGCCATGCTCAAGCGCTACGACCGCGACAAGCTCGATCCGGAGACCCAGCTTTCGTACGACATACTCGATTACTTCCTCGGGCTGCAAGTTCGCGGCGAAGCCTTCGCACACTACAACTTTCCGGTCAATCAGATGTTCGGTGTGCAAAGCTCTCTGCCGAATTTTTTTGCCGATGTCCATCAAGTCAGGTCGAAACGCGATGCGGAGGACTATCTGACGCGAATGACCCAGGTGGATACCAAGTTTCAACAGGTTCTCGAGGGACTGAAGTTACGCGAGGAGAAGGGCATCCTGCCGCCGCGATTCACGGTGGAAAAAGTCCTGGAGCAGATGCGTGGTTTCCGCGGCACGCCGGTACGCGAAAACGTGATGGTCAAAACGTTCATCGACAAACTCGGAAAATCGACCGACATCAGCGCGGCTGACAAGACCTCTTTCGAGACCGAAGCGATCCAGGCGATGGAGGCACACGTGCTTCCAGGCTACGACCGTTTGATTTCGTACTACGAAAACCTGCTCACCAAAGTCACCAGCAACGATGGCGTCTGGCGCCTGCCGGACGGCGACAAGTTTTATGCGCATGCCATCGAGATGCATACGACGGCGCCAATGGATGCCGACAAATTGCATTGGACCGGCGTGGAGGAAGTGGCCCGCATCCACGGGGAAATGGACCAGATCCTGCGAGACGCCGGTTATGTCGACGGCACTGTCGGTGAGCGCATGGCGCGCTTGGGGAAAGACCCGGCGCAGTTGTATCCCGACTCTGCCGAGGGTAAGGAGATGATCCTGGCCGACTTCCGCCGCGTGATCGAGGAAATCAATCATGGCCTGGAGCCGTATTTCGACGTGCGCCCCAGAGCCAGCGTTGAAGTCAGACCGGTGCCCGCGTTCAGCGAAAAAACCGCGCCCGGCGCGTACTACCAAGGGCCCGCGATGGACGGCTCAAGGCCGGGCGTGTTTTATCTGAACCTGCGCAAGACCGAGGAAATCACGCGTTTTGGTGTGCGCACGCTCGCGTATCACGAGGCCATCCCAGGTCACCATTTCCAAGTGGCGATCATGCAGGAGCTCAAGGGTGTACCCACGTTCCGGCGCTTGTTGCCGTTCACCGCTTACTCCGAAGGCTGGGCGCTCTATACCGAGCTGTTAGCGTGGGAAGCGGGGTTTCAGGATAACCCTCTCGATAATCTGGGGCGACTGCAAGCAGAACTGTTCCGCGCCGTGCGCCTGGTCGTCGATACCGGTATGCATGCCAAACGCTGGAGTCGCGAACAGGCCATTGAGTACATGCTTGGCGCGACGGGCATGTCGGAAACCGACGTCGTCGCCGAGATCGAACGTTATCTCGTCAATCCTGGACAGGCGCTCGCGTACAAAGTCGGCATGATGAAAATCGTCGAATTGCGCGATCGCGCCCGGGAGAAACTCGGGGAGCGCTTTGACGTGCGCGAGTTCCACAACGTTGTGCTGACCGGCGGCGCAATGCCTTTGGCGATCCTTGAGCGGCGCGTGGACGCCTGGATCGCCGCGAAGGGCGCGTAGCAAAGACACAAACGGATTGGGCGCCGCCGCCGTCCGCTTTGGCCGGCGCATCGCTCGCGAGCCGCCGTGTTCGGCTTGGCACACGCCAAGCGGCGTGTCAGCGCCAACCCTTACTCCCTTAACCCGCATATTTCATGAGGTCGCGACGAAATGGCCTGATTTCGTTGCAAATGCGCGGAAATCTTCGATTTGTTGGAATCGCAGGCTGTCCGCTGCCATTTCCTCGCGACCTCATGAAACATGCGAGTTAATTCGGGGGGACTGCAAAAGCCAAAGCTGCTCCCGGAGAATTCGACTCAAACGACAAGATTCCGCTCCGTCAAGGACGCTCATCGAGCAGTTTGACCAAGCCACAAACGCCATCTACCTCAACCATCTGCCCATCGCGCAGCGCAGCGCAAATTCCATCGACGCCAATCACGCAAGGCAGACCCAGCTCACGGGCGACAACGGCGCCGTGTTGCAGCATGCCGCCGACTTCCAGAATGACAGCGGCGGTTCGAAGGAACAGCGGCGTCCAGCCTGGATCGGTGACATAGGCGACGAGAATGTCACCTGGCATGACGTCAACATCCGCGCTGCTCGCGATGCGCACGGGCCCGCGTGCAACGCCTGCAGAGACACCGACGCCCGACCAGATTCGGCCGCTTGCGTTGGCTACTGCCACCGGTGCCCGCAAGATGCGCCCGCGCGAATCGATGATGGCGGGAAAATGGCGAACAAGACGACTAAGGCGCGCCGCGGCGGTGCGCCGCTGCGCAATCGACTCCGCCGCGCGAACGAGGCGGTCGGCCTGCAAGTCGTCGAGCTCTTCGGCCTGCACATAACGTATGTCGTCGAGGGCTCGCAGTTGCTTGTTCGCCAGCCCGGCCGCAGCTGCGCTTTTCGCACGCTCCCGCCAGCGTTGCAACAACATCAACAGATGGTGTTTGGGCAGATCGCGCCAGCCGGCGAAGCGCACCACAATTTTCTCCAGGTGTGCCAGCATCAAACGCTTTAACCAGCCGCTGCGCGCCAGTGCCTTCTGCAGCGCGGCGGTCCGTTTGGCGATCTGCTGTTGGTGCGCCTGAAGTGAATCGGCTCCTCCCTGCATCGCCGAAATGCTGCACAGCGCCAGATTCGGATCGTCCGAGTAGCGCGGTTGACCAACGTCCATTTCGTCGGGTCCGCGAAACCCAAATCGATCCAGGAAAGACTGCCATTGTTGGCAAAGCACCAGATCGACTCCGGCGTCCAGCGCGCTGCGCATTTCCGAGACTGTGCTCAGTCCGCGCGCCTTGAAAGCCGCAGCAAGCTGTGCCATGGCGTGTTGCATTGCGACGACGGGATTGCCCACAAAACCTTGCTGCAGCGCCATCCGTTCTGCCGGTTCCAGCACCCGCTCGGCGAGCGCTGTCTGCCATTGCAGCGCGATCATCCCTGGACCTAAAGTCGCCATCGATTGATTCAGCAGCGCCGGCATTTCAGCCGCTACATAGCGCTGCCAAAACTGCGTGGCCGGCAGCGCCAGGTTTGGCTGCGCCCGGAAACGTCGTTCGAGCGCCGCGAACAGGTGCTGCATGCGGCGGTGCGCAAAACGTGGCGCCAGCAGTGCCAGCAGCGTATTGCCGTAAAGGCCGCGCATCCGCCAGATCAGAGCCGGCAGCCGCAGCAGGAGTGAAGCCCGCATCCAGCTTGGCACGCTCCGGGCGCGGACCTCGTCGGCGTCAAGGCTGGAAACAATGTTGGCCAGGCTCACATCCGTGACCCGCAGTTTGTTTGCGAGTGCTTTGGTACTGCTGAAGCCAAGCACATTCGACAAATCCAGATATACGCGCGAGGCACAAAAGTGTACGAGGGCATCGTGCACGCGGTGAGGGTCGGCGCGAATATCGCCGATGCTCGCCCGCATTAAAGCCCTTGCGAGTTCGGCGAAGGTGGACAGTCCCAGAGGTGAGATCGGCGAATTCATGGTCAGACCGCTCGAAAGCGCCACATCCAGATACACGCGCCTGCGCTCGCCTGGCGCCGTCCGCAACGGATCGGGCAACGGAACATAGGCGGTCATGGGCCGCGCCTGCAGCAGATACAAATCGCCCTTGCAGCCGATTTCGCCGCGATGGTATGCCCACTCGATATCGACCGGGCATTGCCAAAGTGCTTCGATAAGCTTGAGCTGCGCGACGATTTCCTGCAGCGCCGGTAGCGACAGGGATGGCGAACTCGAAGCAGATGGCCGGGCGACTACGCGACCATCACGGGTATCGACGGTCCATGTGTCTGGCGTCGTCAGGCCCGCGACCACGTTCTCGCCCAGGCCAACGGCTGCGCTGACCACGGCATGATCATGATCGTTGCTGAGCGGGTCGACGGAAAATGCAACACCAGCGACGTCTGCATCGACCATGTGTTGAATCACCATCGCCAGTTTCAGCGCCTGGGCGTTGGCTCCGACGGCTTTTCGGTACGCCAGGAACTGAGGGGCGAACAGTGCGGCAAATCCGTCGCGAATGGCGCGTTCGATTTGGTCCGGCGGTACATTCAGGCGGCTCAGAAGCGCTCCGGCAAAGCTGGCGGTTTCGCCATCCTCTTCTGGCGCGGACGAACGCACGGCGAACACACCCTCGCCTTTGCCCAACCAATCCAACGCGTCATGCAGGGCCTTCAGCTGTGCTGGAGTGAAGACCATGCCATCGGCGATCAGGCGCTGTTTCGCGTGCGATTCCGCCCGCGGCTGCGCACCGGCTGCGACCAGCTCACGCCACGCATCACTGGCCATCGCCGCCTGGATCCAGGGGCGGAAGAAAGCCTGCGTCAGTGCCAGCGCTCGCGGTACCTTGAATCCGGCAACGCCGAGTTTATGCAATGACAGCGCTTTGCCACCGACCTGCTCGCGGTCGACTTCCAACCCGCTCGCTGCAGGCACCAACGACTGCCATAGTGGTTCGGCGTTCATCATCCAGATGCCTTGTCGGATTCGATCGCACTCAGGCGCGGGGCGAGCAGATCGCGCAATAACCTCTTCCCGAGGTTGCTGTCAGCGCGCGCGCCGCGTTTGGGCGCCAGGGCAGTGTCGATCAACTCGGCGATATCGTTTTGCCCTGCGGCCGACGAGTCAAGTTGTATCAAGCCTAAAGTCAAAGCGCGCAACCAATGCGCGATGGGGTCGGCGGCGATATCGGCGCGGATCAAACCGGCGTCTTGCAAAGCAGCAAGATAGTCGCGTTTGTGATCGGCATTCGCAGCGGCACGCAATGGACTTGAGACACGCCGCAGATAGGCACCGAGTATGGCGATGTCCTGGCGGACGAAAGCGAGTAGCAGGGGCTGCCGTGCCAGAACCTGCATCGCCAACCGAAATTGCGTTCCGACCCGACCACCGTTCGGATCGTCTTCGACGACGGTGAGCCATGAACGCACAAATGTCGCCAGCTCGCGCACAAGCAGCGCATCGAGCAGTGCCTCTTTGCTGGCGAAACTAAGGTAGAACGCGCCCTTGCTGATCCCCGCCGCCTGCGCGAGGTCGGCGATGGTGGTTTTATCGAAACCCAGCCGCGGCAACAGTTGTGCGGCGGCATCCAGCAGCTGCGTAGGCGAAATGCGCTTGGTACGGGGCATAAATGACCGAAAGAACGAATACGGTCATTAATCTAGCACATTCGCAATTCGCGCTCGACCGATGTCGTTCGGACGGCTTTGATGGAAATTCGCGAATCGGCGTGTCCGGTGAAGCGACAAGCCTAAAATTGCGGAATCAGAGTGCTCTACTCGAATCCGTTAGCGAATAGATCGTCCTCAAGCCGTGCCGGTCCGCCCAGCATCAGAATGTTGTTGGGCGACGCGCGATAGACGCCAAACTGGCCGGCATTGAGCGTCAAACGCCAGGTGTTGTTGTCCAGTCGCGTAGCGCGCGATGCCAGGTTGTACCAGGCGAAGGACGCATCGTTCCCAGGCACGGTGGGGCCATAGTTGCGCCAACTCCAATCGGCGTCGTTGAAGCTGGCACCGTGGAAGGTGATGTCGAGCGTGGCCTGTGCGCAGTTCGGTAGTTCGAAGCGCACCAGCCCCTGCGGGTATTCAATCAGCTCGCTACGCGGATCAATCGGCAACAACGACGGTTGCGCCAGTTCGCTGTTGTTGATTTGCGTGCAACCACCGCCGGCAATGTCGATGGTAAATGCAACATCGGTTCCGAGCCCTTCGGGCAGCAATCCAGCGCTGGCGGGTATCGCAAACACCATGCCGGCCTTGGACGCGACCGACGCTTGCGTCGCGTCGGGTACGCCGTCGCTGTTGCCATCGCCCATTGTCAATCCCGGCGATTGTTCTTCGAGCTGCGTCGGTGCACCATCTCCATCGGGATCCAAGGGCTCGGTAAACTCCCAAACGCCGGCAACCGTTCCGGCAAACAGGCGAAACGGATCGCCAGGCGCGCGTGCGGGAATGGCCAGCGCGAGCGCCGCGTCTGCCGCCAGCCCGATACTGTAGCTGTTCCACGTCAGCCCACCGTCCGTACTGCGATACACACCACCCGGATTTGCCACCGTACCACCAGCGCCCGCAAACACGGTATTGCCGGTCGCATCGTTTGGATCGACCAGCAACGCACGCACATCGGCGCCCGCCACGCCGGTGTCGGCGCGGGTCCAGGTTGCGCCAGCATCATCGCTCCGATACACCTGTCCGCTGCGGTTATTGCCGCTGGTGTTGATGGCTGTTGCGTAGAGCCGATTGGAATTGGCGGGCGCGATGGCGATAGAAAGTACATCCCAGTGCGACGACGATGGTCCGCCGAATCGCGGCAAGCCGTTGCTGCTATGTACCCAGGTCGCACCGCCGTTCGTGGACTTGAACACGCCATTGTTGATCGTGGGCTCGACAACCGAGCTGAAGTTGGTTCGCGTCAGAAATGTGCCGGCATAGACCACATTGGGATTATTGGGGTCAACCGCCAGTGGCACGACGCCGCCGATGAACGCACAGTCAAGGGCCGGGCTCGGGTCCAGGTCCTGTCCGATGGGAATGCCACTGTCGGATGCCGTCCACAGCGCGCCTGCATTTGTCGACTTGTAAATTCGCGCCGATTGCACGGTATCCGGGCATCCGGACGTCGCAATGACGCGGCCGCCGCCACCCACATAAATCGTTTTCAGGGTACTCGCTGCGGTCGGCGGAACCACGGCTGGACAAGGGCCGGTGGCGGGCGGGCTATCGCAACTGCGTGGATCGAGCGTTACACTTCTGACCGTACCCATGAACGGACGTGTTGCCGAACCGAAGTTGGTCAGCGCAATGCCGTTATCGATGGTCAGCCAGTTGTTGCCGCCATCGGTGCTCTTGTAGATGCCGCCGTCGAGGGCAGTGTTATCGGGAATCGGTGCTGATCGCCCGCTGGCGTATACATGAAAGTTCTCCGCGGTTCCCGGGTTGGCATCGACCGTGGTTGGATCGATCGCGATCGCGCGAATTTGTTCGGCGTTCATGCCGTTATCGCTGTTGGCCCAACTAGACCCGCCGTCGGCCGACCGGTGCAGCGGGATCGATGTGCTGAAGGCGTCGCCCAAACCTGCCAGTACCACGTTCGCATCGCGCGGATGTGCACCGAGTGCCCGGATATTGCTCGATTCGAACCCGCTGTTGCGCGGCAACCACAGCGTGCCGTTGTTCGTTGTACGCAATAAACCGCCGCTATCGGTGCCGACCAACACATGAGCGGTACCCGGGTAGTTGCTATGAAATGCGATGGTGCTGGCTTGGGCTGAATCCGTGCCATTGACGGTGAAGTTATTCCCCGAGGCCGAGAAACTGACCCACACTGGCGAGGCCGCCGTTGCATCGTCGGTCCGAACCACTGTCGAGCCGCAACTGCCCCACATGCCGGTCGGGCTGCTCGGGTAAACGAATACGCTGGACAACTGACAGCCCGACGGGCCGACGATCGATGTCCATGTGGCACCGCCATTGGCCGACGTGAGTATCGCATCACCGTAAAGATAAACACGCTGCGCATCGCTGGGCGCCACCGCGATACCGTTGACGAAACTCATCAGCGGTTGCACCACCGGCGATGGATCGACATCCGGCAGGGCGCCCGCCGCACTCCAGGTTGCGCCGGCGTTGGTGCTCTTACGTACCATGTTGAGACCGTAGCCAGTTTCGAAATATCGATCCGCAACGGCATAAACATCGCCGTTGGCGGCGATCACGACGTACCTCATCGGTCCCGACGGAAAACTCCCAGCCGCCGACGTGGTCCACGTTGAGCCGCTGTTGGTCGATACATAGCTGATGTCGCCACTCAGCACCGCCACGCGAGAACCGTCGCCCGGCCCCACGGCCGTGGATTGTGGGAAGGTGCCCGATGACCAGGGCGACGGCAGCGGAAACCAGCTCAGACCAAAGTCAGCACTACGATGCATCACGCCCGCGTTGCCTGCGATCACATACGCGGCATTGCTGCCGTTGGTCGCCGTGCCAAGGTTAAATCGGAAGCCAGGCGGTAGGCCGACTTCTGCGCGGCTCCAGTTGCCGCCCGAGTTACTGGATCGAAACAGGCCGCCGCGACCGAGCGCAAGGTACAAGCTGTTCGGCGAGAGCGGCGAAATCGCCACCGACGAAACCGTGCCTCCGTGGGGCCCTGTTGTTGTCCATACGCCGACGCCGGCATGCGACACGAGGCTGCCGCAGAGCAGCGTAACGCCCGCCATTAACCGCTTCTTGTTCATCCGATCACCCGAGAGCCTGCTGATCCGTGGCGGATACTGCCACCAAGTGCAAGTCTGTGGCGAAACGACGTTCGGAAGCGTGAATGGGATCCGCAATGGCGGTTCTGGCAAGTACGCTGTCGAGCGAAGCCAACAATGCTCGGCGGTCTGAGGCGAAGCCTCGCTAGAGTCTTTGATGGAGCTGGATCTTGTTAGTTGAGTCAAATTTCTCCGGAGCGGCTTTGGCTGTTGAAGCCCCCTTAAATTAAGGGGGCGATTGAGCGCGCAGCGCTCAATGGGGGTTGTGGCAAGTACGCTGTCGAACGAAGCCCACAATGCTCGGCGGTCTGAGGCGAAGCCTCGCTAGTAGATCTGTCCCTGCAGTTCTTTGTAGCGGCGCAGCGCTGTACACGCCGCTTCGCGCTGGATATCGCGCCGAACCTCGATGCCACGACGATTTAACTCGCCGACCCAATCGTTGGGCAGCGGGCCTTCGTCGAAACCGGTCAGCGATTCGACATCCTCACTGCGTGCGCCGATCAGCAGCGTGTCGATACCGGCCCATACCGTAGCGCCAAAACACTGGCAACACGGTTGGGCGCTGGTGGCCAACGTGATCTTGCGGCCGATCGCGTTCAGGCGAAATTGCTGCAAACGTTGCTGCGCTGTCATAAAGGCCATCATCTCGGCATGTGCCACGGAGCAGTTCTGCTGCAGCACGCGGTTGACCCCGACGCTGATCAAGTGCCCTTCATCGGTAAACACCGCGGCACCGAACGGCCCACCGGTGCCGTGTTCAACGTTCATCCGCGACAACTCGATCGCCAATCCGACCTGGTCCTCCGCGGAGCGATAAGGGCGAGACATGTCGATGACCCGTTGCGTCCACGCAGGCAGGGTCAGATGTACCTGGACCGGCAGAATCACTTCTCCGCCTTGGCGTAGGAATCGCGCAACGTGACGATACGGTTGAACACGAGGCGCTCCATGCGGTGGTCGAACTGATCGGCCACAAAGTACCCTAAGCGCTCGAACTGAAAGCGCGACTCGATCGGCACATCACGCAGACTGGACTCCAGATATCCGCGCACGATGATCTTGCTGCGCGGGTTCAAGTGATCGCGATAGGTCTTGCCGTCGCTATCGTCATCCGGGTTCGGCACGTCGAATAATCGATCGTAAAGGCGAACTTCAGCCGGCACGGCGCTGGCGGCACACACCCAGTGGATCGTACCCTTGACCTTACGTTCGGCGCCAGGCAGGCCAGGTCGTGTACTGGCATCCAGGGAAACGCGAAGTTCGATGACGGTTCCGTTGCTGTCTTTGACGACCTCATCGCAGCGCACAATGCCAACACCGCGCAAGCGCACTTCGCCACCGGGCACGAGTCGGTGGAATCCTTTGGGCGGCACCTCGGCGAAGTCTTCGCGCTCGATATAGAGGCGTGGCGAAAATGATACCTCGCGCGTTCCCTTGGTTGGATCTTTGGGGTGGTTGGCAAAACTCAGCGTCTCGCAGTGGTCGGGCGGCAGATTCGCGATGGTCACCGGGAGCGGATCGAGCACCGCCAGACGCCGCGACGCTTTGCTGTCCAGGTCGTCGCGAACACAGCCTTCCAGTACGCTGTACTCGATCGTCGCTACTTGTTTGCTGTAGCCCATGCGTTCCCAGAAGGTGCGAATCGCGCCGGACGGAAACCCACGTCGGCGCGCGCCGGAAAGTGTCGGCATACGCGGATCGTTCCATCCATCGACCAGGCCCTCCTGCACCAGCGCAATCAGCTTGCGCTTGCTCATCACCGTGTAGTCGAGATTGCCGCGCGCAAATTCGGTTTGCCGCGGTCGCGAGGGTGTCATGTGCAGGCCCTTGGCGCGCAGCGGCTCGGTCAATGCCAGATCGTGCTCGATGTCGAGTTGATCCAGGCACCAATCGTACAGCGGGCGGTGATCCTCGAATTCCAGCGTGCACAGGCTGTGCGTGATGCCCTCAACGGCGTCGGAAATGCAGTGCGCGTAGTCGTACATGGGGTAAATGCACCACGCATCGCCAGTGTTCTGATGGCGCACTTTGCGGATGCGATACAAGGCCGGATCGCGCAGGTTGATGTTCGGCGAGGCCATGTCGATCCTGGCGCGCAAGGTGCGCGCGCCGTCCTCGAACTCGCCAGCGCGCATGCGCCGAAAAAGCTCCAGATTGGTATCGATGTCGCGGTCGCGGAACGGGCTGTTGCGGCCTGGTTCGGTCAGCGTGCCGCGATAGGCGCGCACGTCATCGGCGCTCAGATCGCACACGTAAGCCTGACCCTGGCGGATCAACTTCTCGCCGCACAGATAGAAGACCTCGAAATAATCCGATGCATGCAGCAGGTTGGCCCACTCAAATCCCAACCAGCGAACATCGTCTTTGATCGCGTTGACGTATTCGATGTCCTCTTTGCTTGGATTGGTGTCATCGAAGCGCAGGTTGCAGGAGCCGCCAAAATCGTGCGCCATACCGAAGTTCAGGCAGATGCTCTTGGCGTGACCCAGATGCAGGTAGCCGTTTGGTTCGGGCGGAAAGCGCGTCGCTACACGCCCACCGTGCGCCCCGCGCGCGCGATCCGTTTCGATCATGCTGCGGATAAAGTGACTGACCGTGTCTGACATAAGCGGAGACCGAACTGGCGCAAAGGGCGCGGATTCTACGGGTTTGCTGCACAGGCTGCGCGCTCGGCGCAGGCATCGCTGCCGCGGTAAGCCTTTGGCACTACCCCGGCAATCGGAGATGATCCAGAGTGGGTCTCGGCAGGGTTTCGCTCAGACCGACGAGCATTGTCGGCTTCGCTCGACAGCGCATCGGCCACGGCTAGAGTCCTTGACGGAGACTGATCTCGACAAATGAGTCAAATTTTCTACAAAGGGGCTTTGGCTTTGGCAGCCCCCTTAAATTAAGGGGGGTGAGGACTGGCGCTTACACGCCGATAGGCGTGTGCCGATCCGAACGACCGGCGGCTTTGCCGCCGGGC
Organism: Lysobacterales bacterium; assembly: GCA_022844165.1. Lineage (GTDB taxonomy): Bacteria > Pseudomonadota > Gammaproteobacteria > Xanthomonadales > SZUA-5 > JALHMH01. The sequence goes on from JALHMH010000006.1 coordinate 121,755, forward strand.
CGGAAATGCGGAGCGCGGGGTTGTGGCGAGTACGCTGTCTGGCGAAGCCAACAATGCTCGGCAGTCTGAGGCGAAGCCTCGCTAGACTTGGGTTCAAGGAGCGTAGTATGACCGCGTTGCCAGAATGGTCGCAGGCACCAATGCCATCCATACCGCAGGTTTCGCAATTGCATCTGCCGATCCGGGCTGAGACGCATCAGGGCCTCGGTGAGCTTGAAGGCATGCTGCTGTTCGACGGCCGCGAGTTGCGCCTGGACTTTCAAACCTCAGACAGCCTTTTCGGCGTGCTGCGGTCTAAGCCTGAGAGTGTCATCGTACCGCTGGCAGCAATCCAGTCGGTCCGTTGCGGTTTGGGGTTTTTTTGGGTGATGCCGTATATCGCACTGGAGCTCAACGATTTTCAGCTGCTTGCACGGGTGCCCGGAGCGAATGGTGGGCGATGGCGCTTGCGTGTCCGCTATCGCGATCGGCAGGCGCTACTGCGCATGACCGACGCGGTCGCCTTTGCGCGCGCCCAATGGCTGCACGAGCGGCTCGCCTCGGATCTGCCGCCTTTGCCGCCGTATGGTGTGCCGACGCCCCTCTCCAGCACCGCCGAAGACACCAATCCGTCAGAGGCCAGGCGGCGTATCCCAGAGTAGCGCCGCGACTCAACAAGGATCGCGGCCGCTTGCTTTCTCATAGGGCGTTGCGCGGCCATCGCGCTCGCTGCCGCGGCGCAGGCTGGCGGCAGGTCGGGAGATCTCGCGGCACGCCTCTTTGCGCGCAACGCGCTCGCTGTGCACCGATTCGCCTTTGGCGCCAGAACAGCGCTCGTGCTGGTACCAAACACGCGCGCCGGCCGTGCAACGGAATGACGCCATGCGCTCGCTGCGGTCGGGCCGTCCTCGCTGCTGCCGAGCCGCCTTTTCGGCGCGCTTGCGCTCGGGTTTCGATGGCGGCGTTGGCGGTGGCTCAGCAGGGAAGCTCCAGGCTTTAATCGGGTCCGCGCATGGCCTGTCGCTGAACTGGCGTACGCCATGTTCCGCTCGGCATTCGTACACGCTGGCGGAGATGGGCCCACACAAAAGCAACAGGAGCAGCACAAAAGTGATGGAGCGCATGGCGAATCGACGATTGAAGGGGAGCCGGCACACTAGCGATGCCTAAAGGCGCTGTCTGTCAGCGTTACGCTGTACTTTGCGTCAGAATTTTCTGACAGCGCGACGATTGTCCGCGCTGCCACGTAATGGGCTGACATGGATCAAGACACCGCCCAGGCTGAGCTGGATAGACGCGACTTCAAGCTCGCCGCATCGGGAGATCGTGGGGCTTTTGCGGCGATCTATCTGCGCTATGTCGGCCAGGTGTACACGTTGTGCCTGAGGCTTGCGCGGGACCGCCACCATGCCGAGGATCTGGCGCAGGAGACGTTCTTGCGTGCGCTGCGCGCTGCGCACACGTTTCGGCTCGACGCACCGTTGGGACCATGGCTGAAACGTATCGCAGCGAACCTCGCCATCGACTGGCAACGCACGCGTTGGCCGATGGCACAGCTCGACGACGAAGACACGGTTACGCCGTCCAATGTGATCGACGCCCACGCTGCACTTGATCTGCAGACTTTGCTGTCGCGTCTGCCGCTGCATGCGCGGACGGTACTTTGGCTGAGCCTCGTGGAAGGTTGGACGCACGCCGAATTGGCGGAGCGCTTCTGCCGCAGCGAGAGTTGGTCGAAGTCCATCCAATCTCGTGCTCTGAAACTGCTGAGAGGAAACCCGTGATGAGCGAGGAATGGAATGATCTGGCGCGTCGGTTGCGCATGCTGCCCACAGAGGCGCCTTCCCCGGCGCTTTGGGAACGCCTCGATAGCGCCTATCGCGCGGAATTCGTCCGACGACCGCGACGGCGCATGGTGCCGTTGGCGCTGGCCGCGTGTGCTCTTTTCGCCGCCCCCGCGCTGTGGTTATTGACTCGCCCGTCTGAGGTGTCAGTCGATGTCGTCACGTTGCGCATCGAAGCCATCGATCGGGCATTGCAGCGTGCCTATCTGGAGGGCGCCAGCGATGCCGAACTCGAGGCGTTGTGGCGCCGCCGAGAGGCACTGATCGAAGCGCGGCCGCAGCGCAATGAACCGGTTCGGATTTGACACCAGGAGATGATCATGAACCTCTCGATTCTGACCATGATGACGTTGCTGTCGTTGCCTGAAGCGCACCAGGACACTTTGGCTGAAAAGATCGACGCGGCGCTGTTGGACGCGCGGCCGTTGCAAGGGATCCGTTCAGTGCACCGCTTGCCGCACCGTCGTGTTGAGCTTGGCGCGTTGATCGATGTCCAGCAGAAGCGTTCCGATGGTTTAGCGGTGCGGGAGCTGACTGCGGGGAGTTTCGCGGAGCGCGTCGGCCTGAAGCCGGGGGACCAGCTTCTGGTTATCAACAGCGTCGATTTAACCGACGCCTCGTTTGCGGTGGCGGAGGCGCTGGAACTGGCGCTCGCCACCTGGCGCAATGAAATCGACATCGAGTTACGGCGCGATGGGCAACATTTGCGTCTCGTTGGAGCCATCAACGTCCTGCCAGTCCCTGGATTTGTCATGCAGTTGACGCCAGAGGTGCCCGAAGGCAGTGGGTGTGGCTATCTCGCCAGCGCCGATACGCGGAGTGCCTCGCACAAAGTCGTTATCGAATCGGTTAACGGAAGACCGGTCAGGCCCGATTGGTTGGGGCGCATCGCCCTGCCGAGCGGGTTGCACCGGCTGACGGTCCGGCCGTTGGCCCCAAATCGCGCTGGTTGGGCGCCAGACGCGTTTCCTAGGTTCTCCGAGCCACCTTCGCTGAGTCGGCAAATGGCGCTGCGTTTTGGCAGGTCGGTCGAACGCCTGGCGACGTTGGAGGTCACTGTGGCGGTGAGTGGCGATCGACTGCTGCGATTGGGCGCCGAACGCGTCAATCGCACAACCTGGGCGGTCATCGAGATCGATGGCGGAGAACGGCGCTGCCGAGGCTGATTGCACCCTTGGTGGTTCGATGGTCGAGAGCTGATAGGAGAAAGACTGTGAAAACGTTGATGCTTGTCGCGGCGCTCGGCGCCGGTGTGGACCGCCAAACGACAGCGACGCTCGTGGAGGCGATCGATCATGCACTCAAGGATGGGGCCGCGACCGAACCGGTGATGCGCCTGCCGCGTCAGATCGTCGAGCTTGGCGCCGTTCTCGATACTCGTCAGGGCCACCCGTCTGGCGCCCCGGTTGTCGCTGTCACGCCGGGTGGGTTTGCCGAAGGCATTGGCCTTCGCATTGGCGATCAGGTCACCGCGATCAACGATGTTCCGCTCCTCGCCGATGCTGCGCGGGCCTTCCGTCTGTCGCAAGCCGCGCAGGAAGAGTTGCACCTGGATGTGTTCCGCGATGGCGCGCGAATGCGTTTGTCTGGTCGCCCAGCGGCGCGCTCGCTACCAGGTTGGTCGCTCACGATGCTTCCGCCGGCCCCGATCGCGGCACCTGACTCTGGTTGCGGCTTCGTCAGCAGCAGTCAGCGAATTTCGGACCTGGACAGCATGTTGCGCATCGAAAAGGTCAACGGCGAGCGTATTGAAGCTGTTGGCGCAGCGTCGGTGAGATTGGCCGCCGGTGTGCATCGGCTCACGGTCCGGGCCGCCGTGTTCGGCACAACCGGATTTGCCGACGGTGCACTGTCGCAGACCCCAAGTTCCGGCGGGCCAGGATGGAACAGAGTACCGACGGAATCGCAATGGCGCACCACCCAATGGAGCGATCTGACCACTTTGGTCGAGATACGGGTGCTGCCCAATCGCCATCATCGTCTGCGCGCACGCCGCCTGTCGGATGGCAACTTCGAGATCTTTGAGGTGAGTGTCGACCAGCGCGAGTGCCCGGAAGGCTAACCCGCATGTTTCACGATGAAATGGCATGATTTCGTTGCAACGGCGAGGAATTCTCGAAGTCGATCGAAATGACAGACTGCTCGGCCATTTCCTTGCTAACGCCTCTGCGCGTCTGCTCTCGCGCGACGAACTCATATTTTGACCAGATAACGCCGAGATGAGAGGCACGGCGGCAGCGAGGCCTGTGTGGAAAGGCGCGCCGTTTTATTCGAACGGCACGCGAGGGCCAGGCATCAGAAGCCAAGCGGAATGGCGAAGTAGAAGAAAGCGATCAGCAGCGTCGTCCAGCTCAAGAGGAAAGCGATCGAATACGGCATCATCATCAGAATCATCTCACCGAAGCTCAAATCGGGCCGATAGCGCCGCATGAAGGCGAGCACGATGCCCGCGTAAGACATCATCGGCGTGATGATATTGGTGGACGAGTCGGCCACACGATAGGCAGCGGCAACCAGATCTGGCGTCATTGCTGGATTGACCTGGTAAAGCATCGGCACGAACAGCGGCCCGAGCAGCAGCCATTTCGAGTTCAGTCCGCCGACGAACAGATTGATCGTCGCTGTGGTCAGTACAAAGCCGATCAGCAGCAGAATGGGATAGTCGGCCACGCCGGCCGCGAGCAGCGTCTGCGCGCCGAGGTAAGTGATGTAAGCGCCGAGCCCTGAGTAGGTGAGCAGGGCCAGAAAGTTATACGAGAAGAAAGTCAGCACCAATATGTAACTGGCCGCGCTCATTTGCCTGCTCATCGCTTTGACCACGTCGGTCGCGGAGCTGAAGCGGCCGCTGGCAAAGCCGAATGCCATGCCAACGATGACGAAGAACAGCGAGATCATCAATATGATGTTGTTGACGAAGGGCAGCACGCGCTGCCCTTGAGCATTTTCGTACGGCGCCAGTGGCCCATAGGCGAAACCAGCGATGACTGCCAGCGCCAGCAGCGCGGCGCCACCGGCCCAGAGCAGTCCACGACGTTCGCCCGCATCCAGCTCGAACTCACCCAGATCAAGATCGGGCGGCACCGTGAATGGCGAATTCGCCAGTTTCGGTATGACAAAACGTCGGGTGACGTAGGCGCCAACCAGCGCCAGCAGGATCGTCGATGCGACCATGAAGTAATAGTTCATGGTCGCCGGATTCAGGGCGTTGCCAGCCGCATCAACGAAGGGCACGCCTTGCGATTCAGCAAAAATTTTTGCGTTCATGCCAACAATGACATCCGGCGGTGTGGCGGGGATCAGGTTGGCGGAAAATCCTGCCGAAACGCCGGCAAACGCCGCTGCCATGCCGATCAGCGGATTCTGCTTCAATGCCGCGTAGAGCAGGCCAGCCAGCGGAATCAAGATCAGATAGCCGGCGTCGGTCGCCAGCGAACTCATGATGCCCAGGAACACCAGCATCAGCGGCATATACGCCAGCGGCACGCGGCGGCCGGCTTTTTTGATCAGCGCGCCGAGCAGACCCGCATGCTCGGCCACGCCAATGGCCAGGGTAACGATCAAGATGACACCCAGCACGCCGTTGCCGAACGCCAACCAGTTGGCGACCAGCGCGTTATCGAAAATCCAGCGTATGTGTTCGGTTTCCAGAATCGGCTTGATCGATTGCGTGACCGTGCCGCTGGCACCGGGTGTCTGAAACGTATGTCCACCCAGGAGCGCCGCAATCACCAGCGTGAGCACGAACATTCCGGCGAACAACAGCACCGGGTCCGGAATCATCCGGCCCCAGCGTTCGATGCGCGAGGAAAAATCTGACTGGCGTTGCGCCTCGCTCATGGTCTGTCCCACTCATCGAAACCTCAATTTCTCCCATCGGTTCTGTGAAAGCTATGTGTAGGTGCGCCGGGGATCCACTGTTCGGATCACGCGCCGTCAAGGCTGCTGTTCGAAAGCGCCGACGTCGCATGCGCCGTCGTTTCGCGGAAAACTGCGCGCGTCCAGCGTGGGACAGTACGCTGCAAGACCAGCGTTGCGCTGCGGTGTATAGGGCGTGCTGGCATACCAACCGATCACGACGAATGGGCCATCGAATGCGGAGAGATACAAATCGACGTCCGCGGACGGACGTTGATCGCTGGCGATGCCTGGGCAGCCCTGCACCTCGTTGGTGAACACGTTGCCGCCATCGCTGACCAGCTCGTTCGCCAGAGTCGCGGCGCAAGAGTCGCCGAACAAGCTGTTGGCATACCGCACCGTGCGCGCACCGCAGGCGGTCGAATAGCGTTTGATCAATCCAGGCCAATCCATGATGTTGCTGGCGTCGAAATTTCCGCCGATGCTGACATGGCGTAGCGTTGCGTTCCCCGAGGTTTCGATGCCCTGCCCACGACCATTCAATGCGTAGTTGCGCGATAGCGAAACATTGACGGCGTTGATCGTTCCGCACACTGCATGGATACCGCCACCGCTCTGTTGCGGGGCAGAATTGACGTGCACGCTGACACGCTCCAGATCGAGGTTTCCATTGTCGACCACAGCGATCGCGCCACCGCTCCCGGTATTGCTTCGGTTATCGCGAAAGCCGCTGTCGACCACGCGCACCGGCACTTGGTGCGCCAGCGCACCGCCGTTAGCGCCGGCAACGTTGCGAACAAAATACGCGCCCTCGATCGCGTTAGTGGCCGTCCCGCTCAAGCCGGTACCCATCCAGACAGCGCCGCCACGTCCAGCGGCCGAGTTGCCATCGAATTCGATCAGATCTCGCGGTGTTGCGGAGCTGGTATTCAGCAGTGTCAGGCTGGCCGTGTCGTTTAGTGCGATCGCGCCGCCATCGCCGCTGCTGCTGTTGTTGGCGATGCGCAACGTGCCATCGTCGGCCCAGACCACGTGACTGTACCATCCAATAATGCCGTTGCCCCAGATGCGGATCGCGCCGCCGAACGCACTGCTGTTATTCGCCAACTCGCTGCCGGCGGACTGCACATTCGAGGCGCCGAGAAACGACACGGCGCCACCGTAGGCGCTGGCGCTGTTGTTGCGCAGAATGCTGCGCGTCAAATTCAAATGCGTCTTCTGCAAATACAACGCGCCACCAACGTCAGCCGCACAGGACTCGATTACGGCATCGATGAGACTCAGCGAATGAATGTGTGTGACCCCATGGGTACGCACACAGCCGCCGACCGCGCCGCGCCCACCGGTCATGCGCAAAGCACGAAAGCCGGCGGCGATCGATTGCGTGCCGGTCTCGATCTCAAAGAGTGCATTGCGGAAATGCAGATTCGTCTTCCAGCGAATCGTCGTCCGCGTTGCGCCGGCACCGATGAACTCGACGGACTCGCTGATGCGCAGCGGCCCGATGAAGGCGTCTGCGGTATCCGGCGTGATATCGATTCGCGTCAAATCGTAGGTGGTTCCGGCGAGCACAATACGATCGGGCCCAGGCGAAGCATTTGCTGCCATCACAGCCTCACGCAGGCTGCAGCGAAACGCCGTACAGCCTAAGGGCAACGGATCGTCGGTGCGCGTGACCGTGAACGTAGCGGCTATCGCCGGCAGGCAGCCCAGCATCAAGCTGATCGCGGCGAGCCATCCGGCCGCCAGGATCTTTGCCTGTCCGCGATTGGTATTTGCCGTTCTCAATGCATCTGCGCAAACACGGGTTGTGGGTTGATCGAATCGCAGGTCAACGCGAGCGAGGCTTCGCCACAGACCGCCAAGCATGGTCAGGTTCGCTCGCCGGCAATCCACGAATCTCCACAAGCCTGCCGAGTGCTCGCGCTGCGTGCCCCCTGGACTTGAGGGGGATTCAAGAGCCAAAGCTGCCTGGTGGGAAGTCTGACTCGTTCGTCGAGATCCCGCTGCATCAAAAACTTCAAGTCTGCCAAATGTCATTGCCGCTCTCCTTGTGCGTGACCCACCTGATGGATGGTCATACGCATCAGCGGCACAAACAGGGCCAGGCAACATGCATCCACCCCCAAAGCGAGCGATGCCGCGCCGACACCAGCTCGACCAGCAACTCGCGCAAGGCGACAATGGGGCAGGCGCATAGCTGAAATCGCCTTTGCGGGACGCGTGTTCGCTCGAGAAAGTACAGCTGGTTCTCGAACCGCCGCTCCAAATCGCGCATCGTCAAGGAGTCTGGCAGGCTGTTGAGAAACAGTCTGCGGGCGCGAACCATGGATGGTTCGCACATGGGTCGAGCACTTAAGTGCTTGATCCATGGAGAGCGAGTCCGGACATGTGCCGGACTCGCGACTTGAGAAACGCACAGGAAGTGCGTTTCTCAATAATGTGCTGGCGAGGCTTCGCCTCAGACCAACGAGCATTGCTGGCTTCGTTCGACAGCGTACTTGCCACAACCCCCATTGAGCGCTGCGCGCTCAATCGCCCCCTTAATTTAAGGGGGCTTCAACAGCCAAAGCCGCTCCGAAGAAATTTGACCCAACTAACAAGATCCAGCTCCATCAAGGACTCTAGTTCGCTTACACGCGGCCAATCCGCTATTCCTGCCATCGTCCACACCAAACTTCAGGACCCTTAGCATGCGACAAACCGAAGGTCTCAACATCGCCGTTGTTGGCGCCACTGGCGCGGTGGGTACAACAATGCTCGAAATTCTTGCCGAGCGAGCATTTCCGGCAACGTCGGTGGTCGCACTCGCGAGCGAAAAGTCTGCCGGAAAGCGCGTCAAATTCGGCGAGCTGTCGCTCAAGGTACAGAACCTGGACCTGTTCGACTTTGCGAACACGCATATCGCGCTGTTCTCTGCCGGCGGAGGGGTCTCGGCGGTGCACGCACCACGTGCGGCAGCCGCTGGCGCTATCGTGATCGACAACACGAGTCACTTCCGATATGACGACGACATTCCGCTGGTTGTCAGCGAAGTCAATCCACATGCGATTGCTGGTTACAAAACCCGCGGCATCATCGCCAACCCGAATTGTTCGACCATGCAGATGCTGGTGGCACTGGCGCCGATCCATCGCGCCGTCGGCATTACCCGGATCAACGTGGCGACGTATCAATCCGTTAGCGGCGCAGGTCAGCGCGGAATCGAAGAGTTAGGCAAGCAGACGGCACAGCTGCTCAATCTTCAGCCGATCGTAGCCAGGAAATTTCAGGTGCAGATCGCTTTCAACCTGATCCCGCAGATCGATGTGTTCACCGACAACGGCTACACCAAAGAAGAGATGAAGATGGTCTGGGAAACACAGAAGATCCTGGAGGATAAGTCCATTCGGGTGAATCCGACGGCCGTTCGGGTGCCGGTGTTCTACGGCCATAGCGAGGCGGTGCATATCGAAACTCGCGAAAAGATCACGGCACAGGCAGCGCGTACTCTGTTAGAACAGGCGCCCGGTGTGGTCGTCGTGGATGAACGCATACCCGGTGGATACCCGACGCCCGTCACTCATGCGGCAGGCAAAGACCCCACGTTCGTTGGACGGATTCGCGAGGACATCAGCCATCCAAATGGGCTCGCACTGTGGATTGTGGCGGACAATATTCGTAAAGGTGCGGCGTTGAACGCAGTTCAGATTGCGGAACTCTTGGTAAAACATTATCGCTGATCTATAGTTACGCTCGCCTTATAAGGTTATTTCGAGTTTTGTGTCTTAAGATACCGGTCCGCTTTGTCGCGTGGCGGCTGGGGAGGGCGCGATGACGACGATGAGGCGTCATCGCGAGGAGTCATCCCGCAGCTGGAGCGGGTCAGCGAATTGTCAGACAACAAGAAACGGCCGCATTGCCCCTGGGGGATATCCATGAAAGGACCGCGCAAGACACTATTGGCTACCAGCATCCTCGCGCTGCCATCGCTGGCGCAGGCGCTGGGCCTGGGGGGAATCGACGTCAAGTCGGGGTTGAATGAACCGCTTGTTGCAGAGATCCAGATCATTCAGGCCAATCCCGGCGAAGCCGACGGGCTCGCCGTGCAGATGGCCAGTGCTGCAGACTTTGCCCGTGTCGGTATCGACCGCGGGCGCATTGATACGCCGCTGACATTCACGATCGGCAAAGGCGCGAACGGCCAGCCAGTCATCAAGGTGACATCGTCGCAGCCGGTGCGCGAGCCGTTTTTGAACTTCCTTCTTGAGGTCAACTGGTCAAAGGGTCGATTACTTCGCGAGTACACGGTACTTCTCGACCCGCCTGTCAGCGCGCCAGCCGGCGGTGCGACTCGCGTTGCGCCAGCGGCGGTCCCTGTGCCTGAACCCCAGGTCGTGCCACCGGCGCCCGTTGCCGAAACGACCGAACCGATGGCGGCGCCGGAGCCCATGGTTGCCGAGCCGGCGCCGGTCGTAGCACCAGAACCCATGCCCGAACCGGCTCCGGCGGAACCCATGCCAGAGCCAGCGCCGGAGCCAGCGCCGGAACCTGCGCCGGAGCCCGCTCCGCAGGCAAGCGAGTATGGTCCGGTTGGCCAAGGCGAAACGTTGTGGGAAATCGCCACGGCGACGCGCCCGGCAGGCGCAACCGACATGAATAAGCTGATGGTGGCGCTGCTGCGCGCAAATCCCGATGCATTCTTTCAGCAGAACATCAACGCCGTGAAGCGTGGCGCAATCATGCGCATTCCGAGTGTCGATGAAATCAATGCAATCACTGCTTCGGAAGCCGCTGAGGCAGTGCGCAGCCAGAACGAAATTTGGCGCGGCTATCAAGCGCCGTCAAGCCGTCCGACCGAACTGGCGGATGCCGGCGCGAGCGAGAGTTTGCGGACACCGGGTGAAGCGACGACGCCAGGCGGCACGCGACTGGAACTGCTGCCTCCGCGCAGTGGCGGCGACGAAGGTGCAGGCGATCGTCCCGGCTCAGGCGGCATGGATCGCAGTGGCGAAGAAATCAAGAACCTGCGGGGCGACCTGGCACGTTCGCAAGAAGATCTGGTGAGTTCAAGGCAAGAGGTCAGCGAACTGCGATCGCGCGTGGCCGACTTGGAAAAAATCAAGTCGGATCAGGACAAGATGTTGGCGTTGCGAAGCGACGAACTGACGGCGATGCAATCCCGCGCGGCAGAACTCGAAGCTCGCATTCGCGAATTGGAGTCGAAGGAGAGTGCTGCGCCGTCCATGCCCGTCGAGCCCGACGAGCCTGCGGCTAACATCACCGAACCAACGCCAGTGGAACCCGCCGCGGACCCGGTTGAAGAACCAACGGCCGATCCTGCTGCAGATCCGTTAACCGATCCGTCTGCAGATCCGATGGCTGACCCGGCGGTCACCGAACCGGTTTCCGAGCCCATCGCTGAGCCCGAGCCGGCAATTGACCCGGACCCGGCCGCCGTACAACCGGTGGACGAGCCAGAGCCGGTGGCGGCCGAACCGACGCCTGCACCAACGCCCGAGCCCGGCATCTTCAGCAACCCCCTGGTACTCGGTGGCATCGGAGCCGCCATTCTGGCGCTGTTGGGCCTGTTGTGGGCGCGTCTGCGCAAGAAGCCCGAAGAGGCGCAAGAGTCGATCGGCGAAGCGGACGATGAACCCGCCCAGTTCTTCCCAACGCCAGCCGAGCAAGAGGACTCGGAAGAAGACATGTTGCTCGACCAGGTCGCTATGAATCCAGCGAATCTGGCACCGCGCATGGCGCTTCTGCGGCTTTACCACGAACGCGGCGATGGCGCCGAGTTCGAAAGCACCGCGCGAGGTCTGCGTGCGCAGATCGCAAGCGAAGACCAGCCCGAGTGGCGCGAAGCTTCGCGTCTGGCCGCGACGATTCTGCCCGGCCATGCGCTGTTCCAGACGCTGGACGAGACACCTGTTTTTGCCGCGCCCAGCGAGCCGCTCGACAGCGGTCTGGACTTCGATGCATTTGAGGATAAGCCGGCGGCGGCACAGGTAGTGACCAAGCCTGAGCCCAGCTTCGATTTCGATTTCGATCTCGACGGCCCGACGCAAGCCATGCCGCCGGTGGCCGCGCCTGCGGCAGTTCCCGCGCCGCAGCCTACGCCGGCTGCGCCTGCTCCGGACCTGAGCTTTGACTTCGATCTTGAGGTGCCGTCTCCTGCGCCAGCACCAGTGCCGCCACCGAAAGCGGATGTGTCTTTCGATCTGCCTGATCTGGACTTTGTCGAAGCGCAAGTGGCCCCTGCGCCGGCGCATGTACCGGCGACGGTCGCAGACGGCGCGGAAGACGACCTTGGCGACCTGGGTGTTTTCGGCGACGATGCCGTGGCGACCAAGCTCGATCTGGCTCGCGCGTACCTCGACATGGGTGACCCAGACGGCGCAAGAAGCATGCTCGAAGAGGTTATTTCCGAAGGCAATGCAAGCCAGCAGGGCGAGGCGCGCAAGTTGCTTGATTCGTTGCGCTAGCATCGTCCGGTATCAGGAGCAAAAACTGAACGGCGCTGCGGCGCCGTTCCTTTTTTGCAAAGATGCCACAGCGTCTTGATTCTCTGAACCGCCGCCCCCAACTGTCTTTACTTGCGATAGGGCGTGTTCGCTCCCGTCCTGTAGACTCCGGCCCCTTTTCTGTTGCCTGAAAGCCCATGCTCAACGCCATTCTGACCCGCCTTTTTGGCAGTCGCAACGACCGCCTCGTCAAGGGCATGCGCAAAACCGTTGCCGAAATCAATGCGCTGGAAGAGTCATTCAAAGCGCTCAGCGACGACGCACTGCGCGCCAAGACCAGCGAGTTTAGAGAGCGACTGGCCAATGGCACCAAGCTGGATGCCGTATTGCCTGAGGCGTTTGCCGCCGTACGCGAAGCTGCCCGTCGCACACTCGGATTACGCCACTACGATGTGCAGTTAATCGGTGGCATGGTGTTGCACCAGGGCAAAATTGCCGAAATGCGCACTGGCGAAGGCAAGACGCTGGTCGCAACACTGCCGGTCTATTTGAATGCGCTCGAAGGTAAGGGCGTGCACGTTGTCACGGTAAACGATTATTTGGCCAAACGCGATGCGGCCTGGATGGGGCCGGTGTATTCGGCGCTTGGCATGAGTGTGGGTGTGATCGTGCCGGGCCAGAGCATGGATAGCAAACGCGAGGCTTATGCGTGCGATATCAGCTACGGCACGAACAACGAATACGGTTTCGATTATTTGCGCACCAATATGGCGTTTTCGGCGGCCGATCGGTTGCAGCGTCTGCCGCACTACGCGATCGTCGACGAAGTCGACTCCATTTTGATCGATGAGGCGCGCACACCCTTGATCATCTCCGGACCGGCCGATGAATCGCCGGAGCTGTACGTCAAGATCAATCGTGTTGCGCCAAAGCTCGTTCGCCAGAAAGCCGAGGACGGCGATGGCGATTTCTGGGTCGACGAAAAACAGAAGCAGGTGCACCTGTCTGAGGCAGGCATGGCGCACGTCGAAACGGTCCTGCGCGATGCTGGAATTTTGGGCGAGGGCACCAATTTGTACGACGTGCAGAACCTGGCGATCGTGCACCACCTCAATGCGGCGCTGCGTGCGCATCACATCTATCAACGCGACGTCGATTACATCGTGCGCGACGGTGAAGTCATCATCGTCGATGAATTTACCGGCCGTACTTTGCAAGGTCGCCGTTGGAGCGATGGTCTGCATCAGGCCATCGAAGCCAAAGAAAGCGTGCCCATCCAGCGCGAAAATCAGACGCTGGCGTCGATCACTTTCCAGAACTACTTCCGCCTGTATAAAAAACTGGCGGGCATGACCGGTACGGCGGATACCGAAGCCTTCGAATTTCAGTCGATTTACGGCCTGGAAGTGGTCGTCATTCCGACGCACCGGCCGATGATCCGCAAAGACGCAACCGATCTTGTGTTCTTGACGCGTAAGGACAAATACGTTGCGATCATTGAGGACATTCGCGAGCGCAAGAAGATTCAGCAACCGGTACTGGTGGGAACAACCTCCATCGAAATCTCGGAAGTGATTTCGCAGCAACTCAAGAAGGAAGGTATTCCGCACGAAGTGCTGAATGCCAAACAGCATGAGCGCGAAGCACACATCGTCGCGCAGGCAGGACGCCCGGGCGCAGTGACGATTGCCACGAACATGGCCGGCCGTGGTACGGACATTGTGTTGGGTGGAAGCCTTGAGGCAGAGCTGCATGGTCTGGGTCCAGAAGCGACCGATGCGCAAAAGGAGGCCGTGCGTGCCGAATGGAAACTTCGCCACGATGCCGTTCTTCAGAGCGGTGGCTTGCACATCGTAGGCACCGAACGGCATGAATCGAGGCGTATCGACAACCAATTGCGCGGCCGCTCCGGCCGCCAGGGCGATCCTGGTTCGTCGCGCTTCTACCTTGCGTTCGAAGACAGTCTGATGCGCATCTTCGCCTCAGAGCGGCTCGCAAATCTGATGCAAAAGCTGGGTATGAAGGAAGGCGAATCGATCGAGCACCCGCTGGTCAATCGTGCGATCGAAAATGCGCAACGTAAGGTTGAGGCGCATAACTTCGATATCCGCAAACACCTTCTGGATTTCGACGACGTCGCCAACGACCAGCGCAAGGTGATCTACGAGCAACGTAACGACATCATGGACGCCCAGGACGTTCAGGAAATGCTCGTCCAGGTGCGCCATGACGTGGTTCGTGCGATGACCGAAACACACGTCCCGGCTGAGTCTATCGACGAAAGCTGGGACCTCGATACACTCAAGAAGACGCTTGCCGACGATCTCGGTGTCGAGGTCGAGCCTCGCAGCTGGGTCAAGGAGAACGCTGATATCAACGCCGAAGGCGTGGCGGAAAAGGTGATCGAGGCAGTTGATCGACACTTCCGGGAACGTGAAGCGTTGATGGGTTCGGAAGTCACCCGCATGGCTGAAAAGGCCATTCTCCTCAATGTGCTCGATACGCAGTGGAAAGACCACCTGGCGCGCATGGATTACTTACGTCAGGGCATCCATTTGCGCGGGTATGCGCAGAAGCAGCCGAAGCAGGAGTTCAAACGCGAGGCCTTCGAGCTGTTCCAGCAACTGCTGGATCGCGTCAAAAGCGAAACCGTCAAGCTGTTGGCGCGCGTCCGCGTACGTTCGGAAAACGACATCAACGAAGCCGAACAACAACGCCGACAAGCGCCGCCGATGCAGTTTCAGCATGCAGACGCTGGCGGTTACAGCGCCGATGAAGAAGCCGAACAGGTCGCGGTCAGCAGCCAGCCCAAGGTAGGCCGCAACGATCCCTGCCCCTGCGGATCGGGCAAGAAATATAAGCAATGCCATGGAAGAATCGACTAGCGTCCTCGACGGCGCGGGATCTGGACAATTGCGTCGAGTCTTCTACGTAACGGCTGCGGCCTCTTCCGCTACCTTGAGTCAAGGCGGGTGACCGGCTCTGACAGGATCGGCCATGCTTGAGGTCGTGGCCGGTGTCATGCGTCGCAACGATCAGGTATTGATCGCCCAGCGGCCCGCCCAAAAACACGACGGCGGTTTGTGGGAATTCCCGGGCGGCAAAATCGAGCCAGGGGAAGCGGCGCACGCCGCACTGGCGAGGGAACTTAACGAAGAACTCGGTATTGGCATCGGCGCAAGCGAACCGATGGTCAGCGTGAGCGGCGAACGCCTCATTTTGCACGCGCGGCGAGTGTCGGGTTTCGTTGGCGAGCCCACAGCGCTGGAACACGACGCGATCGCCTGGGTCGCGCCAAACGAGCTGCTCAAATACGCCATGCCAGTCGTTGATCGGCCCGTGCGGGCACGTTTACTGTGTGGCCCACGCTGGTTGATCACGCCTGAGCCGACATCTTTCGATGTCGACGCCTGGCTTGCAGCCTGGCTGACCGCTTTTGACCGCGCCGATCCGCCGGACCTGATCAGCGTTCGCCTGAAGAGTCTCAGGGAACCGGAGAAATCGAAGTTCTCGGCACAAGCTCTGGCGGCGGTACGCGCCGTTTCATCGGCGCTTGTCATGCGCCACTGCGATACTCCGGTCACCAACGCCGGGGCATTCGACGGCGTTCACTTCAGCCAAACCGCAGCTCGAGCCGTCACCCATCGACCGCTGCCACCGTCGCAGCTGCTGGCGATTTCAACCCATGACGCCAGCGAACTGGATCATGCCCAGACACTTCTCGCCGATCTTGCGTGCCTGGGGCCTGTGCAGCGCACCGCATCGCATCCAGACACCGAGCCGCTCGGCTGGGATCGCTTCCAAGGCGATGTCGCGGCGCGCGCGCTGCCGGTGTACGCCTTGGGCGGCGTCGGACCACACGATGTCGCCACCGCGATTACCCACGGCGCACACGGCGTTGCTGCAATCCGGCAATGGTCATCATCCGATTCGAACGGTAGCGCAACGGTCGGCTGATCGGCGCTTGAGCCATTTCCGCGTGCGCGCGGTGCGACGACGGCGATGCCGAATCGTGGCCCTTGAAGGACGCCAACAGTGCGAACATGGGGTTGCAGGGCTGTATGGCTGGCGCAGTCAATTCGGCTACCTGGTCGCGACCCTCATGGGTTCTAGTGCGGAGATCCGCAAAATTGCCCGCCGCAAGCTGGGCGAATTCTCTGCAGCGCGGCCCGCTTGCCAGTGGTGCATTGAGCAGCGTGCCCTTTGGATCGGGCAAAGCGTCAGGGTCGGCGGGAACCTTGGAGCGACTCACACCCAGAAAGGCTCCGCACCTTGCCGATGCCACCGCGGTCATCGAGTGCCTTTTGCAAGCCACCGCCCGATTCCTGCGCCACGCTGCGCAGGAATCGGAAGACATCGAGCAGATTCGATTTTCCCGCAGCGTTGGCCCCGATCAAGTACGTATATGCGCCGAATTCAACATCGACATCGCGGAAGTTCCTCCAGTTGGTGAGCCTCAGACGTACGACATGCATCGTTTGCTCCCATGAACTATCCACGTGTCAGGGCTGTCATCAGGCCCGCCATTGCCCCAGCGCGGCCAAGCCGTTTTCCTTGGCCCGTTGAGCGACGGTCTGCTGCGCGGCGGAGAAGTTGCCGACCATATCTCTGGCCCACAATTTGAGAGCTGCCGATTGCATGGCGCGTCCGTACGAGAAGCTCAGTGGCCACGGGTGCGGACCCATTTGGCTCATCGCATTCAAATGCGCCGTGGCCATTTCGTCGCTTTGACCGCCAGACAAGAACACGATGCCCGGCACCGCCGCTGGCACGGCCGCGCGCAAGCACATCAACGTCGCTTCGGCGACCTCATCGATATCCGCCTGTTCTTCGCAATGTTTGCCCGGCAATACCATGCTGGCCTTCAATATGCTGCCTTCGAGGAATACGTTGTGCTCATAGAGTGCGGCATACAGCGAACGCAGCGCCGCTTCGGTCACGTCGAAGCAGGTTTCGATGTCGTGGTCGCCATCCATCAGCACCTCTGGCTCGACCATCGGCACGATACCTGCCTCCTGACACAGCGCCGCATAGCGCGCCAGTGCGTGCGTGTTGGCGTCGATGCACGCTGCGCTCGGCATGTCATCGCCGATCGTGATGACCGCGCGCCATTTCGCAAAACGCGCGCCCAGGCCGACGTACTCCTTCAGACGCTCGCGCAGGCCATCCAGGCCTTCAGTGATCAGCTCACCCGGAAATCCAGCCAGTCCTACCGTTCCCAAATCCACCTTGATGCCGGGCAAGATGCCCGCAGCGTGCATCGCATCGACAAAGCGCTGGCCGGTGCGCGTAGATTGACGCAAGGTCTCGTCGTACAAGATCGCGCCCGAGATGTGATCGCCGAGATTGGGTGTGGTCAGCAACATTTCGCGGTAGGCGCGGCGGGTGTCTTCTGTGCAATCGATGCCGACCTGATCGAAACGCTTCTTGATCGTCTTGCTCGATTCGTCGATGGCAATGATGCCCTTGCCTTGCGCGACCATCTGTTGCGCAATTGCTGCCAGATCCTGGATGTCCATTCTGTTACTCCATCAAAGAGGGCTGGAAGTATACGTGCGTTATGCTGTGGCCTCTGCTCTCAAGTCTGGCGCAACCATGCGGATTCTGTTTCTCGCCCCGATACTTCTCCTGCTATGTGCCTGTGATTCGGCGCCACCGGATGCGCCGGCGGCCGTAGACACGGCCGAAACTGACGTCGCCGTGCCGTTGCCGAGTACGGCGCCCGGCATCCGCGCCGAGGACTTGTCTGCGCACATCCAGACGTTGGCATCGGATGACTTTGCCGGTCGGCAGCCGGGCGGGCCAGGCGAGCGCAAGACGGTTGCTTATTTGACGCAAGAATTCAAACGCTTCGGCCTGACACCGGGCAACGGCAGTTCCTACCTGCAGCAGGTGCCGATGGTCGAAATCACCAGCGAGGCGACCGGTCCGGTGACGATCGCGATCGACGGTGGCGAGGATCTGGTGTTGGAAAACGGCAAGCGCATCGTCATCCAGACGCTGCGCGAAGATCCGGAAGTCGCGGTGCGCGACAGCGGCTTGGTATTCGTCGGTTTCGGCGTCAACGCGCCGGAGTTGAACTGGAACGACTACGCTGGCCTGGATGTCAAGGGTAAGACCGTTGTGATGCTGGTCAACGATCCTGGATTTGAGACGGGGGATGAGACGTTGTTCGGTGGCAAAGCGATGACTTATTACGGTCGCTGGACCTACAAGTACGAAGAGGCACTGCGGCAAGGCGCCTCAGCTGCGATCATCGTGCATGACACCGCCGGAGCGGCCTACGGTTGGGAAGTGGTGCAGAACAGTTTTGTGGGTGCCGAGTTCGATCTGCCGCACAAAGCGGGCGAACCGCAGCCGCTCGCGGTGCGCGGGTGGATGACCACCGAAGCCGCGACAGAGTTGTTCCAACGCGTGGGCCGCGACTTCGCCGCCGAACGCATCGCGGCCAATACGCCTGGCTTTACCGGTTACGCGTTGCCCGCTCGCGCCAGCATGGCTTTGACCAGTCGCGTGCGCCATGCAGAGTCGGCAAACGTTGTGGCTCTGGTCAAGGGCACGGAAACTCCGGATGAGGTGCTGATCTTCACGGCACATTGGGATCACTTCGGGCGCAACTTCCAAAGCAAAGAAGACGGCATCTTCAACGGCGCCATCGACAACGCAACCGGCGTTGCAGCGCTGCTTGAGTTGGCCGAAGCGTTCGCGGCCGCGCCACCAAAGCGCTCGTTGATGTTCCTGGTTGTGACGCTCGAAGAGTCTGGCCTGCTTGGCTCGCGGCACTACACGGAGAGTCCGCTGGTGCCGCTCAACAAGACCGTCGCGACGATCAATATGGATGCGATTCAGGTCATCGGACGGACCCGCGATGTGGTGGTCATCGGGTATGGCAAGTCGAGCCTGGACGAAGTGCTGCGCGAGAAAGCTGCCGCGCAAGGCCGCGTGATCGTTCCGGAGCCGACGCCGGAAAATGGCTTCTACTATCGCTCGGATCACTTTAACTTCGCGCGAGTCGGCGTGCCTTCGCTGTATGCCAAGAATGGACACGACCATATCGAGAAAGGCGAAGCTTACGGCCGCAAAATCGCAGAGGACTATGTGGCCAACGACTACCACAAGCCGTCGGACGAGTTCGATCCGAATTGGGACTTGTCCGGCAACGTCGAAGACGCGCAGTTGAACTTCGAAGTGGCCCGGCAAATCGCCAACGACGGCTCCTGGCCGACGTGGCCGGCCGACAGCGAGTTCAAGGCCGCGCGTGACGCCATGATGGTGCCGCAGACGCCCTAAGTGGACAACAAACGTTCTGCGCGCAAACCCACGGCGATCGCCGCCGCAGCGGTGGCGCTGTCGGCGCTGTGCCTTGCGGTCTGGCACGGCTGGACCATCCTTGCCGCGCCAGTGGTCTTCAGCGACATCCCCTACACGGGTGCCAGCGCCTGCCAGGACTGCCACACCGACCGGCACCAGAGCTGGCATCGCACCTACCATCGCACGATGACCCAACCGGCGAGTGCGACGAGCGTCGTCGGCAATTTCGACGGTACGCTGCAGCGCGCGTTCGGCGGCCAGATGCGTCCGATCCGCCAAGGCGATCAGTTCGCGTTCGAGTACTCCGATCCGGCCAGCGGAGCGGTGCTTGCCACACTGCCAATCGCGCGCACCGTGGGCTCGCACCGATACCAGCAGTATCTAACGCGCGACCCTGGCAGCGAAACGCACTATCGGCTGCATTACCTGTACCACATGGGTGACAAACGCTGGGTCCACATGAACGCGGCATTCCTCGGCAGCGACGAGCAACACTTCGACGCGCAAGTAACGCCATGGAATGCCAACTGCGTGTTCTGCCACAACACCGGGCCAGCACCCAAAGCGCTCAACATGGACGATATTCGCCGCCGCGCCGCCGCTGGCGAACCGGTCGACGTGAAGACCGAATTGCGTTTCGCCACCGAAGTTGCCGAACTGGGTATCAGCTGCGAGGCGTGCCATGGCCCAGGTGCCGAACACGTGCAGCGCATGTCGCAGTGGTTGCCGAACATGGCGGCGAAAATCTGGCCCGAGCGCGACCGCAGTATCGTCAACCCAGAGCGTCTGACGCCAGTGCAGATCAATGACGGCTGCGGCCTATGCCACGCCGGGCGCACCTTGCCTTCGAGCGCTGCGCTTGATCGCTGGCTGACGACCGGCCCCAGCTTTCGGCCGGGCGACGCGTTGGCCGATCACTTGACCATCCTCGCAGCACATACACCATCGCCATCGCCATCAGTGCCGGACTTGTTTCGCGATCGCTTTTGGCAGGACGGTTCGCCGCGGTTGACTGCGTACGAGTACCAGGGGCAAGGACAAAGCGCGTGCGCCATTGAGGGCGAGCTCCATTGCATCACATGCCATACCATGCACGGCGGCGATCCCGCCGGCATGTTGCCCGAGGCGAACCGTGGCGATGCGCCTTGCCTGCGTTGTCATCAGGACTATCGCGGGCGCATCGCAGAACACTCGGGACATCCAGCTGAATCGAGTGGCGCCCGCTGCATGGCGTGCCACATGCCGCGCGCCGTGTACGGCGTGATGACCATCCACCGCACGCACGCCATTGCTGTACCAGACGTCGCCAAGGACCTGGCCGCCGGCAAGCCGAATGCGTGTTTGAACTGCCATAGCGAAGAAGCCCCGACATTTGCCGGCGACGCGCCGTCGCGCCAGGACGGGGCGCCGCTGGCGTTAGCCGACGGTCTGGTCGCGCTGCTGGCCGGCGATCCCGTGCGACAAGCCGTTGCCGCATTCGAACTCGGGCGGCTGGACCAGGCGCCGCACCCGGATGTCGTGCGTGTGCGCACGCCGTGGCTGCTCACCGCACTTGACGATGATCGGCCCGCCGTACGCCGCTTCGCGTGGCACTCGCTGCGCGGAATCAATGCCGGGCAACGTTGGTTCGATGAAGCCGCACTGCAAGGTTTCGATTACACCGGCGCACCGGATGGGCGCGCCACCACCATCGCGCAACTGCACGCCCAATTTGCCGCCGTCGACAAACAGCATTGGGCACCGCCGAGCGCCGCCAGCGGACTCGCCGTCGACTACACACTGCAACCGTCAGTGCGGGAACTGCTCACCGAGCTTGGTGCGCGGTCCGATAAGCAGATTGATGTGGGGGAGTAGTTGCCGGCTGGAGTGAACCCCATTGAACGTTGCGAACTTGTCTCCGGCCTGAAGACGAAAGCGCTTGGCGATCGCAGGGACGGCGGGTCATCTGCCGCTCGGCACGTTCGACCGCGCAGTGACGTAAAATGCGGCGGACCGCATCCTTGCAACAAACTTGGACCCTGGATGAAACAGACCCTGATCCCGGCGCTCGCCATGGCCGTCGTTGTGACGTTGAGTGCCTGCCAACCTGGCGAACCCGATACCTCAGTGGCACCTCCGGTTGCCACCGCGCCCGCAACGCCTCCAGATCCCGAGCCCGTCACCCCGCCCGCACCTGCACCTGTGCCCGTACCCGTACCTGAGGAAAACACCAAGATGATCACCACCGCCAGCGGCCTGAAGTACGAGATCCTGACCGAGGGCACCGGCCCCAAACCCGGACCCGCGGACAAGGTGACCGTGCATTACAAGGGCACCCTGACCGACGGCAAGGTCTTCGACAGTTCCTATGCCCGCGGCGAACCAATCAGCTTCGGGCTGAATCAGGTGATCGCCGGTTGGACCGAAGGCCTGCAGCTGATGTCCGTGGGTTCCAAATACCGCCTGACGATTCCCGCGAACCTGGGCTACGGCGCTGCCGGTGCCGGCGGCGTGATTCCGCCGAACGCGACGCTGATCTTTGAAGTGGAGCTGTTGAAGATCAACTGACCCAGACACGCCCCATCATCGCGCGCGTCGCAGGCCGATATCGACGCTCGCCTTGTATCACCAAAGCCTTGCGTGTTCGTTCGATTGCCTGGCTCGCACTGCTTCGCAGCGAGCCATAACCCAGGTTTTCAAAGGACACAGGCCGGGCAAGGCTCGCCGTTGGCCATGATCAGCGGACGGGTGCGTTCTCGCTCGAACTGGTGTTCGACCCTGTCGGAAGGGTGTACTCAAAATCGTAGAAGTGCACGCCGTCCTCGATACGGATTCCCATATGTCCGCGAAGACCAAGGAGCTCGCCATCGGCGGAATCGGGGATCACATCGATTGTCAGCTGACGCGTCGTTCCCCACATCAGACCGCTATGTTGCAACATGAAGCTGCCGCTGCGACCGTCCAGCGTACCGCTGACGCGTTCTAGAGCGACATATCCTGCGGAACCTTCGGTGGTCGTCCGATGCGCCGTCATCCATCCCTGGGCACTGGCGGTCAGCTGCCCCTCGTAGCGCTTGTCAAGCAGGAACTGGCCAATGCCTCCGATGCCGGTGTCGTGCTGCACTGGCGTGATGGTGACTTCAAAGCGGCCGCTGATCGTGTTCATCTGTGCTCCTTTGGCACTTGGATTTAGTAAAGTTGCCGGTGACGGCCCGGAAACCGCGAGGCACAACGAGAGAAACACAATGGCTGGTGCGATACCGGCACCTTGGTGATGATCAGATTGGGCCATGTTGATTGCATCGTGGGAAAAGTGAGTTGGCAGACTCGACGAGGTTATTCAAGCAAAATCATGAGGCCAGGGCTTGAACAAACGCGACCGGGCGCCGGCCACCTTCGTGCCGTGCGCGGCGTTGCCACACCGCTGCCACCGGGCGAGTTCGAACATGTCCGGCGCGCTCCTTTGTCCTCGCTACGACCCTATGTTGAGCACTTGTGGAGCGTACGTTGGCAACGACCGGCACACGTGTCGCAGCTCGTCGCGACGGTGCCGCACCCTTGTGTTCACTGGACCTTTGAGGCGGGCAGCAGCACGCTTACCGGTCCGCACACGCGACTATGGCAACGTCTTCTGTCGCCCGAAGGCGAGGTGCTCGGCATCAAGTTTCGCCCAGAGGGTTTCCGGGCACTTTGGGGCGCACCGATCTGCGGTCTGCGCGACCAGATCCTGAGTGCATCGCGTCTGCCGGCGCTTGGATTCGCCCACGGCCTCGGTGAGCGCTTGTTTGCCAAGTTGGCACAGGAGAAACTCGATGCCCGTTTTGACGAGATCGAGCGAGTTTTGTGCACTGCATTCGCCCTACCCAACGGCGAACAGCTTGACGTTGCTGCGCTGGTCGACGCCGCTCGCGATGACCGCGACTTGTTGCGTGCCGATGCGTGGGCGCGCCGGGCGGGGCTCACGTTGCGTCAGCTGCAGCGGCTGCTGGCGAATTGGATAGGCGTGAGCCCCAAGTGGATTCTCGGTCGCTATCGCCTGCACGAGACGCTGCACCGTTTGCAGCAGCGGCCGATCCCGCGCCTGGCTGACCTTGCTGCCGATACCGGCTTCGCTGATGCGGCCCATTTCAGCCGCAGCTTTCGCTGCGTGCTCGGCGTGTGTCCGAAGCAATATGTGCGGCTATGGGATCAGCAAGTCTCTCAGCGGTCGGGACTTGCGGAGAGTAGAGCTGTCGTACGCGCCATTCGACGCCGGCCGGATTTGATCGACTCTTGAGCCGCATCACGAGTGAAAAGTGGGGCGCGCATATGTCGACGCCCTCAAGCTGCGATTCGCTTGATTCCCAGAGAACAAGAAGGATGTCCCCATGAAATTGCTCCGTAGGTTGATTGCCGCACTGTTGCTCACGTCTGCCGTTTCCCCCGCGTTCGGCAGCGACTGGTATGTCTGGGACGATGGCATGGGCCACACATTGTGGTGTCAGGCCAGCACAGGCATTTGCATCGAACTGGACAGCGTGCCACCCATCGATCCGTAAGCTCGCCTGCGACAACCGCTGCGGCGCAATGCGCCACAGCGACGGTGCCCGCCAGATCGATCAGTTCAGGCGAAACACCGATGCAGACTGATACCGTGGAATCACCAGCCTCAAGATCACGGTGCGATGCGGCGCAAAGTAGCGCGGTAGTTCGGCATTGGCGATCAGCAGCTCACCCGTGCTGTCGTTTGCCGTGCCCAGATAACCAACCGGCTGCCTGCCTTCTTTGAACTCGGGTGTTGCGGCGACGCTGACATACAACTGCGGGATTTGCGGTCGTAGCCGATCGAGCTGATCGATGTCCAGGTATAACGACCGCCACGAGGTGTTGACTTGATAGGCGTGCACATCGCTGACGACCTTCTCGAAGAAGCGCTGCTCGAAACGCGCATCGCTTCCGACCGGTTTGCGGTAGAACTCGAGGAAGTAATCGTCGACGTCGTGACCGAGGTGATCGGTCAGGTGTATCACGGTGTTCTGCATGCGTTCGGTGGTGGCTGCCGGTGCCACACCATCGACGTCTCGTTGCCAGGGGAATTGACCGGAGGCATCCGGTACGTAGTCGGCGTCGGTGACGCGCAGCGCTTGCAGCAGCAGCTGGTCGCGGACCGCAAAATGCGGCTTGTTGCCGCGATCGACGATAGATCCATGGTCGTGCCTTGCGAGCATGCCGAAAGCGATCTCGCCTTGTGTGGCAACCAGATGCGGACCACGTTGTGTGCTGCCGGGCTGGCTTCCGAGCGCCACGTCGATACGCAGTGCGTTGAGATTGGCGGTACTCCAGCGTACGGTTCCGTCCGACCCGCGCTCGTTGGCAATCGCGCGTATGCCAGAGTATCCCTCGTCGCCCACCAGCACTGTCGCCAGTACGGCGCCAGCGCCATACCACCGTGCGGCAGGATCGAAGAGGTCGCGGTCAGCGAGTGCAGCCGTATAGGGCGAAGCGATTTCGAGCGAGCGCAGTACCTTCGTTCCCGTCTGAAAACCCGAACCCCAACCTTTGACCGCGCGGCCGATGAAACTGCGTCCTTTGTGCGCCAACCCAGACCCAAAGTTGGCAGGCGCCAACATCACAAAACGTTTGATGGGAACCGTAGCGGGCGTGAAGTAGCGCGTCATCCATTCGCGGACGACCAAGGCGCCAGTGCTGTGAACGATCACATCGTGAGCGTGGGCCGAAAACGACAAACCACTCGCCGCCCATGCGCTCTGCATGGCTTCGGCAATATCCGGCAAAGTGACGTCGTCCTGTAACGACAACCAATCGCCGAGGCGGATCTGCACCGGCGGCGTGCCCAAACCGTTCCGCACGATCGACGCCAGCGGCTCGAAGGAACTTGCCGTATCGCTCCAGCCATGAATGATGACAATTGCCATGGGATCGCTCCGACCTAGGTGTCGTGGATAAGGACATTGCCAAGCGAAGTTTGTCGCAGCGATTGTGCAATGCGCGCAGAATTCAAGTGACCATCTGATGCACCGCCTCGACAAGCGGTTAGCCCAATATCCTACGCAACGGAGTCAACCATGATGGCGGCGTTCGACACCAATCGTGATACGCGAGCGTTCATACCCTGGCTGTCATCGCAGGGGTTCAAACTTGCGCTGCGGTACTACACCGCGCTGCCATCAAAGAAGCGTCTGTCGCGCGCCGAAGCACAAGCGTTGGTGCGCGCTGGTTTTGCCTTGGGCGCGGTCTATCAGGACAGGGGCACTCAAGCGGCGCACTTTGGCCTCGACCAGGGGCGTACGGCTGGCGCCAACGCACTGCGCTACGCACGCGAGGAAATCCACCAGCCGCGCGATTCTGGCATCTACTTCAGTATCGATTTCGACGTGTCGAAAGCGGAGCTCAAGGACCGCATCGTGCCGCATTTTCGTGCGCTTCGCGAAGCGCTTACCGAGACCGGGCAGCAGCGACCAGGCTATCGCATCGGTGCCTATGGTTCTGGCCTGGCGTTGAAAACGCTGCTGGACGCCGGGCTCATCGAGCTGGCGTGGTTGTCGATGTCCATGGGTTTTCGGGAAAGCAAGGCGTTCTTTCGATCCAATCGCTGGAATCTCCACCAGAAGCTGGAGGTGAAAAACGTTGCGACGCCAGCCGGCAAATTCAGCTACGACCCCAATGAAGTGAGCAGCGCCGGTGCCGGCGAGTTCAGCATCGAACTGCCGCCGGCGCCAATGGCGCGCGCCCGGGTGAACGCGCGCAGCGGCCTGCTGTTACGTGCCGGTCCGGGCAGAGAGTTCGACAAGCTCGCCAGTCTGGCGCTGGGCACGGCGGTTTATGTGCTTGGCTACGATGACGACTGGGCAAAGGTCGATCTGCAAGGCGATGGGGTTGTCGACGGCTTCTGCCATGCGGGATTTCTCGCGGTGGAGGCGCCATAGGGGAGCATTGCGACGTGCTGGCGGCTTTGGCTTTTGCAGCCGCGGCTGCGCCGCTGGACAACGCCGCGATGGGCGATGCCAAAGGCCTCGAATGCATCGAGACTTATGCAAGCAGACAGATCCGCCTTTGTGGAAATTTGACCCAATTGTCCAGATCCCGCTGCGTCAGAGACGCCAGACAAGGCGCCGATTGCGGCAAAACAATCACAACGAGCTTCACATCCCCCACCCCATCCGTATACTCGCGCCGCCTTTTCAGGCGCGTTTTGGCGCGCCTGCCTTGAGTCCCATTCACGATACGGGGAAGCTACATGGTAGAGCAGTATGGAATTTGGATCGCGCTCGGCTGCGCCGTCGTGGCGGTGCTGTACGGCATCGTTTCGACGCAGTGGATTCTGAAACAGCCAGCCGGCAACGCACGGATGCAAGAAATCGCAGCCGCCATTCAAGAAGGCGCGAGCGCTTATTTGAATCGCCAGTACACCACCATCGGCATTGTCGGTGCCGTGCTGTTGGTTGTCATCGGCTTCGCCCTCAGTTGGACCACAGCGATCGGTTTTGCGATTGGCGCGATCCTCTCCGGGCTTGCCGGTTATATCGGCATGTTCGTTTCGGTACGCGCCAATGTGCGCACCACTGAGGCTGCGCGCAGCGGCATCAATGCGGCGCTGGCCGTGGCTTTCCGCGGCGGTGCGATCACCGGCATGCTGGTCGTCGGCTTGGGCATGATCGGCGTGGCCGGCTTCTATCAGGTGCTGTTGGCGCAAGAAATGCCGATTCAGGATGTCTTGAACGCGCTGGTGGGCCTCGCCTTTGGTTCGTCGCTGATCTCGATCTTCGCGCGACTGGGCGGCGGTATCTTCACCAAGGGCGCTGACGTGGGCGCCGATTTGGTTGGCAAGGTGGAAGCTGGCATTCCCGAAGACGATCCGCGTAACCCGGCGGTGATCGCCGATAACGTCGGCGACAATGTGGGTGATTGCGCCGGCATGGCGGCGGATCTGTTCGAAACTTATGCGGTGACGATCATCGCCACGATGCTGGTCGGCTTCATCTTCGCCGCGCAAGCGGGCACCAATGCGCTGCTTTATCCGCTGGTCATCGGTGGCGTATCAATCCTCGCCTCGATCGTCGGCACGTTCTTTGTCAAGGCGAACGACGGCAAAATCATGGCCGCGCTGTACCGCGGTACCGCCGTGTCCGGCGTGCTCGCCGCGATTGCCTTTTATCCGATCACCACCGCGCTGTTTCCGGCTGAAGCCACCGCGCTACCGGATGGCACGATGACGCTCACTGCGATGCAGATTTACGGCTGCGCGCTCGTTGGTCTGGTGCTGACCGGCGCCATGATGTGGATCACAGAGTACTACACCGGCACGGAATACAAGCCGGTGCGTGGCGTGGCGCAAGCCTCAACGACGGGCCATGGCACGAACATCATTGCCGGTCTTGCCGTATCGATGCGCGCTTGTTGGATGCCCGTGCTGTCGGTCTGCGCCGCGATCTACGTGACACACGAACTGGCAGGTTTGTATGGTGTGGCGATTGCTGCCACGGCGATGTTGTCGATGGCCGGCATGATCGTCGCGCTTGATGCCTACGGCCCGATCACAGACAACGGCGGCGGTATCGCTGAAATGGCGGAATTGGGCAAAGACGTGCGCAACGTGACCGATCCGCTGGATGCGGTGGGCAACACCACCAAGGCGGTCACCAAGGGTTATGCGATCGGCTCGGCCGGTTTGGCCGCACTGGTGCTGTTCGCCGACTACACGCACAAGCTTGAGATTTACGGCATGGAAGGCGTCAAGTTTGACCTCGCCGACCCGCTCGTACTGATTGGTCTGCTGATCGGTGGCCTGATCCCGTACTTGTTCGGCGCGATGGCGATGGAAGCTGTCGGCCGCGCCGCGGGTTCCGTGGTCGAAGAAGTGCGCCGCCAGTTCCGCGAGATCAAGGGAATCATGGAAGGTACTGGCAAGCCCCAGTACGACAAAGCCGTGGACATGCTCACGCGCGCAGCGATCAAGGAAATGATCGTGCCCTCGCTGCTGCCGGTTGCGGCGCCGATCGTCGTCGGGCTGTTGCTTGGGCCGGCCGCGCTCGGCGGTTTGTTGGTAGGCACCATCGTCACCGGCCTGTTCGTGGCCATTTCGATGACCACCGGCGGCGGCGCCTGGGATAATGCCAAGAAGTACATCGAAGACGGCCATCACGGCGGCAAGGGTTCTGAAGCCCACAAAGCAGCCGTGACTGGCGACACCGTTGGCGATCCGTACAAGGACACCGCGGGCCCGGCGATTAATCCACTGATCAAGATCATCAACATTGTGGCGCTCTTGATCGTGCCGCTGATCGCCAAGTTCCACAGCTGATCTGTCCGTCATTCGACAGCGAAAGAACCCCGCTCCGGCGGGGTTTTTTCTGCGCCCCTGCGGCTCCTTTCGGTCAGTCGATCGTGGCTCGATAGTCCGCCGCACCCACCAATGTTGCGACGACGTGATCGCCGCGAAGCAGCGGGCCAACGCCTGCCGGTGTGCCGGTAAAAATCAGATCACCGGGCATCAGCGTATAGAGTTCCGATAGCAGCGCGATGATTTCTGCACTACTCCACAACATCGCAGCAATTGACTCGGACTGTCTGATCACGTCATTGACGCTCAACGTCAGACGCGCGTCGGGCGAAGGCAAGCCCAGTGTCAAGGCACCGATGGGTGCACAATCGTCGAAGGACTTCCCGGTGTCCCAAGGGTTGCCCTTGGCCTTCGCTGCCGTTTGCAAATCGCGTCGCGTCAGGTCCAAACCCACCGCGAAACCTGCGATCAACGCCGGTGCCTCTGCGAGCGGCACATTGGCGCCGGATCGACCCAGGGCAAGGACCATCTCGACTTCGTGGTGCAGGTTGTTGGTCCCCGGCGGATAACGAACCCGATCGCCGGTCACGATGGCGTCGGCGGGCTTTAGAAAAAAGATCGGGCTGCCTTTGTCCGGCACCGCGCCCATTTCTTTGGCGTGGTCTGCGTAGTTGCGTCCAATGCAGTACATCCGACGAACCGGGAATCGTTCGGTTCGTCCGTCAATCGCAAGCGTCGGCGGCGATGGTATCGGAAACATGTCGGCGTGCTCGAATATGCGTAAAAGAATTCCGCCGAGCGGCGGCAATCAAATCCCTGACGCAGAGAATAAAGCGAAACAACGATCAGGTTACGCGCAGCTCACGACGCAATGCGGTTGCGACCGTTGTCCTTGGCGATGCGCACTTTCAGCTCGGCGCGCTCCAGGGTTGCCGCAGCGGTCTTCAGCTCGGCGGTCCAGCCCAGCAGGCCGATGCTGACACTGGCGCTGCGGCTTTGTCCTTGGATGAAGAACTCGACATTTGCGATGGCCGAGCGCACCGCGTTCAACAGCGTCTCCGCCTCGGCGACAGAGGTCTCCGGCAACATGGCGCCAAACTCCGCGCCGCCATAGCGGCAGACGACATCCTCATCGCGCAGGCCGGCGCGCAGGGCCTTGGCGACCTGCCGGATCACATCGTCGCCAGCCGCCTTGCCCCATTCGCGGTTGATCCGGCTCAGCTCATCGATATCAATGATCGCCACAACAAATTCTCGACCCCGTTTGCCGCTTCGGGCAATTTCCTGGTCCAGCGATTGTTCGAAGGAGCGCCGCTGCACAAAGCCGGTCATTGGATCGTTGGTGACCAGATCGTAGAACTCGCTTTGCGCGGCGTGGTCGAGATCCTTCTCCTGCGTGAACTGCACCACGGTGCCGCCGACGGTGATGAAATCGCCGTCCTTCAGCCGTGCCTCCACGATCGGGCGATCATTCAAGTATGTCTTGTTGGTGCTGTTGAGATCGCGCACCCAGAAGCCGGAGTTGTCGCGCCAGACACGGCAGTGCAAACGCGAAATAGCGCGATTCAACAGACGAAAATCGCAGTCCGCCGAGCGCCCGAGCGTGACCGGGACATCCGCGAGTTTCAAGCGTCGCCCCTGCGACTCGCCTTGCGTGACCGTCAGGTACGCCGACTGTTTGGTCGCGATGGCCTCCGCCAATCTGGCGAGGCTGCCCCGTTGCGTCGTCAGCGTATCGGATTCGCGTTCCGCCATGATCCTGGCCGTCATCACACCCACCCGCATTGTAGTCCGATTCGAGATTCGCGCCGCAAGCAGCTGAGCCGCTTGCGCACGGGCCATTTTGGGGCAAACGGGATTCAGCGAGCCCAGGGGCCATTGGCGCATTGTGATGCCGATCGCGCCTGCGAACACCGGAGATCGACGGGCTCATGGGGTGCGGGTGGCCGGCGGCCGCAAGATTTCTGGTTTTCCCGTGACTTGCCGTTGTGGCTCGTCTCACTTCTCGCTTTGCCCGACCAGATGCCTTGGCCGCACACCACAGAGCGCCACGGTCGCGAGAAATGCGGCGCTGCCGGCGCCGATGAGCAGCGTTAATAACAACGCCCTCGTCATCGCATCCTCGCGGCCGAAAGACGGCAGCTGTTCGGCCAGGTAGTACAGGGCTATCAGCATCGCAATTCCGCCGGCGACGAGCGCGGCGATCCATCGTCTCCAGCCCTTTCCCGGCGCGTAGCAGCCGCTCCGGATCAGCCAGTAGTACAACAGTCCGGCGTTGAGATATCCGGCCAGCGCACTCGATAGCGCCAGGCCCGCATGCGGGCCGTCGTGGCCGCTACGGATCCAGGCGTAAACGATGACCGCATTGAGCAGCATATTCGACACCATACTGGCGATGCCGGCTTTGACCGGCGTCCTGGTGTCCTGCCGCGCATAAAACGCCGGCGCCAGCACTTTGACGGCGATGAATGCCGGCAAGCCCAGTGCCAGCATCGACAGACTCAGCGCGCTCATCGCAACGTCGCGCTCACTGAAGCGGCCATAGCCAAACAATGTCCAGAACATCGGCGCGGCCAGCGCAATGAGCAGCAACATCGCCGGTATCGAAATGAACAGTCCGACACGCAAGCCCCAATCGACGGAATGGGAAAACGCCTGCGGATCGTTTTCGGCGTGTTTCGATGACAGATGCGGGAGGATGACCGTGCCCAACGCAACACCAAAAATGCCGAGCGGGAACTCGAGCAGCCGATCGGTGTAGTACAACCAGGTCACACTGCCGCTGATCAACATGGATGCGATCAGGGTATCGATCAGAAGGTTGATTTGCGCCACCGAACTTCCGAACAGAGTGGGGATCATCAACGTCAGCACCCGACGCACACCCGAATCGCGCCAACCCCAGCGCGGCCGTGGCAGCAGTTTGAGTTTGATCAGCCCTGGTACCTGCAGTAGCAGCTGCAGCACGCCGCCGATGATGACGCCCCAGGCGAGCGCGGTGATCGGTTCGGCGAAGTACGGCGCGCCGTATAGCGCAGCGCCGATCATCGCCAGATTGAGTAATACCGGTGAAATCGAGGGCAGCAAAAACTGCCGATAGCTGTTCAAAATGCCGCCCGCGAATCCCGCTAACGAGATCAGCAGGATGTAGGGAAACGTGATTCGCAGCAGATCGGCAGTCAATGAGAACTTTGCCGGATCGTCGACGAATCCCGGTGCGAACAGCGCCACCAGTGCCGGCGAGGCGAGGCATCCCAGGCCGGCAACCACAAGCAGGATGCCGGCCAACGTACCGCCCACATGTGCAACAAAATCGCGTAGTGCAACGGCGTCGTTCTTGGCCTTGATCTCGGCGAGAACCGGGACGAAGGCCAGCGAGAACGACCCTTCTGCAAACAGGCGGCGCAGAAAATTGGGAATGCGAAAGGCGACAAAAAATGCGTCAGTGGCCGCGCTGACGCCGAACATCCGCGCAAACACCAGATCGCGCACGAGGCCCAGGATGCGCGAGATCAAGGTCATCGCACTGACCAACGCGGTCGATTTGAACAGCCTCATGGAGTTCCCAGAGATGTTGGCGGGGCGACATTTTTCTACGGTGCGGGGCGAAGCTGAGCATAGACGCACGCACGATTGGCAAGCAGCATGGCGATGCGCTTTGGCCCCTGACAGGCCTTATTGTGGCGTTTGCGGGGCAGACGGGATTTCGAATCACTCATGCTGGCCATACGAACGACGAGCCATTCAGGGCAAGTATGATCAAAGCCATGCAGTTGAACCAACCTGAGCCTCACTGGTGTGGTGTTCCGTAATGACCTTGAACGATTTCCGCGTCTTTCGACCCCATGCAGCGTTGCTTCTCGTCGCCATAGAAGAGCTATGTCGTCCGGCCCGGCGGCGCAGCCGCCGGTCGTTCAAGTCGGCTCGCGGCTGCCGCGAAAGCCACCGACTTTCACCCTCGTCGCGCCTTGCCTGACGCCGAAATCCATCGGAAATATTGTTCAACTTAATGACGGAACACCACACTAGTCGGGGCGATCGCCTGCTGCGGATCTGTAGATCAACCGTCGTCTCTCCAGACTATGCTTGCCGGGTCTCAGGTCGCTTTTGGAGGCTGGCATGCCACGCTACGTTGCCTTGCTCCGCGCCATCAATGTGGGTGGTCGCACGGTCAAGATGGATGTTCTGAAGGCGCAGTTTACCGAGCTTCAGTACCACAACATCGAAACGTGGCTGGCGAGCGGCAATGTGCTGTTCGACTCCAACGCCAAGGGCGTGGCGCTGCTGCGCACGCGCATCGAGACGGCGTTGCACAAAGCGCTGGGTTTTGACGTCGAGACCTTCTTGCGCAATGGTGAGGAGATGCGTGCGGTCTCGGCCAAACTCGGCGAACTGTCGATGCGGCCCAGCGTGACTGCGTTGAACGTGGGATTTCTGCATGCGCCGGTGGCCGATCTGGAGCACCACTTGAGCGCGTACCGCTCCGATATCGACAACTTTGTCGTCGAAGGCCGCGAACTCTATTGGTTGTGCGCGGTTAAACAGAGCCAGTCGGAGTTCGAACCGGGCAAACTGGAGAAGAAACTCAAGCTGCAAATGACGTTCCGAGGTGCCAACACGGTACGGCAGTTGGCGGAGCGAATGTAGTTTGCTTCTGTCGGGTGGCGCAATGCAAAAAGGCTGTTAGCCTTCCCGACCATTTTCTGCCGGAGCTTGCCATGTCCATCGTTCGCACGCGCTTCGCGCCAAGTCCCACCGGCTATCTGCATGTCGGCGGTGCGCGTACCGCGCTGTTTTGCTTTCTGGAGGCCCGGCGCCACGGCGGGCAGTTCATTTTGCGCGTCGAAGACACAGATCGGGAGCGTTCCACCGAGGCGGCGGTCCAGGCCATTCTGGATGGCATGGCGTGGCTCGGCTTGAACCATGACGAGGGCCCGTTTTACCAGACCCAGCGCTTCGATCGTTACCGCCAGGTGGCCGAGGAACTGGTCGCCGCCGGTTTGGCCTATCGCTGTTATTGCAGCAAGGACGAGCTCGAAGCGATGCGCGCCGATCAGGAAGCGCGCGGATTGAAACCGCGGTACAACGGTTTTTGGCGCGACCGCAAAGATCCGCCGCCGCCCGGAGTTCAGCCGGTGATCCGCTTCAAGAACCCGGCCGCCGGTGAGGTCGTGGTCGACGACCGCGTGCGCGGGCGAGTGGTGTTCGATAATGCCGAACTCGATGATCTGGTGATCTGGCGTTCGGACGATTCGCCGACCTACAACTTCGGCGTGGTCGTCGACGATGCGGACATGCGCATCACCGATGTGATCCGCGGCGACGATCATCTGAACAACACGCCGCGGCAAATCAACATCTACCGCGCGCTTGGCCACACGCCACCGCGCTTTGCGCACCTGCCGATGATCCTCGGCCCGGACGGCGCCAAACTCAGCAAGCGCCATGGCGCGGTGAGTGTGCTGGCCTATCGCGACGACGGCTTTTTGCCGCACGCTTTGCTCAATTATCTCGTGCGCCTGGGTTGGTCGCATGGCGATCAGGAGATCTTCTCGATGGCGGAAATGACGTCGCTGTTTTCCGCCGCCGACGTCAATCATTCCGCCTCGCGGTTCGATGTGGAAAAACTACGCTGGCTCAATCAGCATTATTTGAAGACGCTCGACCCCGGTGCGATCGCGCCAGAGTTGACCTGGCACCTGCAGCAGCTAGGCATCGATCCGACCTCCGGCCCCGCGGTGGAAGATCTGATCGTCGCGCTGCGTGAGCGAGTGCACACGCTGAAGGAACTCGCCGAGCGCGCTCGCGTGTGGTTTGAGCCGTTGACGACCTACGACGATGCGGCGGTCGCCAAACATTTGACGCCGGCCGCCGCAACACCGTTAACCGCCGCACGCTCTGCGCTGAATGCGGCCGAATGGACCGTCGCCGGCGTTCATCGTGCGCTCGAATCCGCTGCCGCAGAACTCGGTGTGGGATTAGGCAAAGTCGCGCAACCGCTACGTGTGGCGATGACCGGCACGCAGGTCAGCCCGTCGATCGATTACACCGTATACTTGGCCGGCAAATCCGCAGCACTGGCGCGCATCGATGCAGCGCTGGGCAAGTGCGGATAGCGCTTCATCGAGCGCGCGGACCCGTGGTCCGCGTGGCGTGATTTGCGAATCGTTGGGCGCGGACTGGAAGTTCCGCTCACCCCATCCGCTAAGCTGCCTGTGCTGCCGGTTGCGACAGTCGTGGGCCATCGACCAGCGCACGACGCACGTGGTCGATGACCAGATCGACCTCATCTGAGGTGATGGCAAAGTGTGGCGTAAATCGCAGCGAATTCGCGCCGCCATGGATCACACCGATGCCGTGCTCGCGCATGTACTCCTCGGTGCTGCCCGTCCCGTAGCACTTGAACTCGGTCGACAACTCGCACGAAAACAGCAGCCCCGTGCCTTGCACGCTGGTGATCAATCCGGGCAACTCGCGCGCCAGGGATTCGAGCTTACGCAGGAACTCCTGGCCACGCTCGCGAATGTTCTGGCGCAAGTTGTGCGTGAGACCCGCCAGCACCGTGCTGGCAACATCCATCGCCCGCGGATTGGTGGTCATCGTGTTGCCGTAGATGCCCTTGCGGTACAGCCCTGCAGCACGCTCGTTGGCGGCCAGCACGGCCAGCGGATACTGGCCTGCGTTGAGCGCTTTGGAATAGGTCTCGAGATCCGGCGCTTCGAGTGTCTCGAAGCCCGGATAGTCGACGATTGACAACACACCATGCGCGCGCAACCCGGACTGGATCGAATCGGCGAGCAACAAAGAGTGGTGCTTTTTGGTCAACTCACGCGCAGCGGCATAAAACTCCGGCGTCAACGCACGCCCAGGATTGCCCTCGCCCATGACCGGTTCGATGAACATCGCTTCGATGTGGAAACCGTTGCTTTCGGCATCGGCGAAGGTCTGGCGCAGATGCGCAACATCGTAGGGCTCGACGATCAGCGTGTGCTGATGGTGCGCAAAACTCGCGAGGTGTTCGTTGTATGCCTTTTTCGACGAATCCGAGTACAGCGCCGGCAGCTCGGTGCGGCCATGGAACGCCCCACGCACGGCGATGCGCCGCACTTTGCGGCCGGCATGCGGCGCGCCCGGCGCGGTCATCAGTTTGGTGTTGACGTCCGCCAGACGTCCTGCCAGCGTGACCGTCTCCGAACCTGAGTTCAGACACAGAAATTTGGCGAATGGACAGCCACCGCGCGTATGCCCGATCTCGCGGCGCAGCGCACGCTCCAGGCGCAACTGGCTCAACGAAGCGGTCATGATGTTGGCCATCACCTGCGGGCGCGCCATCGCGTCGATCACCGCCTGCGGGCCGTGACCGGCGCCGAGCATGCCGTAGCCGCCGTTGTCGTGGATCACCGCGCCTTTGAGCGAGATCACCCAAGGGCCGCGTGCGGCAATCGCCACGTACGGATTGACCGTGTCATCCGAGTAAAAATTGACGAATCCGCCCTGCGCCAGCCGCAGCTGCTCGTTTTCGGGCAGGTCCAGCAATTCGGGAAATTCGATGCGCGCCTGTTCGTAGGCAGTGTAGGCTTCGCCGATGGCCTGGCCGAGCGCCGGATCGGTTTTCAGGAAGCGTTCGATGACCGCGTCCGGCAGTCCGATGGTGCGTCGTGCGCCATGGCTGCGGAGTGCGTTGAGTTGATTGAGTGCGGTCATGTGGGGCCTCCTGCTTCACCGGGTGTCGCGCAGGTTACGCGACGCTGTTGTCCAGGCTGTTGAAGACCAATCATTCGATGCCGCGAGCGGAGCTCAAAGCAACGCAATGGCTGCCAGAGACCACGCATGGCGTCGCACCGAAGCGCGGCCTGCAAAGCTAAGTACTTGATATTTCAAGGTCGCGAATGTTATCACGCGCGGCTTTTTGCCGTAACCCCCGAAACCAAACTTATTCATTTTCTATGCGCAAGCAAGACTTCGACTTCGTGTTGCCTGACGAGTTGATCGCCCAGGCGCCGCTGCCACAGCGCAGCGCGTCGCGTCTGCTCGTGGGCCACATCGACGCGCGCACACTGACCGATCAGTCGATTCGTGATCTGCCGGAGCTTCTCGTGCCCGG
Source organism: Lysobacterales bacterium (assembly GCA_022844165.1). Lineage (GTDB taxonomy): Bacteria > Pseudomonadota > Gammaproteobacteria > Xanthomonadales > SZUA-5 > JALHMH01. The sequence goes on from JALHMH010000006.1 coordinate 158,553, forward strand.
CGATCTGCTGGTGGTCAACGACACCCGCGTCTGGCCCGCCCGCCTGTTCGGGCGCAAAGCCAGCGGCGGTCAAGTCGAATTGCTGCTGGAACGGCAAATCGACGCCAGCACCGGACTGTTCCATTTGCGCGTCAGCAAGAAACCCAAACCCGGCGAGACGATCATTGTCGGAGAATTTGCGTTGACCGTGAGCGAGCGCATCGACGCCTTGTTTGCGCTGTACTGCACGCACGGCACACTCGATCAGATCTTGCAGCAGCACGGCCATATGCCGTTGCCACCTTACGTGACGCGCGCCGACGATGCGGCCGATCGCGAGCGCTATCAAACCGTGTTTGCGCGCGAGGCGGGTTCCGCAGCAGCGCCCACAGCGGGACTGCACTTCGATGCGCCGCTGCTGGATGCGCTCGCCGCACGCGGCATCGCACGTACCGCGATCACCTTGCATGTCGGCGCCGGCACCTTCCAAAATCTGCGCGAGGACGAGCTCGACAAAGTGGTGCTGCACCGCGAGTGGTTGCACGTGCCGCAAGAAGCGGTGAATGCGGTGAATGCCTGCAAAGCGCGCGGCGGCCGTGTCATCGCCGTCGGCACCACCGCCACACGCGCACTCGAGACCGCGGCATGCGACGGAACGCTGGCGACCTACAGTGGCGAAACGCAGCTGTTCATTCGCCCAGGTTACCGCTTTGCGGTGATCGATGGTTTGCTGACCAATTTCCATTTGCCGCAATCGAGTTTGTTGATGTTGGTCAGTGCCTTCGCCGGGCACGAGTTTGTGCTTCACGCTTACGCCCACGCGGTGCGCGAGCGCTATCGGTTTTTCTCCTACGGGGATGCCAGCTTGTGGCTTCGATAAGTTTCGAACATCTGCACACCGACGCTCGCGCGCGACGTGGGCGCCTGCATCTGCCGCACGGTGTGGTGGAAACACCGGCGTTCATGCCAGTTGGCACCTATGGCACCGTCAAAGCGATGGATCCGAAAGATCTGCGCGCGATCGGCGCGCAAATCGTGCTCGGCAACACCTTTCACTTGTGGCTGCGCCCCGGCACCGAGGTCATCGAGGCGCACGGCGGATTGCACGGATTCATGGGTTGGGACGGCCCGATCCTCACCGACTCGGGTGGCTTTCAAGTCTTCAGCCTCGCGGCCATGCGCAAACTCTCTGAAGACGGTGTGGCCTTCCGATCGCCCATCGATGGCGCCAAGGTGTTTTTGAGCCCGGAAGAATCGATGCGCATCCAGCGCGCGCTGAACTCCGATGTGGTCATGATCTTCGACGAATGCACGCCGTATCCGGCCACACTCGACGTCGCGTCCACATCGATGGAACTGAGCCTGCGCTGGGCAGAACGCAGTAAACGCGCCTTCGAAGGCAATCCCAACGCACTGTTCGGCATCGTACAAGGCAGCGTCTATCCCGAGCTTCGCGAACGCAGCGCGCGGGCGCTGATCGACATCGGCTTTCACGGCTACGCCGTCGGCGGGCTGGCCGTGGGCGAACCGGAGGACGAACGCAACCGCACGCTCGATGAAACCCTGCCGATGCTGCCCACCGACAAACCGCGCTACCTGATGGGCGTCGGCCGCCCGGAAGACATCGTCGAAGCCGTATGGCGCGGCGTCGATATGTTCGACTGCGTGATGCCCACCCGCAACGCCCGCAACGGCCACCTGTTCACCCGCTCAGGCGTCGTGCGCATCCGCAACGCAAAGTACAAAAATGATCTACAGCCCATCGATCCCGATTGCGCCTGCAGCACCTGCCAACGCTACACCCGCGCCTACCTGCACCACCTCGACCGCTGCCACGAAATGCTCGGCGCCCACCTGATGACCGTGCATAACCTGTACTACTACCAGGAGCTGATGGCAGGGCTGCGTGCGGCGATCGAGCGCCGCGAGTTGGCGGCGTTTCGGGAGGGGTTTTATCTGGGTTTTCGGCGCTGATGAGCGGGTTTGCGGCGCTGATGAGCGGTCAGTTCGCGCTTTTCAGTCGCCCAACCGCGCTCAGCAATTTGCCAGCATCGCTGCGCGCGGAATACAACTTCAAGCCTCAACGCCCGGCCAGCAGGTTTCGCAAAGACAGCCCTGGCAATGCCGCGAACCCCCGATCAAGCGTTACCCATTCGCAGCCGTGCTCAATGGCCAACGCTGCACGGAAGGCGTCAGGGATACGATTGCCGGCGGCGTGCGTGCGCTCGCACAACTGCATAAAGACGCGCCACTGACCGGTTCCGGCGCGTAGCGCCATGACGCGCGGATGCGCCAGCAGCGAATACACATATGCCGTCGCGGCGGGCAACGGTGTCGGCGGTGCGAACACCTTCGGGTGCGTCAATACCCTGAGCACACCGCTCAAAACCAGCTCTGAGATCGCAAGCATATCGCCGCCAGCCAACGCATCATCCAGCCAGCCCCGGCACAGTGCGTGATGTGGGGCATCGGTGCGAAAGGCACTGACGAGGACGTTAACGTCCGGGCATTGCATCCATGATCTCAGTCAATGCCACGCTATCGGTCAGATCCACGCCAGGTTGCAGGCCAGCTCCAGAATACGTCGGCAGAACAACCTGCGCGCGCCGCCCGGCCCCACGCGAATGCAGGCGCTCGCGCAACGCTTCTTCCACGAACGCCTTGAGGCTCAGCCCGCGCAGCGCGGCGTGGCTCTTTGCCTCTGCGAGCAGATGATCATTGATGTCCAGAGTTGTACGCATGCAGCAAAGCATAAGCCGCGACGCATAGATGTACAAAAACCGTGGCGTACCGTCGCAATCGTGGTTCAACGACGGCCAGAGCGCGCTCGAATTTTCATGATCGTGGGCGAACCGAGGACGAACGCAACCGCACGCTCGATGAAACCCTGCCGATGCTGCCCACCGACAAACCGCGCTACCTGATGGGCGTCGGCCGCCCGGAAGACATCGTCGAAGCCGTATGGCGCGGCGTCGATATGTTCGACTGCGTGATGCCCACCAGCAACGCCCGCAACGGCCACCTGTTCGTAAGCGTCCGGCGCAGCACATCTAGATTCTGACTCTCGCCTTCGCCAATTCTGTCCTCAACGCGGCACTGAGGACAGTTGGATGCGAGCAGAACGGTTGGGTGCGAGCGCGTGGT
>JALHMH010000007.1 GCA_022844165.1 Lysobacterales bacterium
TTGTTCCTGAAGACTGCGCGCGCTGTCGCTGCCGACTATCCTGGGATCGCCTTCAACGAGATGATCGTCGACAACGCCTGCATGCAACTGGTGATGGATCCGCAGCAGTTCGATGTGATCGTGACCACCAACTTATTCGGCGACATTCTCTCCGACTTGTGCGCCGGGTTGGTCGGCGGGCTCGGCCTTGCACCGGGCGCAAACATCGGCACAGACGCAGCGATCTTCGAGGCAGTGCACGGTTCCGCGCCGGATATTGCCGGCAAGGGCGTTGCGAACCCGAGCGCGTTACTGTTGGCTGCGGCCATGATGCTCGATCATCTGGCTTTGCCGGAACATGCCGAGCGTATCCGTGGCGCAATTCACGCGACGCTGGAGGCCAAGGATCGGCTGACGCGCGATCTGGGCGGCAGCGCGGGCACTCGGGATTTCACCGATGCAGTGATTTCTCGCCTTTGATCGATTGCGCGCTGACGTTTGGCAGCGCGCCATCTCGGTTCAACGTCCTGCGGGCATGAACTCTTGAATCGCCTTGACCAACTGCCCTTCGTTCACGGGCTTGGTGATGTACCCCTTGGCGCCCTGGCGCAGACCCCAAACGCGATCGGTTTCCTGGTCTTTGGTGGTGACCAGAATGACCGGAATATGGCTGGTCGTTTTTTCTCGGGCGATGGTACGCGTGGCCTGAAACCCGTTTAGATTCGGCATCACCACATCCATCAGGATCAGGTCCGGGATATGTTGTTTGGCCATCGCCACCCCCTGGTTGCCATCCTCTGCGGTCACGACAGAGTGGCCCAGGCTTTCAACAATGCGTTTGAGCACGAGCAGCTGCGATGGCGAATCGTCAACGATCAGAACCTTGGCCATGAAGTCACACCTATTTGCTTGCCATCGAACTTCGATTCTAGCTTGAGCGTGAGGCATACAAGCAAGCGCCAATGCGTTTGCTTCGATGCCGGCCCAGTTGAGGCGAGAAACACGCCGCGCCAATCGCGAATGATTACGCGTTGATCCGAACCACGGTCCGGCCGCGGCCGCCCCCACCGACGAGGCGCTCGAACACGTTGGGCAAATCGTCCAACGTCGCCTCTTCGGTGATGATGCGATCGAGGTGCCGCGGGCGCCACTCGCTGGCCAGACGCTGCCAAAGGTCGCTGCGAATCGGATAGGGTGTGCCGGAAGAATTGATACCGATCAGGCTGATGCCACGAATGATGAACGGCATGACGGTGGTATGCAGTTCGGTACCACCAGCCAGTCCGCAACTGGCAATGCAACCCCAAGGTTTGATCATGCGCGTCAGGCCAGAGAGCATTTCGCCACCGACGTTGTCGACAGCACCGGCCCAAGTGGCGGTTTCCATCGGCCGTTGACCGAAATACAACCCCTCGCGACTGATGCACTGCTGCGCACCGATGCTGGTCAAGAACTCGAACTGATCGACCTTGCCGGTGATCGCATGCACTTCGAATCCGGCACGCGTAAAGATGTCGATCGCGAGCATGCCCACGCCACCGGTGGCGCCGGATACGACGATTGGGCCCATGTCGGGCTTCTGCCCGGCGGCCAGCATGCGCCACAACGACAGGGCCGCGGTGAATCCGGCCGTACCGATACCCATTGCTTCGCGCAGACTCAGATTCGGCGGCAAAGGTACAGCCCACTTGGAATCGACACGCATCACTTCGCTGTAGCCGCCATCGCGGTGTTCCGACAGCCCGGAGCCAGTTACGAGCACTGCATCGCCTTCGCGAAACCTGGGATCGCGGGAATCGATCACGTGACCGGCAAGATCGATGCCGCCCACCAAAGGGGAGCGGCGAAGGATCTTGCCGGTACCGGTGCCGGCCAACGCGTCTTTGTAGTTGACGCTGGAGTACGCAACCCGCACCGTCAACTCGCCGTCGTTGATATCTTCGAGCCGCAGCGTTTCGATGCCTGCGCGGTGCGGCTCGTGAATGCGAAATGCGCGAAAAGTGTCGGTCATGGCGGCTCTTCAATCGGCGATGAAACAAGTCTAGCCCGAATGCTCATCACGGCCCTGCGGAGCGGATAAAAATACCGGGCACCGCGCTATTCTTGCGCCAACTGCAGGAGAGCTCGCCATGATCGACGACCGCTACTTTCTTGAGCCCGCGGCCTGGAGCGTCGACGCGGCCGCCCTGCTCGCCGTTCGCAACGCGGTATTCAGCGGCGAGCAGTCCATCGAAAGAGTCGAGAGCGATGAACACGATCCAACAGCCGATCACGTGTTGGCACGCACACCATCCGGCGAGGCAATTGCCTGCGGGCGGCTCAAGCAAGACGGCGAAATCTCCCGCATCGCTGTGTTGCCGGCGTGGCGCGAACAAGGTGTGGGCGCGGCCCTGTTGAGGCATCTGATCGAGCGTGCACAGAGCTTCGGATTGCGGCAACTTTCTGCGTATGCGAACTTGGAGGCTGTGGCGTTTTACGCGCGTTTCGGCTTCGCGGCGAGCGGTGCACCATTTGTTGCGCACGGCGTGATTCACCAGCGCATGGGGCTGGAACTACCCGAACACGTTCCGCACCCGGCGCTGATCAGGCCGCTCTTGGCCAGCGACAGCAAGCGTCTGACGTCTGTGCGCGCGAGCGACTTGCACGAGGCCTTTTTGCAATTGTTCGGCGGCGCCCGCCATGAGATTTTTTTGTACACCAGGGACTTCGATCCGCCGGTGCTGAGCCAGTCCGACATCGTCGATGCCGTTCGCCGTGTGGCGCTGTCGGGACGCATGGCCAGCGTCCGGATCTTGCTGCAGGACTCGACCCGAGCTGCGCGCGAAGGACATCGCCTGGCAGACCTCGCGCAGCGATTATCGAGCCTGATTCGCATCCGCACGCCGAGTCAGGACGACCTCAACTATGCGAGCGCTTTTGCCCTCAACGATCAAGGCGGTTATTTGTTTCGCCCGTTCGGCGATCGTTATGAAGCCGAAGGCGATTTGCACTACGCTCCGCGGCGCGATGAACTCAAGCGCTACTTCGATGAAGTCTGGGAACGCGCCGAGCCCACGGCGGAACTGCGACGTTTGTAGCGCTACAACAAACCCTGAGCGCGGATGCGTTTGATTTCATCGCGCAGCCTCGCGGCGGCTTCGAATTCCAGATTCTGCGCATGCTGGAACATCTGGTCCTCGAGTTTCTTCAGGCGCGCACCAAGTGTTTCCGGACTCATCGCCGCGTAGTCGATACGCGGCTCGGCCACAGCCGCAGCGCCGATGGTCTGCGCGCCGCGACGGGGTCGTTTGCTCTTTCCACTATCATCGTTCGCCGGCTCGTCGCGCGCGCCTTCCATGACGTCGGTGATGCGTTTGACGATGCTCTTGGGCGTGATGTTGTTAGCGAGGTTATGTTCGACCTGTCGCATACGGCGTCGATCCGTTTCTTCCAACGCTCGACGTATCGAGTCGGTGATCCTGTCGGCATACAAGATCGCCTTGCCGCGCAAGTTTCGCGCGGCGCGGCCGATGGTCTGGATCAGCGATCCGCCGCTACGCAAGAAACCCTCCTTGTCGGCGTCGAGTATCGCCACCAGCGACACTTCGGGCATGTCCAAACCTTCACGTAGCAGATTGATGCCGACCAGCACATCGAATTTCCCAAGGCGCAGATCGCGGATGATCTCGACGCGCTCGACGGTTTCGATGTCGGAGTGCAGATAGCGCACTTTGACGCCCTGCTCGGTCAAGTAATCGGTGAGGTTCTCGCTCATGCGTTTGGTGAGCGTGGTCACCAGCACCCGATCGCCCCAACTCACACGTTCCTTGATCTCCGACAATAAATCGTCGACCTGACTCGCCACTGGACGCACCTCGGTGTCAGGATCGACGAGGCCCGTCGGACGCAGCAGTTGCTCCGTGACCCGCTGGTCGGTCTTTTTCAGCTCATAGGGTCCCGGCGTGGCCGAGACAAAAATCGCTCTGGGCGCGCGGTTTTCCCACTCCTCGAATCGCAACGGACGATTGTCCAGCGCGCTCGGCAAGCGAAAGCCATAATCCACCAGCGTTTCTTTACGCGAACGATCCCCTTTGTACATCGCACCCAATTGCGGCACGGTGACGTGGCTTTCATCGATGACCATGAGTGCGTCGGGTGGCAGATAGTCGAACAAGGTCGGGGGCGCCTCGCCTTCGGCCCTGCCGGTCAGGTGCCGCGAATAGTTTTCGATGCCCTGGCAGTAGCCTATTTCCGCCATCATTTCCAAATCGAAGGTGGTGCGCTGTTTCAGACGTTGCGCCTCCAGTAGTTTGTTCTGCGCGTACAGAACTTCGAGCCGTTCGGCAAGTTCGGTCTTGATCGTGGCCATCGCTTCGAGCACGGTGCGGCGGCTGGTGACGTAGTGCGACTTTGGGTACACAGTAAAGCGAGGTACACGCTTTTCGATCTCGCCAGTCAGCGGATCGAAGATCGCCAGGTCTTCGATTTCGCCATCGAACAACTCGATGCGGAGCGCTTCGCGCTCGCTCTCCGCCGGGTGCACATCGATCACTTCGCCGCGCACACGATAGGTACCGCGACGCAGCTCGTAGTCCCCGCGCGTGTACTGCAGTTCCGTGAGGCGCCGCAAAATCTCGCGATCGGGGATGCGATCGCCGCGCACCAGATGCAGCACCATATTGAAGTATTCGTTCGGATCTCCGAGGCCATAGATGGCCGACACCGTGGCGACGATCAGCACATCGCGCCGCTCCAGGAGCGCCTTGGTCGCCGACAAGCGCATCTGTTCGATGTGCTCGTTGATGTTGGCGTCCTTTTCGATGTAGGTATCGCTCGATGGCACATAGGCCTCGGGCTGGTAATAATCGTAGTAAGAAACGAAGTACTCGACCGCGTTGTGCGGGAAGAACTCTTTGAATTCGCCGTAGAGCTGCGCCGCGAGCGTCTTGTTCGGTGCCAGAATCAAAGTCGGCTTTTGTACCGTTTGCACGACGTTGGCAATGCTGAAGGTCTTGCCGCTGCCGGTCACGCCCAATAGAACTTGATGCGCGAGCCCGGCCTCGAAGCCTTGGACCAGTTCGGCGATGGCCTGCGGTTGATCGCCGGATGGGGCGAAGTCGGAGACCAGTTGGAATCGATCGGACATGGCTGTTCGCTGGCTTTTCATGGCCCCGATGATGCGTCAGTTCGCTGCCACGTTCCGTCAAACTGCGGACTTTTGTCAGAAAATTCTGACAGCGAAATGCGCGTTACGCTGATAGTGCGAAGTTCAGTGCTCGCTTAGCGTATTCCCACCATCCACTGAGGGGAAATCGTCATGCGCCAATCGGGATTTACGTTGTGGGAGTTGCTTGTGTCTGTCGCCGTCCTGGTTGTTCTGGCCACCATCGCGCTGCCATCGTTGAGTGCTCTACAACAAAAGAACCAGTTGACGAGTGCCAAAAACGCCCTGATGGTTACACTCAATCTGGCTCGCAGCGAGGCCATTGTTGGCACCCGGCCCGTCATCGTCTGCCCATTGTCGTCGCCGACGACGTGCGAACAGCGGACCGACTGGTCGCGCGGCTGGCTGGCCTACCGCGACGACAACCGAAATGGCCGGCTCGATCCGGTCGAACGCGTGCTGAGCGTATATGAACTCGACAATGCGAGGTTGCGGGTTCGCACAAGCGACGGTCGCCGCAAACTCACCTATCGCTCGATGGGACGTTCGGAAGGCTCCAATGTACGATTCGTCTTTTGCGTTGAAGGCAGCAGCGAGTATTCCGGCCAGGTTGTGGTCGCAAACACGGGCCGCGCGCGGACCGTCGGTCGCGCGCCAGCGGGCGCGTGTGGCTGATCTGTAAAGACTGCGCCCGGCCGTTCGAATGGCCGGCACACTATTCCGACGTCGCCACGGATGCCCGCTCGTTGAACAGCGCCCGCTGCTTGCGCAACCATGCACCGTTGCTACCCAGGCGATCGAGTGCCTGATCCCAACTCGCTAATGCAGCGCGGCGCGCTTCGCCGCTGATCGCCAGGCTTGCAGCCGCCAGCGCCGACATCGCCTGCGTTTCCACGTCGGCCTCCGGCAAGGCATCGTGGATATCCCGTAACAGACGACGCGCTGCGTCCGCATCCGTGGGAGATCCGCGAAGCGCCAGCGCCGCGGCGAGTTGCGCGCTCATCGCCACCAGTATCGGATCACCCTCCGGCAACAAACTGCGGCCTTCGGCATCGGCATCCAACATCTGATCGATGGCCGCATCGAGGCGGCCGGCATTGCGCGCGTATGTGCCGAGCGCAAACCGCCCGAGCACGGCGCTCACCTGACCTGCCGCACCGAGTTTGGTGTAGCCATCGATGGCACTTTGCTGCAATCGAACCGCCTCATCGAAACGACCCGCATCGGCGTGCACGCGGGCCAAAGAACTGAGGTGTTCCCAGGTCAATTCACTTTGCGCCCCTTGCGTTTTCAGCGCGAAATCGTGCGCTTTCTGCAACCACTCGGCGGCCGCGTCGGTTTGATTGCGCGCAACTGCCAGGTCGCCGAGCCGCGCGTAGGCATCGGCCAGGTCGTTGTGCTGCAGAGGCTCCAGCACAGCGAGCGATGTCTCCAGCGACGATTGCGCTGCGTCGAATTGACGCAGGCGTCGCTGCATGGCACCCACGCGCCCCAGCGCATCGGCGGTATGAAAATGCGTATCGCCCAGTTGCTTGCGGGTGATCGCGTGGACTCGCTGGTAAACTGCCAGCGCATCTTCGTATCGTCCCTCGCGGCGATAGATGTCGCCCAGGTTGGACAGCGGGAACAGCAACTGCGCGTGCTCTTCCCCGCGCGCTTTCTCGAGAATGGCCAACGATCTCTCCAGCGAGGCGCGCGCGCCCGCGACGTCATCGGCCCGCAACTGAACGACAGCAAGATTGCTCAAACGCATCCCAAGATCAGGATCGTCGGGACCGCGACGTTTTTCAAACTTGGCAATCACCTGCTGCATCAAGGCCAGGGCTTCCTGGTATTGGGAGCGAGAAATCAGCACGCGCACCTGGCGGTTCTGCATATCCGCGACGCGCAAGTGCTCCTCGGCGTGATGCGAGCGATAAATCGCCAACGCTTCGGCGATCAGCGGTTCGGCGGCATCGAATTTCCCTTGCTGGAAAAGTACCGAGATCTTGCTCGACAAAACGATGGCCAGCGCTTCGTCCATTGGGTTGCGCCGGCGGCGATAGTCGATGCTCTGCTCAAGCAGCGGCAGTGCTTCTGCAGCGCCACCCAGGTTTACCTGGACTTCGAGCAAGTCGCCGAGAACACTGTCCTGCAGATCCCGATCGGAGCCCAGTTCCTTTTGCGCACGTTCGATGCCGCTGGCGACCATTTGCAGAGGGGTGCGTGCTGCGGCGCCTTCGCGCGTTGTGCCTTCGGTTTCGGCGAACAGCGACGTCAGAAAGGTCTTCACCCGTTCGGCGCGCTGCGCTTGTGCCTGCGCGATTTGCGCTTGATCGCGGGCCACCTGCGCCTGCCATAGCGCTGCGCCCAGTCCGCCGATCAGCGATATCAGCGCCAGAAGGCTGGCAACCACACCGCCGCGATGGCGACGCACGAACTTGCCTATTCGGTAAGAAAGTGTGTCCGGGCGAGCGCGGATCGGGCGACCTTCGCGGTAGCGCTGCAAATCTTCGGCGAATGCCGCCGCCGAGGGATATCGACGCTCGGGTTCCAGCGCCAATGCTTTGAGCACGATGGTGTCGAGTTCGCCGTCGATCCGTCCAGTGGTTGCTTTGCCAGCGACCTGGCTCGGGCGTTCCGTTGTATCGCTGCTGACGGCTCGAGCAACGTCGCCGGGTCGCTCGCGGCGACCGTGCGGCAGTTGCCCGGTGAGCAACTCGAACAACACCAGGCCCAGTGCATAAACATCCGTGGCGGTGCTGATCGGTTCGCCGCGAATTTGTTCCGGCGTCGCATACATCGGCGACATCACGCGCATGTCGGTCGCTGTCAGTTCGGTTGCGTCTCCGGGCTCAAGCAACTTGGCGATACCGAAATCCAACAGATGGGGCTTACCTGACTCATCGACGAGCACATTCGAAGGTTTGATATCGCGATGTACGATCAACTGTCGGTGCGCATAATCGACTGCGTCGGCAATGTCCTCGACCAGCTTCAATCGACTCGTCACACCGAGCGAATGCGTCTGCGCGTAAGTCACGATGTGCTCGCCACGGATCAACTCCATGGCCAGCCATGGCGTATCGCCATCGACGCCGGCATCGATCAACCGGGCGATCAACGGATGATTGAGGCGCGCCTGGATTTGCCGCTCGCGCGCAAATCGGGCGACGAAGTCCGGGCCAAGACCGCGGCGCAGCACTTTGATCGCGACTTCTTGTTCAAAGTCGCCCGAATCGCGTCGTGCGCGATACACCTCACCCATGCCGCCACGACCGAGCCGCTCGGACAACACGAACCCAGCGATTCGCTCGCCGCTCTGGTCGGGCATCGGCAAGGGCGCAAATGGCTCAGCGAGCGGATCGCCGAGCGCGTTTCCATCCAGCAGCCCTGTGCCCCCAACATCGGCGAGTAACATACGTTCAAGCTCATCGGCGATGTCTGGCTCCTCCCAGGCCAGACGCGCGACGGCCAGCGCACGCTGCTCGTCGGGCATTTCCGACAGAACATCAAAGTGACGCAACAAACGCTGCCAACGCTCGCCAGCGTCAATCATAGCCAGTGTGCCTCCCCGAGTGCTGCATGAAGCCACGCTCTGGCGCGGCGCCAATCGCGTTTGACCGTGGTTCTGGAAACAGCCGCCGCATCGGCAGCTTCGTCGAGCGTCAAGCCGCCAAAAAAACGCAGCTCGACCAGTTTGGCGAGGCGCGCGTCGAGGGTTTCAAGTTCGTTTAAAGCCTGATCGAGCGCCAACAGGCGATTGCCGTCGAGATCGGCTTGCGGTTCGTGATGCAAGCCGTCGATATCGGTCACGTCGGGATCGCTTCCGCGTTTTTGCGTTAACCGCTGGCGCGCCCGGTCGATCAGAATCTGCCGCATCGCGCGCGCAGAAACAGCATAGAAGTGATGGCGATCTTGTAAACCAAGCGACTCCGGTCGCGACAGCCGGAAATACGCTTCATGCACCAGCGACGTGGCGCCCATTGAAGCAGGCTGTTGGCGCAGTTGTTTTTGCGCGATCTGGTGAAGATCAGCATAAACGGCGGCGAACAGCTTATCCGCCGAATTGCGGTTGCCATCGCGCGCCGATCGGATCAGATCCGTCAGTTCCAAGCCGCACTCCACGTCAGGAGACTGGGCCCATTCTAACGAATACTGTCTGGATACTTGTTATCCGGATCGCGGAAGGGCGAGCAAGCTCCGAGGAACTTGCCCGCCGGGCATCAAAAGCACTTAACCCAAACCGTATGCTCAGAAGCGCACTTCACCCGTCACACCGATCATGTCGTAGTCGAAGTCCGCGCGGCCGTCGCTCACTTTATAGCGGTCATAGGAGAGGCTGACGCCGAATTGCTCGTTGAAGTCGTAACCGCCGCCAATACCGAGATAAAAGTCGTTGTTGCTTTCGTCGAGTAGAGACGAAGTCGTGCCTGTACGAATTCGTCCTTCGGCGTCCCAAAAAAACATACCAGCACGGGCACTCAAGAAAAAGCCGGCGGCTTCGTCGGTCAGCGGTAGCCGGCCGCTCACGCCGATGTACATGCCATCGGATTCGACTGAGTTGGTCAGGCCACCAATCGCGACGTCATCTTCCAGTTTTCCGAGGTCGACAAAGCCAATTTCGGCGCCGAAATTCTCCACGAAGCGCCAACCGGCGCCGATGCGGAAACCCGTGTCGTTGTCATCAATGCCCAGATCGTCGACGCTGGCGCGGCCAACCGCGCCATCGACATACAGGCCTTGATGTGCCAGCGCCAAACCCGGCGCCGCCAGAAGGGCGGCCAATGCCAGCGAAAAGATGCTTTTGCGCATGAATATTCTCTCTATTTTGGGGGAACCTCGCGTCGCCGACGCGCAACGCTACGATGCGGCCGAAAAATGACAACGCCCCCTGCCGAAAGTACGTGGGTAGAATTTTCGTTAGCAATCGTTAATCGCGCTGAACAGCAGCTGCCGTTCCACAGCGAATTCAGGCGGCGCGCGCGGACGGCGCCAAGGTCAGGCGATTGCGGCCACGCTGTTTGGAGCGATAGAGCGCTTTGTCGGCGGCGTCGATCACGGCATCGCTGGTACGCCGTTCGCGATCGCGCTGTGCCAGGCCGATGCTCACAGTCACGCTCACTTCGCCCTCTCTGGCGCCGCGCCGCACCGCTTGTGATTTGCCGCTGCGCGCACCCAGTTTAACGCGACGACTTTCGATCGCACCGCGGACGGCTTCGAGCGAAGCATCGGCGCTATCGATTCGCCCGCCTTGAAAGACAATCGCGAACTCTTCGCCGCCATAGCGATACGCGCGCCCGCCGCGGCAGCGCTGCAGTTCGCGCGCAACGATGCGCAACACGCGATCGCCCGTCTCGTGACCGTAGCGGTCATTGAACTTCTTGAAGTGATCCACGTCGACCATCGCCACGGCAATACGTCCGGAACTGCGGCTCAGTGCCTCATCAAGCGCGCGGCGATTGGGCAAACCGGTCAGCGCATCAATGAAAGCCATGCGGTAGGCGCCCACCAGCACGGAAGCTGCGAGAAAGAGCGCGGCAACGGCGAGCAACGCGTCAAAAAGGTCGGCACGAAATACACCCAGGATCAGCGGTGCGAGCGACAGCGCCAGAAAAAGATCCAATGGCAAACCTCGAATGAGCCAGCGGACCAACGGAATGGCGCATGCCAGCGACACGACCACTGCGGCGGCCGAAACGTCACCCACGCTGAATTCGAACATGGCGATCGCGGCAAGCAAGCTCTCATTGCGCGCGGCAAGCAGACCCGCAGCAAGTGCCAGGATTGCGCTGCGCCATGAGATCAGCGACGGCTCAGGTAACGCAGCGATCAGCAACAGCAACATCGCCATCGCCAGCGGCGCCTCGCTACCTGCCAACAACGCAGCGCCCAATGTCAGCGCGCAAAGCGCATATCGATTGCGGCGGAATCCCAATGCAATGCAACCTGCAACCAGCACCGCCCAATGCGCCTCGTTACCGAGCCACTCGATCCAGGGAACGACGGTCGCCAATCCGGTCACAAAAATCCATCCGAGCTGAGCCGCGCGCATTGTAACGGCACATCCGGGTCGGAAGCTGGCGTTTTGGCGTGAACTCAGTCACGGCGATGACTGCCAGGCAATCGTCGCGCTGAGCGGCTGAAAGAGCGTCGCAGGCGATCACCACACATTGCGGCTTCCGGCACACCCTGTGAGCGGGTATGTTGCGCGCTTTACCGCTGACCGGGTTTCACGCCATGAACCGAACCGAATGTGCTAACGCGATACGAGCGCTCGCGATGGACGCTGTGCAACAGGCAAACTCTGGACATCCGGGCATGCCGATGGGCATGGCGGATATCGCCGAGGTGCTCTGGAACGATTTTCTGCGCCACAATCCGGCGAATCCCGGATGGCCGAATCGCGATCGTTTTGTGCTGTCGAACGGCCATGGGTCAATGCTGCACTACGCGCTGTTGCACCTGGCGGGTTACGATTTGTCGATCGAGGAGCTCAAGCGCTTTCGGCAACTGCATTCGAAAACGCCGGGCCATCCGGAAGTGCATGAGACCCCGGGCATCGAAACCACAACGGGCCCCTTGGGACAGGGTTTGGCCAACGCCGTGGGCATGGCGCTGGCGGAGAAGATTTTAGCCAAACGCTTCAATCGTCCTGGTTTCGACATCGTCGACCATTACACCTATGTGTTTTTGGGCGACGGCTGTCTGATGGAGGGCATCTCGCACGAGGTCGCCTCGCTTGCCGCCACGCTCAAGCTCGGCAAGCTGATCGCCATCTACGACGACAACGGCATCTCGATCGATGGCAAAGTGCAGGGCTGGTTCACCGATAACACACCGGACCGTTTTCGCGCCTACGGCTGGGAGGTGATTCCGGACATTGATGGGCATTCGCCGGAAGCGATCAAGGCGGCGTTGGTCACCGCAGCCGCCGACCCGGATCGACCCACTTTGATTTGCTGCAAAACGGTGATTGGCTTTGGCTCGCCGAACAAACAAGGTTCGGAGAGCTCGCATGGCGCTCCGCTCGGAAAGGACGAGATCGCACTGACTCGCGAACGATTGGGCTGGCCGCACGCGGCATTCGACGTGCCGCAGGCTGTTTACGCTGCCTTCGATGCACGCGGCAAGGGCGCAAAGTGGCAAAGCGAGTGGGACGCGCTGTTTTCGAACTATCGCAATCAGTTCGCCGCGGACGCAGCCGAATTCGAGCGACGCCAACGCGGCGAACTGCCAGCCGATTTTGCGGCCGTCGCCGGCGCTTTGATTGCCGAGTTGGTCGGCGAATCGGCGCCGATGGCCAGTCGCAAAGCCAGCCAGCGCGCACTGGAGCGCCTTGTACCAGCAATCCCGGAACTGATTGGCGGCTCGGCCGATCTGGCGCACTCGAACTACTCGATCGTCAAAGCCAGCCGTGACGTGAATACCGCCAGCGATGGCGGCAACTACGTGTACTTCGGCGTGCGCGAGTTCGGTATGAGTGCCATCGCCAATGGACTGGCGTTGCATGGCGGCGTGATTCCATTCACCGCCACGTTCCTGGTGTTTTCCGACTACGCGCGCAACGCGGTGCGCATGAGCGCGCTGATGAACACCCGGGTGGTGCACGTGTACACCCACGACTCCATCGGCCTGGGTGAAGATGGCCCGACGCACCAGCCTATCGAACACTTGGCGAGCCTGCGGCTGATTCCGAACAATCGGGTCTGGCGTCCGTGCGACGCGGCCGAAACGGCGGTTGCCTGGAAACTGGCGCTCGAGCGGGCCGATGGACCGACGTGTCTGGCACTCTCGCGCCAAAACCTGGCGCCGCAACCGCGTAACGCCGAACAGTTGGCCGCCGTCGCCCGAGGTGGATACGTCCTGCTTGAGACCACGCCGGGCAAAGTGGATGCGATCATAATTGCGACCGGGTCTGAAGTCGATTTGGCGGTCATAGCAGCGCGTCAGGCCTCGCAGGCGGGCGTTGCTGTGCGGGTTGTCTCGATGCCGTGCTGCGAAACATTCGACGCGCAAAGCGCCGAATATCGCGAAAGCGTGTTGCCCAACGCCGTCCGCAAGCGCGTCGCGGTGGAAGCTGCGCGTAGCGACTACTGGCGCAAATACGTGGGGCTCGATGGCGCGGTCGTCGGCATCGACAGCTTCGGCGCCTCAGCGCCGGACAAGGCGCTGTATGCGCATTTTGGGTTGACGGCCGAGCGTGTGGCGGCCGAGTTAATCGGGCACTGACGAGATGGCCGGGCGCCATCGCGGCGCCCGGCCCCATGGCGGCAATCGTAACCTTGTTGCGAAAAAGCGAACGGGTTAGCGCAACCGAGCGACCCAGGCGCACGCTTCGCGCTATGGTTTGGACATGCCGCTACGCCTCTTTCTGCTACTTTCGATTGCCGCCGTCAGCAGCGGTTGTGCGCTATTCGGCGCTGCGAAGGACGAGGAACAGGCGGTCGTCGAGGGCAAAGACCCGAATACGCGGCGCGTGCGCATCTTTATCACCGGCATCGATGGCGAACTGAAGACCAACGCCAGTTCTGCGTTGGAACTCAAAGGACTGATGCGCAAAGACGACGCCAGCGAGGGACTCATCCGTCGCGTGTACGGGCGTGGCATGGCGCAAATGAGCAAGGCGTTGCAACCTTTTGGCTATTACCACGCCAATGTGACCGGTACGCTTACCCAGCAGGGTGCGTCGTTCTTCGCGCGTTATCAGATTGAACTGGGACCGCCGACGCTGGTGACCGAGGCGAACGTCCTGGTCGAAGGGCCGGGCGCTGAGGAAAAGAAGGTCAAGCGTGCGCGCCAGCTGTTCCAGCCCGGCGAACAACAAGTGCTCGACCATCGGCTCTACGAAGCGAGCAAGCTGCGCATCGCCGATGCGCTCGCCGAACGCGGCTATTTCGATGCCGAGATCGTCGAAAAGCGCATCGCCGTGCGACTCGCCGATCACAGCGCGAAGATCGCCTTGAAGTTCGCATCGGGCGATCGTTTCCAGTTTGGCCCAACACAGTTCGAAGGCGAACATATCGACGCCGATGTGCTGGCGGGTTATTTGCCCTATGAACAAGGCCAGGGTTACCGCCAGGATCGGCTGATGACGTTGCAGCAACGTTTGTTGCAGGCCGACTATTTCTCCGAGGTGGAGATCGAGACTGATCGCGAAAAGGCCCAAGGCTTACTGGTGCCCGTGACGATTCGCTTAAGCCCGTCCAAGCGCACCGTCTACACCGGCGGTGTCAGTTTCGGCACGGACAGCGGCATCGGTGTGCAGGGCGGTTTGAACCGCCGGTGGGTCAATCAACGCGGGCACAAACTCAGCGCGCGTGCCGAGGTCAGCCAGCGACTCAATACACTCAACGCGGCGTACACGATTCCACTGCCCGGCAAGAATCGCCAAAGTTACAACCTCGCGCTCAGCTACCGCGACGAAGAGACTGACACCTCTTTGCAGGAGGTCGTCCAGATGTATGCGTCGCGCCAGCGCGAATCGGACATCGGTACGCTGAGTTATGGCCTTGGCTTGATCAGCGGCGATTTTGAAGTGGGCGATGAGCCGGGCAGCAGCACCCTGGTCTTTCCCGAGGCGCGTTATCTGCATCGCGTTGTCGACGACCCGATCAATCCGCTGGAGGGTTATTCGATCAGCGCCGAAGTCCGCGCCGGGCCATCGCTGGGCGATGCGGCCTTTGCGCAAGTGCGCAGCGAGTTCCGCTATCTGATGCCGTTGCGCGAACGCGATCGACTGTTCTTGCGAGGCCAGATTGGCGCCTTATGGACCGATGACTTTTCGCAGCTGCCGCCCCAGTTGCGGTTCTTCGCGGGCGGCGATCGCAGCTTGCGTGGCTTTGGCTACCAAACGCTCGGCCCGAACAACCCCGCGGGCAACGTCCGCGGCGGCCGCTACCTGGCCATTGCTTCGGGCGAATACGAACGCCACCTGTTCGATGAGTTCGGCATTGCGGGGTTTGTCGATGCCGGAAACGCATTCGACGGCAGCGAAGCCGAACTTGCTGCGGGCGTGGGCCTGGGTTTGCGCTGGCGCTCACCCATCGGTCTGGTGCGCCTGGATCTGGCGCACCCGGTCGCAGGCGATGGCGATGGCCTGCGCCTGCATCTGCTGATTGGACCAGAATTGTGAAGTGGCTGCTACGCATCTTGTTGTTGCTGGCGACGCTGGCCGTGGTCTTTGCAGCTGCGCTGTTCTGGATTCTGCGCACTGAAAGCGGATTACGATTTGCGCTGACGTTGACCGGTGCACAGACGTTCTCGTATCAATCGATCAGTGGGTCTCTGGCAGCTGGCGCAACCGTGCATGGACTTGACGCTTCCTGGCCGGACGTGACCATACACGCCGAGCGTATCGCCTTGCGACTTGCACCAGGCCGACTGCGCTATCGGGAGGTGATGGTCGAGACTTTGTCCACACGCGGGCTGACCATCGCCCCGCAAGCGAGCGACGCTCCGCCGTCGCGCACGCGTCCCGGCAAACTCGATTTGCCCTTTGCCATCGTGCTGCGCAATCTCGATCTGACAGAGACCGGCATCGACACTGGTGGCGAAGCGCCACTGGTATTTTCTCTCGCGGCGCGCGAGCTGAGTTTGCGCGATGGGCAACTGGCGATCGAGGGCATCGTACTGCGCGCCGGCGAGCTGCTCTTGAAACTGCGCGGCGCAAGCGACAGCGGCAAATCCTGGGCCAGTTCGCTCGATAGCGAAAGCGAATTGCCATTCAACGATCGCGCGCAGCGCGCGCAAGTCGGCGTGCAGGGCGACCTGGACGCACTGGACGTCACTGCGTCGATCAACGACGGCGATGTTACGCTCAAAGCCAACGTCGCAGACGTGCTCGGCAGCGGCGCGACGGACGGACGCCTGCAAGCGCTCGGTATCGACCCGCGTGAGTTCGGACTTGACGCCGGCGTCGAGTCGCTCGATCTGGACCTGCAATTCGGCTGGCGCGATGGCCGCGCAAGCGTGTCTGGCAGCGCTGAGGTCAACCGGCAGAAACTGGAGGTAGCGCTGATCGATATCGGTGTACGCGATGGTCAGGTTCAATTCGGCGAAGTGCGCATGGGTTCTGACGCGCTCGGTCAAGTGATCTTGCGCGGAGCATGGCCACTCGACGCCAGCGCACCCAGCGGCGCGCTCGCGCTGGATCTGGAGAACGCCGCACTCGCCGACTGGCGCGCGCCAGTGGCGGACGCACCGCGACTGACCAGCGCAGGCACGCTGAGCGGGCGCCTCGACGACTGGCAGCTGGCACTTGACGGGCGCTTGCTGCATGCGGCACAGACGTTAGCGCTGACAGCACAGATCAAGGGCGACGATACACGCATCGAACTGACGAAATTGCTGCTCCAGCAGAGCGCAATCGCCGCCATCGAAACACCCGCAGGACAACAGGATCGACAAGAAAACACGACTGCAACGACCGAAATCGAACAGGCCAACATCGAACAATCGACGGCACGCATCCAGCCTACGCTGGAATTTTCGGGCACGCTCGACCGCACGACACTGGCACTGCAGGCATCGGCGGCCGCCGTAAGTTGGCAACTCGATGCCTACCTGTCCGATTGGCCAGGGCAAATCAGCGGCACGATCAACGGCAGCGTCGAACTCACCGATCCGCTGCGCTGGCGAGTCGATACCGATCGTTTGGAGGGCACGCTGCGTGGCGCAGCTGTCTCACTCAACGGGCAGTTAAGCGGCGTTGATGCACAACCTCAGTCGGGTTCGATCGCGGTGCTTTGGGGCGACGGGCGAACGCAGATGAATGCGCTGGGCGCTGGGCGCCTGCAAGCGACGATGCAAGACCTGGATTTGATGCTCGCGACACAATCGGTCCGCGGCTCGTTGAGCGGCAATGCGCAGATCGACCTGGCGGCAACAGACCCCGTCGACGCGCTCACAGCAGATGTTCGTGCGAGCGAATTGGCGCAGGCAGAAAATTCGATTGGCCAGATCGCTCTGGTCAAAGCACCTGGCTGGAATGCAGACATACAGGCGCGCGACTTACGCCTTTTCGGTCTCTCGTTGCAATCGCTGGACGCACAGCTGACGGGCGCCGCGAGTGCTCATCAATTCAGCGCGCAGCTCGGCGCCAAAGACCTTGAACTGGATATTGGCGCTGCCGGGGGAGTGGATGGAAATGCCTGGCGCGGTGTGATCGATGCGCTGACGCTTAAAGTAGCGCGACTGCCTGCGTATTCGTTGCAGGCGCCGGCAGCCGTGGCAGTCCAAGCCGATCGGTTAGTCATCGCGCCGGTGTGCCTGGGCGCTGGAGCGGCGCGTGCTTGCGTTGGTGTCGAACGCGGCACCGACATGTCGCTCGACCTGGACTTAAGCGCGATGCCGTTGAGTTTGGCGCAATCGTTGCTGCCCGGCGATACCTTCGAAGTCGACGGACAATTGAGCGGCGGGGGTCGGCTGGGTATCGCAGCCGACCAATCGCTGAACGGGCAATTGGAGTTCGTCGTTGAAAACGGGACACTAAAAGGCGCGAGCGAATTCGAGGCACCCATTGCTTTCCAGGCGCGAGCCGCGCTCGATGCAGCAGCTCAGCGCGTCGATGCGCGCCTGAGCCTGGCCGATGACGGCTTCATCGAGGCCTTGGTCACGGACGTGATGCGCGAGACGGCGATGTTGACCGTCACACTCAAGATCAACGATCTGGCACTCGCCGAGACCGTCACGCCAGAAGTACAGAGTATTCGCGGCGCATTGTCAGGTTCGCTCAGCGTGCCGCTGGGCACACCACAGGCGCTCGCCGGACAATTGCGCGCCGACCGAATGGCGTTTGAATTGCCCAGCGTGGGTTTGAAAGTCAGCCAAGGCCGCATTGATGGCACGATTGGCGCCAACGCGTTGGCGCTTCAGGGCGATCTGGCAATCGCGCCCGGCACAGTAAAACTGAGCGGCCGCATCGCGCTCGACGGCAGCGCATCCGAGATCCAACTGATCGCGGACAACGCGGGCCTCGTCGATTTGCCCGCAGTGCGTCTGGCGGGCGATACCAACCTGATGATCAAACTCGATTCATCCGGGGCGGCGATTGAGGGCGGCGTCTTACTGCGCGCCGGTCGCATCCATCTGGACCGTTTTGCGCCCGCCGTGGCGCCGAGCGAAGACGTGGTGATTGTCGATGCACCACCGCCACCTGCGCCATTGCCAATTCGGGCCGAGGTCAGCGTCGCTTTTATCCAGGAAGTCGATTTGCGCGGCTACGGGCTCATCGCGACCCTGGGCGGTGGATTGCGTATCTCACAGACGCCCGGCAAAAAGCCGCGCGGCACCGGCGAAATGTTGGTCAAGGGCACCTACCAGGCTTATGGCCAACGACTCGCTATCGAGCGCGGTCGACTGCGCTTCTCCGGTGGCGCCGCCGACAATCCAGCACTCGACATCCTGGCGGCAAAGTCGGTGCAACGTCAGCGCGTCGGCGTGGAAGTGCGCGGGCGCGCGCAGCGGCCTTTGATCCAGCTGTACTCTGATCCGCAGCTCGATCAGTCCGAAGCATTGTCGTATCTGGTGCTTGGTCGCCCGATCACGACCGCCAGCAGCGACGATTCGGCGCGTTTAGGAGAATACGCTGACGCACTCGAATCGGCCGGTGGCAGCCTGATCGCCGGCAGCATTGGACAACGCCTGGGGCTGGCAGCGGGCATCGAGAGCCTGGGATCGTCGATCGGGTCCGCACTGGTCGTGGGCAAGTATGTTTCGCCGCGATTCTTCATCGGCTACGGATCCAGCCTGCTCGATGCAATTCAGCTGGTCATTCTTCGCTACCGCGTGACCGAGAGCATCGAAGTCGAAGGCATCAGCGGCAATGAGCAGAAGGCGAGCGTGAGCTGGAGGACGGAGAGGTAAGCGCGTTCGCCGGGCCCGCTGGCACCGGGCTTCCACTGGCAGCGAGATCACACCGTGCGCCCACCACCGTCGCATGAACGAACGGGCAGCTCACTGTCGATATCTCACAGAGTATCGACAAAGTCGGCAAGCGAAATCAGGCACGAAAAACTCTGTGGCGCTTGCCTTGGATACGTCCAACGTTGTGCATCCCGATTCAACCAGACCGCATGTAAGCCGGCATCCAATGCGCCGATGACATCTTGCTCGGCATGGTCGCCGACGTGCAATGTGTGCTCGGGCCTGCTGCCGGCCGCGAGGCAGGCCGCCAAGAAGATGCTCGGACTGGGTTTCGCGGCACCGTGCTGTCGCGCTGAAACCGATGCCACGAAGTGGTGACTAAGCCCAATCCGATCCAGACAGGCATTGCCGTTGGACAAAGCCACCAGCGGAACCCGCGCGCTCAGCCGAGTCAGCGCGTTCAATGCATCCGGATAGAGCTCAACGCAGTTTCGCGCAGCGTAGAACGCTTCGAACGCATCTTGCACAGCGGCTTCGCCATAGCCGAATGGCAACAGCGCTGCACGCAGCGCTTTCAGGCGCAACGCCGTAAAGTCGTGGCTGAGTTCCGGATGCAAGGCGAACGTACGGTCGCGAAGCGCACGCATGGCATCGATCGGAAACGCCAGCGCAACATCGGGCGCATGTTCGGCAAACCACGCCTGAAGCGCGCAATCTGCTCGTTCCATCACCGGGGCGATTGGCCACAGCGTGTCATCGAGATCCAGTGTGATCGCCTCGATGCGCATCAGAATGTGTATGCGATACCCACGGCGGCCAAGGGATCGAGGTCCTCGCCCACCACAACGAGTGGCGAATCCTCGGTTTCACCGATATAGCGATTCACGCCCAGAATCCCAACCAGCGACCAGCGCGGCATCAGATCGTAGATTAACGCCAGGCGCAAGCCAACATCGCGAAAGCCGCTATCGGGACTGAAGTTTGTCAGCGGTGCGTTGTTAAAGCGCACAGTTTGGGTGCCGAAGAACTCGCGCTGATAGCGTTGGTTCGCCCAAGTCGCTTGTGCGCCAACGCGCCATCGCAATCGTGCGTCATTGTCGCTCTCGTAGGCCAGTTCCGGTGTAAACACCAGACCCTTATGACCATTGACGCCACGCAGCACATCGAAGCCGATTTCGATGCCGCCGTCGAAGCGCTTCAGCGCATAAGCACCCAGTTCAAACGTCGTGTCGATTTCGGGCAGGCCACTAAAGCCTGCATCGCGCGCATCGCCATCGTCGCGACCGGCACTGAGATTGAACGCGATACCGGTTTCCCAATCGCCCCCAGACCAGATATCGAATCGCGCGGCATCGGAGGTTTCCGGACGGACGTTTTCATCCTCGCCGTGGACTTCAATGAACGGCGATAGCCCAACGCTCCGTTCACCGGACGACAAGAAGTCAGCTTTGTATTCAAGCATCGGGCCGATCGTGAACTGCACGGCATTGGCATGCCCGGCAGCGAGCATCAAAGCAAGCGAGAGCATGGTTCGCATCGGTCGGACCTCCATTGGAATAGGAGTGGATCATACGGGCCTGTTGCGCATGCTAAGCGTCGTCATCTCGTTATGCACAGGTCGTCGCCCAGGGTCGTCCCCATCGGCGTGTAAGCGCCGGTCCTCACCACCTGACTCAAGGGCTTCAACCGCTAAAGCTGCTTCGAAAAAACAGACTCATTTGCCAGATCCCGCTCTGTCAGGGACTCGAGCGAGGGCAGCGAACAGGTTGTCAGCTCGATCAACTTGAAGATCCCTTCGCCGTTGCAACGAAATCAGGCCATTTCTTCGCGACCCCATGAATTGTCCGGGCTAGAATCCGCGCCCTCACGTTATCGAAGGGCGCGCCGATGGGTGCTCAATGGAAAACCAAAGGTAAGGAACAAAACGCGAACGCGAAGGGCCTGGTGTTCACCAAACTTGCGCGCGAAATTTCGGTTGCGGCGCGCAGCGGCGCCGACCCGACGATGAATTCGCGGCTACGACTGGCGATTGATCAAGCACGGAAGATGTCGATGCCGCGCGATACCGTGGATCGCGCCATCAAGAAGGGGGCGGGCATGCTGGATGGCGGTGCTCAGTATGAAAAACTCACCTACGAGGGATTCGCACCACATCGCGTACCTGTGATCGTCGAGTGTTTGACTGACAACGCAAACCGCGCCGCCTCAGCCATTCGCGTGTTGTTCCGTAAGGGGCAACTCGGTAGCTCAGGGTCGGTCAGTTGGGACTTCGATCACCTGGGCATGATTGAGGCCGAAGCGGCTCAGCCGGGCGCCGATGCCGAAACGGCGGCCATTGAGGCCGGAGCGCAGGATGTACAAGCCGATGACGACGGCGTGCTCTTTCTGACCGAGCCGACCGATCTTGATGCCGTTCAGAAGGCGCTTCCCGCCTTTGGATTCACCGTGCTCAAGGCCTACATTGGCTATCGCGCGAAAAATCCGGTCAGCGTGAGCGGCGCTGAGCGCGAGGAGGTCGAGGCGTTTCTACAGGCGCTGGATGAAGATGACGAAGTACAAACGGTCTACGCCGGGCTGGCGTAGTCGAGGATTTGCGAGACGCGCAAACAAATGGCCCGGCTATTGCCGGGCCAGTTGCGATACCGAAGCGCGTGACAATCAGCTGTAACGACGCACAGCAACCAATCCGCCGATGCCGATCAAAAGACCGAGCAACGCCAGACCGAATCGGTCGACTGCCGGCACGTTGGCAGGCGGCAACACCTCGACGCCAACGGTGAAATCCAAGAGGTCGATGGGCAACGTGCCGAGAACCGTCAAAGCGCCCGTGGTCAGATTGAGCCGCGCAAACAACTCTGCGGCACCTTCGACCACCTCGTCGCTCCGGCTTGTTCCGGCGCCAGCGCCGTCCGCGAAACTCAGGTAAGCGCTGCCCCCTGAGCTGATATCGAAACCGATTCCGCCATCCAGCGTGATGAAGGACGGCGGCGTGAAAATCGTCGTCATTTGGCCGGAGTTGGGGCTCGTCGGCGAGCCGCCAATCGACCCGACACGAGACAACGCGTCGTTGTCGAAATCCCATACGTACATGGTCGTCGCCGTGCCGGGATCGTTGTCGTTAAAATCGTAGGCAACACCCGCCGGGAACGGCGGATTCGATTGGACGTTTGGATCGCCTGCCACATAGGCCAATGCGGTGTCCTCGGCCACCAACGTGCCGTCGTTCGGATTCAGGCGCAGGTTTTGCGCACCCGACGCGACCACACGCAGGCGATCTGCCGCAGGATTGAAGTCCATGGAGACGCGAACGGGCCACGTGAACGAAACAGTGCCGCCGCTGCCAACCGGCGTCAACGCCCCGGTGGCCTCGTTCAACGTATACAGCTGAAAGCCGGTCGATGCGTTCGTACTGAGAACGTAGATTGTGTTGTTCGCAGGACGTCGGTCGATGGCGCGCACAGAGTGCCCAGCGAGAATGCCGGTCAACGGACCGACGGTGGTCACATTACCGGGGCTGTCGGTATCGAAGCGCACGACATTGCTGCCTGCTGCCGCTCCGGTGATACCGATGACCGGTTCAGCCGAAGCGCCGATCGAAACCAGCAGCGCCGCTGCAATTGAACAGAGTCTAAGGGTACGCATGGCTTCTTCCTTTTCTGGTTTGAATTGAGCGTGCTGGACGAAGTGCAAAGTATAGAAGGGTTACGCTCCATTTGTGCAATCGGATGCGCGCAAGCCACGGCATCGGGGCGCCGACCCCGATGCCGTATGCCGATCAATACCGGTAGTGCTCCGGCTTGAACGGGCCTTGCTGCGTAACGCCCATATAACTCGCTTGTTGTTCTGTCAGCTGCGTCAGCTTCACACCGATCTTCTCCAGGTGCAAACGAGCCACTTCTTCGTCGAGTTTCTTCGGCAGTTGGTACACTTCGGAGGCGTAACGATCTTTGTTGGTCCAAAGATCGATCTGGGCCAACACCTGGTTCGAAAATGAGTTCGACATCACGAACGAGGGGTGCCCGGTGGCGCACCCCAGGTTGACCAACCGGCCTTCCGCCAACATGTAAATTTCATGGCCGTCGGCAAAAGTGTATTTGTCGACTTGCGGCTTGATGTTGGTCCGCTTGACGCCCTCAGCTCTGTTCAGCCGGTCCACCTGAATCTCATTGTCGAAGTGGCCGATGTTGCAGACGATGGCCTGGTCCTTCATCGCCGCCATGTGCTCAACCGTGATGACATCCTTGTTGCCGGTTGCCGTGACGTAGACATCGCCCCGACCCAGAGTGTCCTCGATGGTGGTGACTTCGAAGCCTTCCATAGCCGCCTGCAATGCGCAGATCGGATCGATCTCAGTCACCACCACGCGCGCGCCGAAACCGCGCAGGCTGCGTGCCGAACCCTTGCCCACATCCCCGAAGCCGCAAATCACGGCAAGTTTGCCGGCAATCATGCGATCGGTGGCGCGTTTGATTCCGTCGGCCAGCGACTCGCGGCAGCCATAGAGGTTGTCGAACTTGCTCTTGGTCACCGAGTCATTGACGTTGATCGCTGGCACGAGCAGCTTGCCGAGCGCCTTCATTTGATAAAGGCGCGCAACGCCAGTCGTGGTTTCCTCCGACACGCCGCGCCATTGTTTGACCACGTTGTGCCAGAAGCCTGGGCGCTCCTTCTGCGTGCGCTTAAGCAAGCGCTTGATGACCGCCTCTTCTTCGCTGTCGCTCGGCGTACTGATCCAGTCGCTGCCTTGCTCCATCTCGTAACCCTTGTGGATCAGCAGCGTGACGTCGCCACCATCATCGACCACAAGTTCAGGGCCTTGGCCGCCAGGATGCGTCACCGCGTCGAGAGTACAGTCCCAGTACTCTTCGAGTGTCTCACCCTTCCACGCAAACACCGGAACGCCGGTGACGGCAATCGCCGCTGCAGCATAGTCCTGGGTCGAGAAGATGTTGCACGAAGCCCAACGCACTGACGCGCCGAGATCGGCCAGTGTTTCGATCAGCACGGCAGTTTCGACCGTCATATGCAGCGAGCCCGTCAGGCGCACACCTTTGAGCGGTTTGGTGGCAGCATACTTTTTGCGAATCGCCATCAGGCCCGGCATCTCATGCTCGGCCATCTGGATTTCTTTTCGACCCCATTCGGCCAGCGACAAATCGCGAACCTTGAAGTCGTGTTTGGGCAGTTCTTTAACTACAGCGTTCATTGTGCGTCCTCAGATTTAGACGGGCGCCCTTCGTATCGAAGGCATCTCCATCGAGCGTGATTCACGGCAATGCCCGTGACTTGCAGCGCCCCTCGATGGATGAGCTGCCACACGCATCCGCCACTCGAGTGGGGATTGTGCGTATGGAGAGAGCCGAGCTCAAACCCGGCGAGCTGCGGATGCTAGCAGAGCAATTGTTACGCGGTGATCAACAACGCCTGGAGGTTCAGCTCTTCGCCAAAGGCCTTAAGCCGCATTGTTCGTGCTCATCGTGAGAGGCACTTCCGGGCAAATCAGAAGCGCCAATTCCAGAGCGCCTCGAACTCGAAATGTGTCGAGTCGGCGGGGTCTGTGTTGCGGTAGTACGGGGAACCCAGGACATACTCGGCCCCAGCGTAACTTGCCGAGAACCTCAACTCGCCCAGCCGCAGAGCCCGGCCAACGCCAATCGACCAGTTAACGTCGCTCTGAATACCGTCGATGGCCTGCTGCAAGAGCGGCGCTGTCGGGCTGGGCTGCAGGCTGGTGCTATATCGGACGGACCAGTCCCAGGCGGAAGCCTGACCACGCAATGCCGCGGAATAAACCGTCAGGTTTTGCCAAGCGAAAGTTGGGCTATTTCCATCACCCAGAAGCGCCAGGAACCGATTCGGCAATGCAAAACTGCTGACGCTGTTGATGTCACTATAAAATACGTGCTCGGCACCAATCACGATGGACGCTGCTGGTACAAGTTGCGCGGAAAAACCCAAAGCGGCTGTGGCTGGAATGTCCAAGTCGCCTGGCTCGGAATACAACCCCTGGTAGGATTTGTACGCATCCATGTCGATCGGCGAGCGCAACCCCAAGGTCCAGCCAAACCGATCATCGATCGGACCGCCGACCGCCAGTGCAACACCCACGCCGCTGGATCGTTCGGTCAATGGGCTCAACGGCGGCAGTATGTTTTCACCGCCCGGCAATGGTGAGAGCGTCCCACTGGCAAAGCGCTGCTCGGCAAACACAGCATCAATGCCAAGCGCGACACCCTGCTGACTTTCGACGAACAATCCGGAGGTCAGCAGTCGCCGCTCCAACGCAGAGTCGGAGACCAAGGTGCGGCGCTCCTCAGGAATGAAGGCCGCCAGAGCGGAGGTCGACGACAGCGACGAGACGCGTAAGAAACTTGCCCACTCTTTGCCAGACAGGATAGGCGCGATGAACCATGCGTTGGCGTCCATCATGAACGGATGAACGGCCGGCGTGGTCAACGCGGAAACGTCCACCCAATCGAAATTCGGAATCAGCTTTTCAGTGGCCAGGGGAGCCCATCGGCCGGTCAGCACTTTCGAGCGTTCTTCGCTCGTCGCTGCGGCCAAAAAAGTCGGGACGGCCAGCAAAATTGCGGCCGTCCCGATAATGATTTGCAAACGTGCTCTCGCCTGCATGCCCCTAAAGCCCGCTAGAAGGGAAGGAGTGTTGCTTCTAGCCGACGCCAGAATCGCAAAAAAACAACAGTGCGTCAAGTACGCAACATCAATCAGTTTTCGTTGTATTTTTGCCACATGAAAGACCTTTGTTTCGCGTTGACGATAGCAGGTTCGGATTCCGGCGGTGGTGCTGGCATTCAAGCCGACTTGCGTGCGTTTCATAGCCAGGGAGTCTTCGGACTGGCCGTGATCACCGCCCTCACCGCCCAAAATACGCGCGAAGTGGCGGCAGTTCAGCTCACGCCACCGGCGATGATTCGCGCGCAATTCGACGCGGTCGTTGCCGATTTTCCCGTAGGCGCAATGAAGATCGGCATGCTGGGTAACGCAGCGACAACGCGAGAAGTGACGGCGCTGGTTTTGACAGTGAACGTGCCGCTGGTCGTCGACCCCGTGATGATCGCCAGTTCTGGTGCGCGTTTGTTGGATGTGGATGCCGAAGTGGCGCTACGCAAGTTGATTCGCAACGCCACAATCATCACGCCGAACCTGCCTGAGGCAGCGGCGCTGCTCGGCATCGATGAATCTTCGATCGAAATCGAAAGCGCCGCACGGGCCTTGCTTGCCATGGGAGCGGCAGCGGTGCTGCTCAAGGATGGTCACGGCAGCGGCTCGACAGTGCGCGACATTTATTGCGATGCGCACGGCATCATTGCCTTTGAAGCGCCGCGGGCCGCGTTTCGCGGACATGGAACAGGCTGCTCGCTGGCATCGTTGATTACTGCGCGCCTGGCATTGGGCGAATCAACGCGCACCGCCGTGGCAAATGCGATTGGTGTGTTTCGCACCGCTATTGCGGAGGGCTATCGCGTGGGGACTGAGCAAGTACTCGTGCCGAATCCCAAGCCGCGTCGATAACGGTGCGTGCCGGCTACACGTCGCCCGCGCTCGCTGCCCCGAGCCGCGCTCCCGCTCCGTCAGGGATTTAGCCCAGGTGATACGCGGTTACGCGTTCGACCTCGCTTTTTGATCCCAAAAAGACCGGCACACGCTGATGAAGTTCTCCGGGAATGACATCGAGCAGCCGTTCGCGCCCTGTGGTCGCCGCGCCGCCCGCTTGTTCGACGATAAACGCCATCGGATTAGCCTCGTACATGAGGCGCAACCGACCGGGTTTGCCCGGATCTTTAAGATCGCGCGGATAGATGAAAATCCCGCCTCGAGTAAGAATGCGGTGCACATCGGCGACCATGCTCGCCACCCACCGCATATTGAAATCCTTGCCGCGCGGGCCCTTGCTGCCGGCGAGCAATTCGCCGATGTAGCGTTGCATCGGGGCTTCCCAATGCCGTTGATTCGACATATTGATCGCGAATTCCTGTGTTTCTTCCGGGATGCGCAAGTTGCGGCCGGTCAGAACGAATGAGCCGACCTCGCGATCGAGGGTGAAGCTGTAAACGCCAGCACCGATGGTCAACACCAGGATCGTGCTCGGCCCATACACAGCGTAACCGGCAGCCAGTTGCCGCGCGCCAGGTTGCAGGAAATCTCGCGACGTCGGTTCGGTCACGCCATCGGGACAGCGCAGTACTGAAAAAATCGTACCGACCGAAACATTGACATCGATATTGGAACTGCCGTCCAGCGGATCAAACAGCAACAAATACTCGCCCTTGGGGTAACGATGCGGAATCGCGTGCGGCAAGTCCATTTCTTCAGAAGCAATCGCGGCAAGGTGTCCGCCCCATTCGTTGGCTTCGAGCAAAATGTCGTTCGAAAGAACATCGAGCTTCTTCTGCACTTCGCCCTGGACGTTTTCGCTATTGGCCGAGCCCAGAACCCCGCCCAGCGCGCCTTTGCCGACGGCAATGGATATCGCTTTGCATGCCCGCGCAACCACTTCGATCAGCAGCCGCAAGTCCGCAGTGAGGTGCTGGTGTTCGCGCTGCTCTTCGATCAGAAAACGGGTCAGCGAGATGTGTTTCATGGTCCCGAAACGGTCTTGATGCGAGGCGCGCGAGACTACGCCGCGCGCCTCTTGATCGCCAGAGCCTGCTGATTCGCAAATCCCTAAACGCAGTGCCGAGCGAAGCCAACAATGCTCGGCGGTCCGAGGCGAAGCCTCGCCAGAACGTTGGCTTCAACCGGCTCGCAGCGCCGTTGTGACGGGTAACCGTGCCGCGCGAATCGCCGGCATCAGACCGCCGATAAATCCAATGAATATCGCCAGCACCATGCCGAAGCCCACCAGTGCCGGGGTGACACGGAAGTTGAAGACGAGTTGCGTAAAGCCGCTGCCAAGGGTCGAAACGGTCATGCCGTTGAAAAACACATAGGCGAGCAGCGCACCGATCAGGCCACCGACCACCGCAAGGAGCATCGCCTCGACCATGACGCTGGCAACGACAGGAAACCCAGAAAATCCGATTGCGCGCAACGTGGCGATTTCGCGCGTGCGCGCCGAGACGCTTGCGTACATCGTGTTCAATGCCGCAAAGATCGCACCGAGCGCCATGATCACCGCCACCGCCGTGCCCAGCGCCTTGACGCCGCCGCTGGTCTGCGCCGTCTGCGCCGTAAAGTAGTCCCGCTGATTGCGCACCTCCACGTTCAAGCGCGGATCTGCGGTCAAGGCCAGCTTGAACGCATCCAGTTGGTCGGGATCGGTCAATCCGACGAGCGCCACATTGAAGGAATTGGGTCGTCCCCAGGCGGTTTGCGCGGTCGCTGTGTCGGTAAAAATCTCACTTTCGTTGGCGTCGCCACTGACAAAGATACCCACGACCGTCCAATCGGCGCCACGCAAGCGAATGGTGTTACCGACCGCCAGACCTTCAAACTGCTGGGATGCGCCCTTGCCAACCAGCAACTCCTGCAGGCCCGGCGTAAACTTCCTGCCTTCGAC
The DNA here is from genome assembly GCA_022844165.1 of Lysobacterales bacterium. Classification (GTDB taxonomy): domain Bacteria; phylum Pseudomonadota; class Gammaproteobacteria; order Xanthomonadales; family SZUA-5; genus JALHMH01. The sequence goes on from JALHMH010000007.1 coordinate 28,488, forward strand.
AATCTTCAGCTTCGGTCGCAGTTCGAGACCAAACTCGCCGATGCCACGGAGCGTGACGTTGGCGCCGAGTTTCTCGCCCTTTTTGGGCAATTCGGCAATGACAATCAGCTCGCCGGAAACCAGTGGTTTACCCGACGACGATTGGCGCACGCCAGGTGTTGTCGAGGCCAACTCCAGTGCCTGACGCGAGATTGTGCTGTTAAGTTCGGCTTGCGAACCGCCGCGCATGACCATCGCGTTGTTTTCCTCGCCCGAAGCGACCAGCGTCGAATCGATGCCGTTGGCCATCGCGAACAGCGCCGTAAACACACCGACGACGCCAGCGATACCAATCACGATGACCAGCGAGGCGCCAAGTCGCTCGGGAATGCTGCGCAGATTCAGCAGTACGATTTCGAAGATTTGTTTGATCATCGTAAACTCCTATCGGCCCGCCAGTGCATCAACGATCTTGACCCGACCAGCCTTGAGCGCAGGCGGCAAACCAACCGCCAACGCCAATGCTGTCATCGCCAGAAAGGCCTGTAGCCAGACCGCTCCGCTGGCGCGGACGGTGCCAAAGAACTGAGGCGCCTGGGCCGCCAGCCCGGTGATCGCGAAACTCGCCAATAACATGCCGACCAGGGCCCCCAAAGCGCACAGAATGAGCGACTCGATCAGCACCAGCGCCGTGACCGTACCATTGTTGAAGCCGAGCGTTTTCAACACCGCCAGTTCTGGTATGCGCTCTCGAACGGCCTGCGCCATCGTGTTGCCGGTCAGAATCAGGATGGTGAAGAACACTGCGACAAGAATCAGCGAGACGATTAAGCCGATATCGCCTATTTGTGCGAAAAAGCCCTTGTTGAAGTCCTTCTCGCTTTGCGTCTTGGTCTCGTTCGGTGAGTTCAGGAATTTGGCGTCGATCGCCTGGGCAACAGCGTTCGCCTGATCAGGGTCATCAAGTACAACGTTGAAGACGCCAGCAAAGCCGCTTCCGAACTGTGCGGCTTCGGTAAAGTAGGCGTGATTGATGTAAACAAGGTTGGTCTGCGCCTGCCATGATTCATCGATACCATCGAAGATTCCAACAATGTCGAACTCCCATGCCATCGAGCCGTCTTTCTTGGGGAAGATGTTCGATTTGATTGGGATCTTTTGTCCCACCTTCCAACCCTTGCCCTCTGCATTGGCGACGTTTCGGCCGACAATGGCGCCCGTTCGAGTGGTTTTGAATGCCTCCCATTCGGCGTCCGTCAGTTTCCACTCCGGATACGTGGTGCGCAGGCGCTCGGGATCATTGGCAAAGACAAAGAGCTGCTCGTTCTCGCCCCACACGCCGCCAAACCACTGGTCGTGACTGACAGCCTTGACGCCAGGCATTGCCTCGATCTCTGGCAGTAACCGTATTGGCAACGAATCGGTAAATGACACCCGCGATTGCACCACCAAACGCGACGCGCCGACGAAATCCGCGCCCGCAGTGAAAAAGACACTCAGCGCCTGTAACAATCCGAATAGCAAAAATGCACAAATCAGCGACAACAACGTCAGCCACGCGCGCGTTTTTTTCCGCCAGAGGCTCGACCAGATCAAGTGGAAGTACTTCATTGCTGTACTCCTTTATGCGGCTTGCGCCTGCAGCGTGCCTTTGTCCAGATGCACCGTGCGACTGGCATATTCGGCCGCCTTGGGATCGTGCGTCACCATGACGATCGTCTTGCCGTATTCGCGATTCAAACGTTGCAGCAAGGTCAAAATTTCATCCGCGGTCTTGCGATCAAGATCGCCAGTGGGCTCATCGCAAACCAGAAGTTCCGGGTCGCTGACCAGCGCGCGTGCGATTGCCACTCGCTGTTCCTGACCGCCCGACAGCTCCTTGGGCTTGTGCCGAGCGCGATCCTTCAGCCCGACGATCTCCAGCGCAATGTTGGCACGCTTCAATCGTTCGCTGCCGCTCATATTGGTGAGCAGCAACGGCAGCTCAACATTGCGCTCGGCTGTGAGCACCGGCAACAAATTATAGAACTGGAAAACGAAGCCGACATTGCTGGCACGCCATTTCGCCAGCTGACCCGAGTTCATACCGTCAATGCGTTGGCCACCAATGCTGATCTCCCCGCCGGTGGGCTGATCGAGGCCACCGATCAGGTTGAGCAGCGTCGTCTTGCCCGAACCCGAAGGGCCCATCAGCGCCACGAAATCACCCTTCGGAATGTCGAGGGACAGGTTGTGCAGTACTTCGACTTTCTGCTTGCCCCGGGTGTAGTTCTTGATCACATTCTTGACGCGAATCAGGACATCGCTCATGGCTGTACCCTTCTACTTTCGATTGGCGGTGGCTCGGTTTGGCTGTTGCTTCCTCCCCCGATGTCCGGGGAAGGTTGAAACGTTCTGCGCAACGATCGTGGGCTTACTGACTTGGCCGCCGTTTATCGGGCAGCCACGGCGTCTCCATCCGCCAGCGCTTCAGGAGGCGAGACGATCACGGTGTCGCCGGGCGCAAGCCCGGCGGTAATGTTGCGAAAGTCGGCGATTTTTGCGCCCGCGGTCACCGGGTTGCTGCGTGCCTTACCCGCATCGACGGTAAACACCATCGATTGCCCGGCGCGCTCAACCACAGCGGCATTCGGCACCAGTACCCCATTCAGTTGCGGCCGTGGTGCGGCGTTTTCCGCCTGCGGCTCCAAAAAGCGCACACGAACCCCCATGTCGGGGACGATGCGCGCATCCTTCTCGTTCAAGGCAACGCGCACGCGGACCGTGGCTTTGGTGCGATCTGCGGCGGGAATGACGGCGATCACGCGCCCCCGAATGCGCCATTCCGGGTAAGCGTTCAAGGTCGCCTCGACGGGCATATCGCTTTGCACGCGGCCAATAAAAGACTCGTTGACATCCACCTCCACCTCCAACGAATCCATATCGACAATGGTACCGATGCCAGTTCGCGTGAAACCGCCACCGGCTGAAATCGGCGAGATCATTTCGCCGGGCTGCGCCGCTTTGGCGACCACGATGCCGGCAAACGGTGCGCGAATTGTGGTGTCGTCGAGCGCCACCTGGCTCAGAGCCAGCGCTCGTTGCGACACATCGATACTGCGCCGCTGACTGGTCAGGCGCGCGATCAGCGCAGCCACTTGCGATTGCGCGCTGTCGAGCGCGGCTGCGCTGGCCAGTTTGCGCCTGACGAGTTCCTGCTGGCGGCCAAGTTCAGCGCGCGCAAGCCGCAGGTTGACCTCCGTCTCCGTCAGCTGCGATCGAGAATTTTCCAACTGTGCCTGACCCAGCGCGTAGTCAGCCCGCTGTACGGTGTCGTCCAGCGTGGCCATGATCTGCCCGGCTTCGACCCGCATGCCTTCTTCGATCAGCACCTCGCGCACTTTGCCGGTGATCTTCGCAGATACCGTTGCCTGTCGGCGCGCCACCACATAGCCCGAGGCATCCAACACAGAACCCGACGACCCGGACTGGGCCGCAGACGACGCCAACGCGGTTTCGACGATCGTCGGGCCGGTGCCGCGACTAAACCACCAGCCTGCCGTACCGATTCCCACAACCACCGCGGCGGCCACTATCCACCGAACTGGACTCGCTTGTGTGGTTTGCCGTTCATCCCGCGCGATTTTGAGTTGCCCTAACAGATCGCCCTGACTCATCGCTTCGTTAACCCTGACTTGGATGGTGCAATGCTCGCACGCAGCGCGTTGCGCTGCCGTGTAACAAGACTCGCTCAACACTTTGTGCTCTTGTAGTGACTAACGTCATTCGAGCGCATGCGTTGTCGCCGGGCTCAGCCAGACTGTCGGGCGAAACGCCGATCAGCAACGGAACCCCGGCTGCACCCAAAACCGAGTGAAATGCCAAGGCCCGTGCGTAAAGTGAACGGTCGAAACGACGCCACTGGCGGCTCTCCGCGAGACGACTTGTCCGTCTCCACAATGAGCAGGCCCTGCTCATCTCGCTGAGCCGCTCGGGCGCATATTGACAAACTACCGCCCCATTGTGCTCTGTCGCGGCCGAACAGACTTCCGCTTGCCTTTTCGATTGTCATCGACCCATTGAAGCCGCTACTATTACCGGCTCGTTCGAATTGGAGAGATGTCCGAGCGGTTGAAGGAGCACGCCTGGAAAGTGTGTAAACGGCTAAACCCCGTTTCGAGGGTTCGAATCCCTCTCTCTCCGCCAGTTCAATTGAGATTGCGCTTTGGCAATCAACGCTTATGGCGGCCCTTGTCGGTCCCCTCGCGTCATAAGGTCGCTAACCCCGCCAGGCCCGGAAGGGAGCAACGGTCGCGATTGCAGTGAGCGCCGGGGTGTGGCTGGCAAGGGTTGCCACCTGTTCGAGTCGTTTGCACGACAATCGTCCTGACGAAAATAACTCCGATAACTTCTGGGACACGACACCTACTTGCATAACCCCCGATTGTACTCAGAGGCGATTGGCGCGCTCAGCGCCAGGCGCGAACCGCAGTAATAGCCAACGCTATTGTGAAGATGAGCAACGCCGCGATGGGCGATGTCAAAGGCCTCGAAAGTGCAGGAAAGCACTTTCTCAACATCGTGCTATCGCCATCACTACGGACTCTGATCGACAAAGCCCGTGGCGGCTCGACGCAACTCCGTCGCGCCGAGGCTGCGATGTAATTCCTGCTCGGCGGTGCGAAGAGCTGAGTCGCGGAATTGACGTTGCTGTCGATCTCAAAGCGCTGCCCGTTCGCTTCCTGCTGAATCCACCGCGCATCTTCCTTCAGATAGATGTGACCGGCACGGCCATACCTTTGTGCTTCGACACTGCTCGCACCGGCAAGAAGGATGACTGTGACGGCTAATGGGATTGAGGACAAGAACGCAGTCGCCTGACTGGCATCCGATTGCGGTTACGCGGCCAACAGGGAAGATAGAGGAGTTTTCGCCGCCTTCTAACTTCCTCGAGGTGTAGCGCTTGTTAGCGCTGTGGTGCCGTTGGCTTTGCTGGTTTAACTGGTTTGGCCGGTTTGCCCGGCTTGGGCTGAACCGGTTCGGACGTCGCCGGCGGCGACGCGCTGGTCGCAACGGTAGGTGCGGTCGCTGCGGGGGGCAATGGGATGAAACCCATCTCGGCCATCGCTCCACGCACGATGTCGAGTCGCGCGGTGCCGAAATCGGCGACCGCCTTGGCGTCGATGTTCATGGCGTAGTACCACACTTTGCCGGGTCGTTCGACGAAGCCGATTAACCATCCCAGGTACTTGGTACCAGTCGCGTCATGGGCGCAGGTGCCGGGCATGCCGTAAATGGTGTAGTCCGGCGTGCGTTCCTGGACCATGGCCTCTTTAACGAGCTTGGTTGCGTTGGGCGAAAAGCCCAGGCGGCCTTCGCGAAATCCGCGCACAAAGTCGACTTGTTCAAGACCGGTGATCCGCAATGAACTGGTGTTCCAGAATTTGTCGAGCCCGCCGCTGATATCGGCATTTCCGTACTTGATGCGCTTCAGGTGTTGCGCCAATTTGACGTTACCGATCCGTGTCGACAACTCGCCGGCATACCAGGGTACCGAATCTCTGAGCGCCGATTCGAAGGTGTGGTCGCGCCGCCATACTTCTGGCCAGGTCGACGCCGCCGGGTGTTTGTTTGGATCGAAAACGATTTTCGTCGTGTTGTCTTTGATCGCGCCTGTACCGAGCGCAATCGCCGTATGCGGCCACAAATAAGTCTCGCAGGGCGTCAGTCGCTCCGCCAGTCGCGGCGTATTGACACGAAACGACAGCTTGGTTTGTGCATCATAAATTTCCAAAGCGCCGTAACGACCCTTGAACTGGCCGGAGAGCATCGCCGCGTGTGCGGCAGAACTGGAAAACAGTGCGGCGAGAAACAAGGCAGTGCGAAACATGGGATCAGTCGGGCCTGTCGATTCGGAGGGGCGCTGGCGAGTCGTTGAATGACGCGCAACGCATTCGCGGATTCTAACCCCGTGCAGTTTGAATCACCTACTGCGCGGGCAGATGGCGACGTTGAACCTAACCCACTATTCTCTGCGCGCCCAGGCATCAGCCCGACCATGCTCAATCCGCAACAACTCGCTGCCGTCGAATATCTTGCCGGACCCTTGCTCGTGCTTGCTGGCGCTGGCTCAGGAAAAACGCGGGTCATCACCGAAAAAATCGCGCGGTTGTTGAAGACCGGCTTGTACTTGCCGAACGAGATCGCCGCCATCACGTTCACCAACAAAGCGGCACGTGAAATGCAAGCGCGCATTGGCAAAGCGGCAGGCGCACAAACGGTCGAAGGGCTCACGATCAGCACGTTTCACGCATTGGGTTTGCGGCTCCTGGAGCGCGAGTGCACGGCCGTCGGTTTGCGGCGCGGCTTCTCGATACTCGGCGAGGACGATGCGCGTACGCTGATCAAGGACCTGGCGCCGGCCGGCACCGGCAATGAGCAACTGGACGCCATGCGCGCACTGATTGGTCGCGCCAAGAATGCCGGGCTTGATGCCACGCAGGCGTTGGCGGCGGCGGGCTCGCCGCGGGAGCGCGCGGCGGCGGAGCTGTATGCGTTGTACCAGCAACGACTTCTGGCATTCAATGCGGTCGACTTCGACGATCTGATCGCATTGCCAGTGCGCCTGTTGTCCAATGACGATGAGCGCCGCCAACGATGGCAGCAGCGCTGGCGTTACCTGCTGGTCGACGAATACCAGGACACCAACGATGCCCAGTATCGACTCTTGAAGCTGCTGGTGGGCGAGCGCGGCGCGTTCACGGCGGTCGGCGACGACGACCAGTCGATCTACGCCTGGCGGGGGGCGAACCCTGAGAACCTGGCGAACATCGGCAAAGATTTTCCGGCACTGAAGGTCGTCAAACTCGAACAGAACTACCGATGTGCGCAACGCATCCTGCGGCTCGCCAATCGACTGATTGCGAACAATCCGCATGTGCACGAGAAAAAACTGTGGAGCGCGCTGCCCGAAGGCGATCCGATTCGCATCGTCGCGCGATCCAGCGATAGCGATGAAGCCGAGTTCGTCGCGGCGGAAGTCAACCATCGGAAGCTGGTCGAGCGCGGTTCGCCGTCCGACTTCGCCGTGTTGTTCCGCGGGAATCATCAAGCGCGTGCTCTGGAACTGGCGTTGCGCGCGCTGAAAATCCCTTACCACTTGTCGGGTGCGACGTCGTTCTTCGATCGCCAAGAGATCAAAGATGTGATGGCCTATCTGCGACTGCTGGCAAATCCCGACGATGACGCCGCATTTGTGCGCGCCGCGACGACGCCCAGACGCGACATCGGCACCACGTCGCTCGAAAAACTCGCCGCTGCCGCACGTCACGGCGCACATTCGTTGAGCGCCGCCGCGGCTAACAGCGCCGCGCTCGCAACGCTCGCACCACGCGCGGCGCGTGCCCTGGCCAGTTTTCACCAGCATTTGCTCGGATGGCGCAGCGCCGCCCAAACGCTCAAGCCGCGCGCATTGATCGAGAAGATCATCGCCGAGACCCAGCTCAAACAACATTGGCGCCAGGAAGCGAAGGCACCCGATGCAGCGCTGCGGCGCGAAGCTCAGGTCGATGCCTTTCTCGAGTGGGTGGGCGAGCGCCGCGAAACTCAGCTCAGTGCATTACTGACGCAGCTCATGCTCGACAGTCAGGACAGCGACCCGGGCAATCGTGTGCGCTTAATGACTCTGCACAGCGCCAAGGGCCTTGAGTTCCGGCACGTGTTCCTCGTCGGCTGTGAGGATGGATTGTTGCCGCACGTTTCGTCGCTGGACGAGGGCCGCGAAGATGAAGAGCGGCGTTTGTTCTATGTCGGCATTACCCGCGCCAAAGAAACGCTGACGCTAAGCTGGTGCCGCTCGCGCAGCCGCTACGGACGCGAAGAAGCGTGCACACCGTCGCGATTCCTCAAGGAACTCCCTGAAGACGACGTGCGCCACTCAGGACAGAACCCCGGGAACCAGAGCGCCGAAGACAAGCAACGCGCTGCGCGCCCGCATCTGGATGCCATCAAGGCATTGCTCGGCGCTTGAGGTTTTGCTGCGTAGGCGCAATGCGCTTCGATCGCTTCAGATTGGCCGTAAGAATTCCCGGATCGAAGAACTGCGCTGCCATGGCGAACACCACAGAAAGCGCAGAACTTCCAAACGTTATGCGGTCTTCAACCATGACGCAGGCGCTCCGCCGACTTGCAGTCAGTTCGCGGGGCTATCCCAAAGACCGCTAACCGCCCGTTGTGATTGCTGGCTCTGAGGTTGGAGCAGCGGCTTCCGTCGCAACCGGCGGTGCCGCGTTGGGATCCGGCAGGCCGAGCGGCAGAAACACGCGTGTCACCTCGACCATTTCCGGTTCCGCATCGGCTGCGTCTTCCGCTGTTGCCGCCTCTGCGACAGCTGCGTCGGCTGGCGCCGCATCGGCCGGCGGCGCGCCATCGGGCGCTGCCGACGCATCGGCAGGTGCGGCCTCCGTGGCGAGAACTGCGGGGCGATCCGGTAGGAACTCTTCGATCGGCTTGGCGCGTGGATCGAAAGCCATGCCGAAGATGGTCGCGTACGCCTGAAGTTTTTCAAAGGTGACATTGCTGCGGCGACGCTCGCCGACATGTTCGGCGACCAACATGCTGCCACCTGGCGTCTGCACCGCCTGAATATCGTCGCGCATAGGGACATCGTTGCGATCGACAGGAACGGTGACATCGAATGCCAGACGATAACGTTCCTTGAGAGTGACCTGAACCTGCGCCGGGCCAGTAATGTTGATGTTGCTGCGCGTCGCGAACGCTGATAGCGCTTTCATCGTGTCCGCCACGCCAGCGTTCAGATCGGGGAACTCGGTGGCGCTATACACCTCAACAAGACCGCTCAACTTCAAAGCCGGTTGCGACAAAATCTCTTGCTGTGCGATTTGAATATCGCTGTAGTCGCGAGCGTAGGCACTGGATTCAACCAGGGCCTTAAAGCGCATCAACCCGTACTGGAAATCCGCCCCAACCGAAGAGTCCAAATAGCGTCCCTTGATCCTTTCGATCGGATTGGCGCCTAGTTCCACGTCGTACGCCCAGGTCACCTTGACGCCAAGATCGGAGGGCTCGACTTGGTAAGAGATCGAGCCGGTGCGCCCACCGGTCACCACCTGCGTCATTTTGATCGAACTGGTGGGCGTGCTTTCGATGATCTCGAGATGACCGGCGCCAATATCCGGGTTGCCCGACCATTCCATTCGTGCGCCTTGGCCGCGATCCGGACCCGCGAACGTGAAACTGGCCGCAGGGTCCTTCTTCGCCCAGGGCGACCACTCGTTGAAGCGCTTGAAGCTGTTCAACACATCGAAAATGTGGCTCGACGGCCGCTCGATGATGATCGACCTTTCGACATGACCATGGCCGCCGCCCGGCAAAAACAAGCCGATCAACAGCAGAACGACGATGGTCAAGATGACCGCGAGCACAAACTCAATGAGTGAACGCATCCGACAACTCCCAAGTATTCAACGAGCGCTTCATGCGCCCGCAAGACGCGAAATGCTAATAGTTCTGAGGCTTCAGCGCCACGGCGTTAATAAAAACTCAAGCTTCTACCACGTTCCGGTACGCGACGGCATCCAACAAAGCTGAGAATTCGGCCGGATCGTTGGGCTGCAGTCGGAACAGCCAGCCGTTCTGGTAGGGCGACTGATTGACCGTCTCGGGCGCGTCGCTGAGCGCATCGTTAATGGCAATCACGGTACCGGACACCGGAGCGTACACGTCTGACGCTGCTTTCACCGACTCAACCACTGCGCATGCTTTCCCGGCGGTGACCGCGCTTGCCAGCGCCGGAGTCTCGACGAACACCAAATCGCCCAGCAGTTCCTGAGCATGGTCGGAGATTCCCACTGTCACAGTACCATCTGCCTCTTGTCGCGCCCATTCGTGCGATTTCAGATACCGAAGATCATCGGGAATAGCGCTCATCGGGTTTCCAGTTAGTTGGGATACGGCAGGATAACAAGCCTGTCAGAAAACGCACGCCTTGGTTGATCTTCGGGCAAAGCTTGCGGGCTGTTACTTGTCTTTGGCTACCTGATCACACCCGCGCAAGGCCGCAAACCGGCGCCGCGCGCTACGCGCCACACGCTTGTCGTTCGCTACGACGTCCAGGTCGTCATGGGTATCCAGGTCGTGCACGGATGCGAGCTCTATGAGTGGTGTTTCGGGTGCGACAGAGTCAACAAACAACTGTGCGGTATCGGACTGAGCGTAAGGAACAGCCGACCATGGAGCCTGGCTCAAATCGATGTTGGCTCCGAACAGCCCAAAGCCACCATCGCTGGCTCTGGCGATCACGCGCATCGGGCCGTTACCGAGCCCTGCGGCGGCCGCTTGCAGGTGTTCCTTAGCGATCGTAGGGACGTCAGCACCCAGCAGGATCACGCCCCGATAGCGTCGCCGCAGCGCCTGGTACACGTAGCGCATCCGCGCCCCGAGATCATCGCCGAATTGAGGGATGGTTGGCCAACCGCGCCACAGGCCGAGGGCGCTGGGCTCGGCGACCGCCCACCACGGATCGATGAGACCATCCCGCGAGGCTGCCTTCACAGCACGGCGCACGCAAATCAGCGAAAGATAAAAGCAACGCCTCGCCGCCAGCACACCGATGCTCTGCGCCAGCCGAGTCTTGATGGGGCTGAAACCTGGCGTTTTGACGAACACGGCGACAGCGATCGAAGCCGCTTCGCGCTCCTCCATCGACTGGCCGCTCAATGCCGCAAGCTGAGCCGACCGACGAGAATGTCCTTGAACATCACCCAATCACCCATCAGGCTCCACCAAGGATGCTTGAAGGTTGCGGGCCGGTTCTTTTCGAACACAAAATGTCCCACCCATGCAAACCCGTAGCCCATCAACGGAATCGCCGCCAGCCACCACGGATTGCCGCTGATGGCAGCCGCCGCCAGTAGCACCAGTACGCCGAAACTGCCGACGAAATGCAGGCGCCTGCAGTTCACGTCGCGATGTTCGGAGAGGTAGTACGGATAGAACTCGGCGAAGCTGGTAAAGCTGCGATAGGGAACGGCTTCGATCATGGCGACAGGTCCAATATCCTGGTGGGGCGATCGTCGCGCAGTGCAGCCGCTACGTCAACGTGCCGGCGCCTGCCGCGTTGTGGGTGATTGCCACCGCAGGCATATCGGAGATGATCAAATGAACAAGATTCTCATTGTTACCCTCAGTGCCGTGCTGGCCCTGGGCAGTGTCGCCGCCGTCGCATCGGCAGAAGCCAGTTCCAAAAGCGAACGTATGCAACTGCGCCAGCAGGCCCGCATGTCGGCGCTCGGCGATCCGGCACGGGCGGCAATGGCGCAGTTGCGCTGGATCGAACGAATCTACCTGCGCCAGAACCAACCGCAAGCCGCACAGACTCTATATCGCGATGTGCTCGAACGCACGCAGGATCCGGCGCTGCGCAATTTCGCCAATGTTCGATTGGCTCGACTTGCCGCATGGCAACCGCGAAACCTCGACGCCGCACTGGCCGAGCTCAAGCGCGGACTCGATGAGAACCTGGCGCAACTGCGCTAACAACAGGACTGTTGTATCGAATCCGGCAAGGCGGTTCGCCGAGCGCCAACGATCCGCCTTGCCCAGCCGTTCTGGCCCGCGCATGCTTCGATATCTGCGAACGCAAGGAACCGGCGATGACGGAACGGCATTGGGTGGGCACGTATCACGGTGTCATCGCCATTTGCGCGATGCTGGTGTTGATGATCAGCAACGGGCTGATTCTCTCGGGACTAGGTCCGTTTCGCCCGGCGTTGATTGCCGAGTTCGGCTGGACCGCGGCGCAGATTTCCAGCGGCGAGTTGATCACCTTCCTGCTGCTCGGTGTGTTCGCGCCGTTCATCGGCATTCTGATCGATCGCTTCGGTACGCGCGTGCTGATGCAGATCGGACTGCTCGCGTTGGCGGCCGGATATTTTTTGTACGGCAGGCTCGACAGTCTGACGACGCTGTATGCGATTCACGTGTTGTTTGCGATTGTATTGGCGCTGGCAGGTTTGGTGCCTGTAGTGGCACTGGTTTCGCGCTGGTTTGACGCTGATCGTGGCACAGCGATCGGTCTGGCGTTGGTGGGATCGAGCCTGGCGTCATTCGTTTTTCCACCGCTCGCCGAGAAGTGGTTGATTCCCACCTATGGCTGGCGTGCCGCGTTCCAATACGAAGCGATTGCTGCCGTCATTGGTTTTGTCATCGTGGTCCTGCTGGTGCGCTCATCGCCCGCGGAAACGAGTATGAAGCCCTATGGCGCTCGCGCTGCGGCACCACTGCGCAGCGCCGATCTACCGGGCCTGACGGTCGGCGAAACCGTCCGGACACTCACGTTCTGGGTGCTCGGCGCGTGCGCGTTCCTGACGTTTTTCGCGATGCTCGGTACGCTCTACCAGCTGCCGATTTATCTGGGCACCGTTGGCGTCAAGGAAATTTCGCTGGGTTATATGGCGATGCTCGGCGCCGCGTTGATTGGCAAATTTTTGTTCGGGTTCCTGGCCGATCGTCTCGGGCCAAAACGCGTGTTCATTGCCAATCTCGCCGTGATGGCCATTGGCGCTGCGCTATTGGCGATGGCCACACCCGGCAGTGTTTTTGCCGCGCTGGCCGTCTTCGGTGTTGGCTGGGGCGGCTTGTATACGATGCTGCAACTGTTGACGGTGCAGAACTTCGGCCTCAGGTCGACCGGGAAAATTATGGGGCTCGTGGCGATTTTCGACTGCGTCGGCGGTGGCCTTGGAAGTTATGTCATGGCCAGCATTTTTGATGCAACACAAAGCTATCGACCGGCGTTCTGGATGTTGTCCGGCATGATTGTGGTTGCGCTGTTGGCAGCAACGCGCATCCGCCAGGAGTTCCGTGCGTGAAGGCCGTGCTGTTGTTATCCGGAGGCCTGGACTCGGCCACCGTGCTGGCGATGGCGCGGGCGGAAGGGCGGGAGGTACATGCACTGAGCGTCGACTACGGACAACGTCATCGTGCCGAGCTGGATGCCTCACGACGCGTCGCCGCTGCCCTCGGTGCGGCGAGCCACCGCATCATTCCCCTCGATCTGCGCACCATTGGCGGCTCGGCGTTGACCGACGATGCCATTGCCGTCCCCGAGACGCCCACCAGCGGCATCCCCGTCACCTACGTACCGGCGCGAAATACGCTGATGTTGGCACTCGCGCTGGGCCATGCCGAAGTCGTTGGGGCCAGCGAGATTTACATCGGCGTCAACGCGGTCGACTACTCCGGTTATCCCGATTGCCGACCCGAGTTCATCGCCGCTTTCGAGCGCCTCGCGCAACTGGCGACGCGTGTCGGCGTGGAAGGTCAGGCGATCGCAGTTCGTGCGCCGATTATCGAGATGAGCAAGGGTCAGATCATCCAGGCCGGTACCGCGCTTGGCGTCGACTATGGCTTGACAGTGAGCTGTTATCAGGCGACCGCCGACGGATTGGCCTGCGGGCGCTGCGACTCTTGTCGGTTGCGACGCCAGGGCTTTGCCGATGCGGGTGTGCCCGACCCGACACGCTATCTGCGTTGAAGATCTTCCAGGCAGCCGATGCAATTCCAGAGAGCGCCAACGTCCTCATCGGCAGGTGCCCGGTGCCCAAGCCCCCTAACCGGTCGCGCCAACAGACCGACGGCTTTCCGCCAGATAGGCCTCGCTCTGCATTTCGATGAGCCGCGAGGCGGTTCGTTCAAACTCGGCGCGTATCCGTTCGCCGCGATACAGGGCAACCGGTGAGGCGGCAGCGCTCAACAGTAGTTTGATGCGGCGGTCGTAGAACTCATCGATCAGATGCACAAACCGCTTCGCTTCGTTCTCCGACAGCACATCGAAAACCGGTACGTCGCTGAGCAAGACGGTCGAAAAGGTCTGAGCAATTTCGATGTAGTCGGCCGCCGAACGCGGACCGCGGCATAGTGCATCGAAAGTGAACCAAATGACGTCGTCGGCGCGACGCTTGACCGGAACGTCACGGCCGTTGATGACGATCGCCGCTCGCGGATCGTTTGCGCAGGGCGCCAGACGCGCAAATGCGCGCTCGAGTGCCGCTTCGGCCGTCGCACCCAGCGGCGTGTGGTAAACGCTCGCCTGCGTGAGTGCGCGTAGCCTGTAGTCTTGAGCGCTAACCAACTCCAGGACTTCGCAATGCTGCTCAATGAGAGCAATGGCGGGGAGGAACTGCGCTCGCTGCAACCCGTTTCTATACAGTTGATTCGGCTGAGTATTGCTCGTGGTCACCAGCGTCACACCCTGGGCGAACAAGTGCTTGAGCAATCGCCCTAGAATCATCGCATCGCCGATGTCCGAGACGACGAACTCGTCCAGGCACCAGACGCGGGCTTCGTCCGCCAGCTGTTGTGCGACGCGCTGCAGCGGATCCTCGACCTCAGACAAGCGTGCCAATTCGGCATGCACGCGACCCATAAAACGATGAAAGTGCAGGCGCCCGCCATCCACCGGCAGTTGATCGAAAAAAAGGTCCATGAGAAAGGTCTTGCCGCGACCCACGCCACCCCAAAGGTACAGGCCGCGTGCCGTCACCCGACCCTGGATCGCGCGTTGCAACCACGACCGCGATCGGCCCGCTTCGATCTCGTCGTAAATCCGCGTGAGCGCCGCCAGTGCCCGCCGCTGCGCGGGGTCGTCGCTGCTGTCACCAGCGGCGACGCGTGCATCGAATGCCTGCAGCGGCGTCATGTTGGCATCGCGAGGCGTGCCATGACCAGCACATCGCACAGCTGTCCGTCGCGATAGGCGTACTGGCGTAAGCGACCCTCTTCGACAAAGCCGAACTTGCGATACAAAGCCAGCGCCGCGACGTTGTCTGGATAAACCTCCAGTTCAAGCCGGGTGATTTGCATCCAGCGTTCGGCGCGCTCGATCATCGCGGCGAGCAGCGCCGAACCGATGCCGCGTCGTTGGAACTCAGCGTCAACGGCCATGCCGATTTCGCCCGCATGGCGCCGCCGCGCATGAGGGGTCGAATGGCCCAGATACGCGTGACCGACGACCCTGTCGCCGACGACGGCCAAGAGGTTTAGCGTATCCGCATCGCCGCGCGCCAGGCGCTCGCGCCACAACGACTCGCGCGGATACGGCAGTTGCAGCGTGCCCCCGAACACGGACGGATGGCGGTAAAGCGCAGCGACGTCGGCGGCGTCGTCAACTTCCGCTGCGCGGAGTACGATCTTGAGGCGGCGAGGCACGGCGTGGGAGCGATTCAATGGCGGGCGTTGGAGGCTAAAGCGCCGGGCAATGGAGCGCAATCGGAAGTGCAGCGCTAGCGCACAAACACCGCCATGCTCTCCACATGGCTGGTGTGCGGGAACATGTCCATGACACCGGCGGCCTCCAACTGGAAACCGCTGCTCTGCAAGATGGCGGCGTCGCGTGCGAGCGTCGCGGGATGGCAGGATACGTAGACGATGCGCGTGATTCGCGACCCCGGAAGGTAGGCGAGCGCTACGTCCGCACCGGCACGCGGCGGATCGAGCAGCAGCCGCGTGTACTGATCTTGTGCCCACCAGGCGCTCCGATGATCCAGGCTCAGGTCCGCCGCGGCATAACGAACGTTTTCCAGCCCGACGGCGCGTGCGTTGCGATCCGCGCGCTCCAGCAGACCGGCATCGCCTTCCACACCGACAACCTGGCCCGCACGTTGCGCCAGCGGCAATGTGAAGTTCCCCAGACCGCAGAACAACTCCAGCACCGTATCGTTTGAACTCACGTCAAGGCATTCGAGTGCCTGCGCGACCATTGCGCGATTGACGCTGTCATTCACTTGCACAAAATCGAGCGGCCGATAGTTGAGCCAAACGCCATCCGCCACGGAATAACGCAACTCGGCTGGCTCAGCGCCGTCGAGCGTCACCAGTGTGTTGATGCCGCCCGGTTGCAACACGATGTCCACCAGGTGTGTCTCTCCGAACGCACGCAATTGCGCACGATCGCCATCGCCCAGTGGCACAAGATGACGGAAAACCAGCGCAACGCGATCACCCGCGGCGACTTCGATCTGCGCAATCTCGCGCTTGGCGTCGAGCGCGGCAATGAGCGTTTTCAGCGCTTCGATCAAGCCGCCGACACGCGGATCGAGCGTTTCGCAGCGAGAAATATCAGCCACATAGCGACCATTGTCTTCGCGAAACCCCACCAGCGCGGCACCTTTTTTGTCGACGTACTTGACCGACAGCCGCGCCTTGCGGCGATAACCGAGTGTCTCACGCTGCAATGCCGGCAAGATCCGCGAGGGAACGATCTTGCCGATGCGCTCAAGGCTATCCAGCAGGTGCTTTTGCTTCAGCGCAATTTGCGCCTCCACACTCAGGTGCTGGAGCGAGCAGCCAGAACAGGTCGCCACAAACGCGCACGGCGGCAACACCCGTGCCGCACTTGGATTGACGATGTCGAGCGCGACCGCGTCGTCGTATTGGCGGTGGGGCTTGATCACCTGCGCGCGCACACGCTCCCCCGTCAGCGCGCCTTTGATGAACACCGCCTTCTGGCCATGTCGCGCAACGCCACGACCATCGCTGGCAAGGTCAGTGACGTCGAGTTCTAGAATCGGAAAACGGGACATGGGCTCAGGCGTCACAAAGGGCTGCGGATAATGCCATTGCTGCCTGCGCTCAAGCCTGATTTACTGGCAGAAGCGAACATTCCGTGAGGACACGCGGACGTTCGTGGGGACAAGCTCGCATCGTGCCACTGGGCAGGACTGGGCGCCGGAATCAGGCGAAAGGGGGCTGGATGAAGATTCTTCTGCTCGACGACGATCCGCTGACGGCAGCTTACCTCGGCGAAGTCGTAGCCCAATTCGCAACGCTGACGGTGGTCACGCGCCTGACAAACGCGCCGGACCCGATCACGTTCGATGTGCTGATGGTCGACAAACGGTTGCCGGATGGCGATGGCTGGTCCTGGCTCGCCGCACAAGCTCTCCTGCCAAAGCGCGTCTTGCGGATCAGTGGCGACGAGGGCTCCGATCTGCGTAAGCCGATTGCACCTGAGGCACTTTTGGAGGCCTTGGGCATCGTGGCAGACGTCGATGACCGTCAGGCGCGGCTTCAGCTCGGCCATAACGAAGCGGCGATCATCCAGTTGCGGGCGATGTTACGTGCGGAACTGGCGGCGGCGGGCGTTTGCCGCGCAGCAGATGTGACATCCCAGGACATTGATGTTGTGCACCGGATTGCTGCAGGCGCGCGGTTGGTTGGATTCCCACGGTTGGCGATTTGCGCGACGGCGCTCGAGCGCGCGTGGCGCAATGGCATCCCCCACCTGGATGCTCTGTCTGACTTTCAGCGCGCCGCGGCCGCTATTGGATAAACGATGCGAGTCGTCGCACGCAGGCGCCATCGCAGAAAGGTCCCGGCGGCATGGTTTGCGTGCCGTAGCTGAAATTGAAGTAATAGCGCTGACCGATCGTCAAAGGACAATAGTCGACTGTACCGACGGTCTTCCAACCAAGCGCCGGTTGCACGCCGACGATGAAACATGCGGGTGCGATTTGCCCAGGATCGAGACATCCGGGCGAGGAACTAATGGCCATCGCAATCGCGCCATTTGCGCCACCGGGCACTTCCTGGGCAAACAGCACCCCGTAACCCAGCGGCGTTGCGGTGGCGGTAAACTCGAGCGCGTAGGTGATGTCCACCGAGTCGTTGAACTCAATGACGCCGCCGGGATGACTCGGCCACTGCGAAATGTACAGGCTCGACCACGGCAACAAGGTGAATCGCGTGGTTGCTACCGCACAGCCTTCGAAGCCGTTGGCGAACACGGCGTCCGCTTGCGCAGGTGTCGCGCCGCACATCGCCAGCAGGACCCAGAACCATCGCCGCATCGTCGTCGCCCGTCGAGCCGTTGCGCCCATTGTACTTTTCCTGCGCGACCTTTACATAGGCTTGCGGCGGCGCCAAGAATGCCACCATCGCCCGAGCCAGGAGCCACCAAGATGCCCAAGATGCAACTCTCCGCGCTGACACCTCGCCAATACTGGGCGGAGATCAAGGCCAGACCTGGACGCGCTAAGTTCGGGTTTGGGCGCAAGGCGGCTTTGGTGAATGTCGATTACCAGCGCGCATACACGGATATCGAGACCTTCGCCACCGCCTATGAAACCGATCCTCGTCAAATCGAATACGTCAACACGCTGGCGGACCTGGCGCGCGCACGGTCGATGCCGGTGATCTGGAGCTACGTGGCGTACATGGATACGCCCGACGATGCCGGCGTGTGGGGTACGCGCACGAATACCTCGGATAGTTTGCAGAACATCAAGGTCGGCTCCGAACGCGCCGCGTTCGATGCCAGGGTGCGCATCGATCCGCGCGATGCGGTCATCAACAAACGAATGCCCAGTGTGTTCTTTCAGACGCATCTGGCAAGTTTGCTGGTCTGGCATCAGGTCGATACGGTGATCGTCACCGGCGGATCGACTTCAGGTTGCGTCCGCGCCACCGTTGTCGATAGTTTGGCGCACGGCTATCGCACCATCGTGCCCGAGGAATGCGTCGCCGATAAACACGAGATCCCGCACTACGCCAACTTGTGCGACATGATGCTCAAGTACGCCGATGTCGAGCCTTTCGAGGTCGTGCGAGCGTGGCTGGCCGGTTAGTTTGGCGGGTGGCCTAACCCAGACATTTCATGAGGTCGCGGGGAAGTGGCCAGGTTTCGTTGCGACGGCGCAGGTGTCTTCGAGTTTGTCGAAACGACAGACTGTTCGCTGCCATTTCCTGGCATCTTCACGAAATCTCCGGGCTAATCGGAGCCCGGCGCCAGGAGGAAAGAAAAAGCCCGCACGAGGCGGGCTTCTTCTGGTCCAAAATGCAGCTTCGACGCTTAGCGACGAATGGCGAACCAAGCGGCACCGAGCAAGGTGAGCGCCAGTGCAAGCATGCCAAAGATATTCATCGAAGGTGCCGGCGCCGGAATCGT
Organism: Lysobacterales bacterium; assembly: GCA_022844165.1. Taxonomy (GTDB): domain Bacteria; phylum Pseudomonadota; class Gammaproteobacteria; order Xanthomonadales; family SZUA-5; genus JALHMH01. The sequence continues at coordinate 47,410 of JALHMH010000007.1, forward strand.
GAAGCTGCCTTCAACGATGAACGGCAGACCCTGCTGCGGACCGGTGCCTGGCGCGCCCACGGGATCGGTGGTCAAGCCCATGCGCAGCGGATTCCACACACCGGTTTGCAGCTGCAGCGCATTGCCGGTTGGCGCTGGCGCCGTCAGGGCTGGCACCACGGGCGGGAAGAACGGACCGCCACCCGTGCCGCTGGTGGTGAAGTCGATAAAATACGTGCCGCCAGTCAACGTCACAGCAACCGGAATGCGCACAGCCTGGATGGCGCGATTCGTCGCCGTGAGCGTGGTCGGCGTGACACGGAAGGCGCCGGACAGCGTCGACGTCGCCGGGATGTTGGTGGTTTCGTTGCCGAAAATCACCGCACCAGCCGGCGGCGCGCCATTGCGGATCTGCATGGTTGCCCCGGTGATGGTCGGGGACGTAGCGCCGGTCTGGTAACCAAACACAATGATCGACTCGATGTTCCATACCTGATTGGCCGGCACGGTGAAGTCGTCGGCCAAACGGAAGGCGCCCGCACCGGTGAAGCCAAGCGTGTTGTAGAGAAATGGCGCGTTGTTATCCAGGATGCTGACATTGGTGCCATTGGTCAGCGGGCCCTGGTTGAACAGCACGAGCGTTGGGGTGGTAAATCCTTCGCCCACAACCGGTGTGTTAGAGACGGCTTCGGATGGATCGAAAGTATCTACCGACTGCGCGAAGGCGGCAGTTGACAATGACGTCGCAAGTGCGGCGATAAGAATTTTGTGCACGACGCAGGGTCCTGTTCTTGTGGGCGGGCACATCGATTCTAAGTCGCAGAGCGTTGGATGGCAACATTCGCCGAGGGAACACCGATCGTGCGAATATGATCGGCGTCGCTCAACCAGCGCGTTTTTCGATGAAATCTTCGCTCGACTATTATGTGGATGCCCCGTACTTCCAACGGCCGCGCATTCAGTGGCCGGGCGGCAAACGCCTCGCGCTGTGGATTGCGCCTAATCTGGAGTTCTATGAGCTCGCGCCGCCGGCAAACCCGCAGCGCGCCGCCTGGCCGCGACCATATCCAGATATCGACGGCTACGGCACCCGCGACTATGGCAATCGCGTTGGCGCCGAGCGTCTGATGCGAGTGCTCGATCGTTACCCGACACGTGTGAGCGTGTCGCTATCGACCGCACTCTGCATTCACCACCCGGAAATCGTCCAGATGGGGCTGGAGCGCCATTGGGAATACTTCAGCCATGGTATTTACAACACGCGCTACGCGTACGGCATGGACGAAGCGCAAGAGCGCGAGATGATCGCCGAGTCGATGGCGTTGATTGCCGAGCACACCGGCCAGCATTGCGACGGCTATCTGGCGCCGGCGCTGACGCATACCGAGTTCAGCCTCGACTTGTTTGCCGAACTCGGCGGACTGTACACCTGCGACTTGTTCCACGATGACCAGCCGACGCCGATTCGTACGCGTTCCGGCGCACGCCTCGTTTCGGTGCCTTACTCCTTGGAGATGAACGACACCATCGTCTACGTCGTCAACAAGATCGAGCCGCGCCGCTATGGCGACATGCTCAAAACGCACTTCGACCGGCTTTACCAGGAAGGCGCCGGGAGTGGCACCGTGATGTGTATTCCGCTGCATCCTTACCAGGTGTCACACCCGCACCGCATTGCGGCGTTTCGCGACGCGCTGGACTACATCTGTGGGCATGACGGCGTGTGGCACGCCACGGCGCGCGAGATCGCCCGTCACTATCTCGAACACCACTACGATGTCGCACTGGTGGCCACATGAGCCTCGATCAGAACTACCTGCAATATCCGCTGCGCCGTCGCGGCATGGACCACGACCGCTACCCTTTTTCGATGCTGCACGAGCGACCGCCGCTGCGTTGGCCGGGCGACAAACCACTCGCGATCAGCATCGTCGTGGCCGTTGAGCATTTCCCGCTCAACCAGCAGGGCAGGCCATTCAAGGTGCCGGGCGGCATGACCACCGCCTATCCGGACTTACGCCACTTCAGCCTGCGCGACTATGGCAATCGCGTCGGCATCTGGCGGATTTTGCGAGCGCTCGATGCCGCAGGAGTGCCGGCCAGTTTTGCGCTCAATGCGGCCGTCATCGAGCGCTTCCCGACCCTGGCGCGCTCTCTCGCCGCACGCGGAGATGAGCTGATCGCCCATGGTTTGCATATGGACGCATTGCATCATCAAGGATTGGGTGAAGACACCGAACGCCACTGGATCGAGTCGGCACGCGATGCATTGACCGCGATCGGCCCTGCGCCCCGCGGTTGGCTCAGCCCCGCCAAACAGCAAAGTGCGCTGACGCCGGATTTGCTGCAGGAAGCAGGTTTTAGTTACATGCTCGATTGGATCAACGACGAATGGCCATATCGCTTTGCGACGCGAAATGGCTCGATCACCGCTGTTCCGCTGTCGACTGAGCTGGAGGACCGATTTGTGATGTTGCACAACCTGCACAGCGAAAACAGCTGGGTCACTCAAGTGTCGGATGCCATCGATTGGCTGAGCTCAGAAGCCTCCACCGGCAGCCCCCGCCTGCTGACATTGCTGGTCCATGCCTGGGTGATCGGACAAGCGCACAGAATCGCGGCATTTGAGAAGCTTCTTGCAGCTATCGCAGCACTCAACGATACGATCGTCATTTCTCCGCACACGATTGCATCATCTTTCGTGGCTAACGCTTAGGCATTGATTTCATGCGGCTCCGAGCTACCGCCCCCGCGCACTCAAATAGCCGCGGCCGCGCTCCATCAGCGATACGAAACCGACTTCGTCGCCAGCATCCACGCAGCGGCGAATTTCCGTGACAGCGTTGAGCAATGCATCGAGAGCTTCGCGCCGATGATCGTTGAGGTGTTGAATTTCGAAGTACAAGCGTGGGTTTTCCTTCGCCACTGCGCTGGCGATGCGCAATTGATTGTCGAAGGTGGTGCTGGAGAGCTGTGCAAGTTTGGGCGCTGCTTCGCCAGAGTTCGCGAGCGCGGTGAAAAACGCAATGTTGAGCGCGTGCGACAAACCCAGAACGTAAGCAACCAGGTGGTCATGTTCGGTCAGCGGCATTTCTACCAGCTGCGCCATCGTGTCGGCAAAAAGCGCACGCGCCGCCGCAACCGGTTCGGCGCCGTTCACTGGCATCAGCAGAACGTGCCGATCCGACAGCAAAGCAGCGTCGGGCCCGAACATTGGATGCACCGAGCAGATCCGCAGCCCGGCCATCGCGCATGCCTTCAGTCCCGAAAGCAGGGGCGACTTGAGCGAACCCACATCAAAGACAAGACCACTCGGTTTGCGCTCCGCAAGCTGGAGCAAAATCTCATTGCTGACGCGCAACGGCGCGGCGACAACGATCAAGTCGTGATCGAGCGGAGCACCGGTCCAGTCGGTGGCGTCGACGCCGTCCGGCGCGCCGCTGGGATCACTGACGCTGAGCGCAAAGCCTTGCGCATCTAAGAAACGCGATAACCAGCGACCCATGCGGCCGTTGCCGCCGATGATCAGAGCCCGGCGTCCACCGCCTTTGGCCGCCAGACGCACACGGTCCTGCTCCTGAGTGGTCAGCGACGACTCGATGAGCAGCTGCATCACCTTCTCGGCCAGTGCCGGATCGAGACCGTGGCCAGCCGCACGCTCGCGCACATGGGAGATGACCTGACGCTCACGCTGATAGTCGCGCAACTGCTGGCCTTGCGCATGTTTCCAGCGCCCGATCTCTGCCACCAGCGCCTGGCGCTGGGCAATCGCAGCAATCAACTCGGCGTCGACACGGTCCAGCTCCGCGCGCAGTTCCGCCAGTGGCCTCGTCATCCGGCGATGTACTGCGTCAACTGTGCGATCTCCGCGTCTTGCGCTTTGATGATCGCGCGCACCAGATCGCCGATCGACAACATGCCGACGACTTTGCCGCCGTCCAGCACCGGCAGATGGCGAATGCGCTTGTCGGTCATCAGCCGCATGCACTCGCGAGCGCGAGAATCCAGGCCAACAGTGATCAGTGGCGCTGGCGTCATGATGTCGCCCACCGGTGTGTCCTTCGAAGAGCGGCCCTTCAGGACCACTTTGCGTGCGTAATCGCGCTCGCTCAAGATGCCGACCAGCGCCTCGCCGTCCATCACCAGCAAAGCACCGATGCTTTTCTCCGCCATCAAGGCCACAGCCTCGATCACCGGCTGCTGCGGCGCCACGGCGAAAATTCCTTTGGGCTTATCGGCAAGCAATTGGCTGACGGGGACCATGGCACACCTCGAGGCTTGGCACGCTTCGATTATTGTCCTGTTCGATGCGCGCCGCCAAGCGCAAATACGCCTACCAGATCGCCACCCGCTCTTCTGGCCCCTGCACCATGCCATCGTCTGCTTTGCAGGAGAACGCTTTCTTGAATTCGGGCATGTTCGCCAATGGGCCGTTGACCCGGAACTTGCCTGGCGCATGCGGACCGGTATTCACCTGCATTTTCAGCGCCTCGTCGGTCCAGTTACGGCGCCAAACTTGCGCCCAACCAAAGAAGAAGCGCTGCGCTGGCGTCAGGCCATCGATCTCTTCGCCTTTTTTGCCTTCGAGTGCGCGATCCAGCGCCGCGTAAGCCACCGTCAGGCCGCCGAGGTCAGCAATGTTCTCGCCCAAACTGACACGGCCGTTCAATCGCATGTCGCCGATCGCCACAAACCGCCCAGCCTGATCGACGAGTTTTTGCGCCCGCGCATCGAATTCTTTGCGATCGGCATCGGTCCACCACATGCGTAACTGCCCTTGCGCATCGAAGCGGCTGCCCGAGTCATCGAAACCGTGCAGCAGTTCGTGGCCAATCACCGCGCCGATCGAGCCATAGTTCAACGCATCATCGGCCTCGGCATCGAAAAATGGCGGTTGCAGGATGCCCGCAGGAAAGACGATTTCGTTCCACAGCGGGTTGTAATACGCGTTCACCTGCTGCGGTGGCATGCCCCATTCGGTCTTGTCGATAGGTTTGCCGATCTTGGCCAGCTCTTCTTGTTGCTCGAAGGCGCCGAGGCTGCGCACATTGGCGAAATAGGTATCGGCTTTGAGCGCGACGCCAGAGTAGTCCCGCCACTTGTCCGGATACCCAATCTTTGGCGTGAAGGTGGCCCATTTTTCGATGGCCTGCTTTTTCGTGTCCGCGCTCATCCACTCCAGTTGTTCGAGGCGATCCTTCAGCGCCAGCTTCAAATTCTCGATCATCGCCATCATTCGCGCCTTGGCTTCCGCCGGGAAATGTTTGGCAACGAACAACTGGCCCAGCGGCTCGCCAAGCAAGAAGTTCATCTGCTCGATGGTGCGGATATCGCGCGGCTTCTGTTCCTTCTGACCGCGCAGCGTTTGATCGTAGAAGCGAAAGTTCTCATCGACGAAAGCCTGCGTGAGAAACGGAGCAGCGCTGCGCGAAAGCTGCCACGTCAGATAGGCACGCCATACCTCAATTGGCGTGTCTTTCAATGCCGCATCCATCACCGCAAAAAACTGCGGGTGAGAAAACGAGAATTCGTCGACCTCTGTCAGCGTCAGCGCATCGAAGTAGGCGCGCCAATCAACATTCGGAGTGGCTTGACTGGCTGCAACGATGGTCTGAATGTTGTAACTCTTGTTCGGGTCGCGCATCTCTTCGCGCGGCAAGTGCGACTGCGCAAACCGGCGCTCGAGTTCAGCGATCGCAGCAGCGCTCTCGCGCGCGGCATCGGTCTGATAGCCGCTCAGTTCGAGCATCTTCGCCACATGCTCCAGATACGCCTCGATCTGTTTCTTTGACGCATCGTCGTCGCGCAGATAAAAATCGCGATTGGGCAAACCCAGGCCGCCCTGCATTGCGTACGGGATAACCCGCGTATTGTCTTTGAGGTCCTGACGGACGCCCAGACCGAACAGCATTGGCGTGCCATTCGCATGGAAGCGCTGCACCAGCGCCATCACACCTGCCGCGTCTTCGATTTGGGCGATCTCCGCCAAATCGGCATCGATGGGCGTTGTGCCGAGTTTTTCGATAGTGGCCAGGTCCATGGCGGAAGCAAAAAACTGACCCACCTGATGTTCCGGCGAACCGGGCGTTACTGCACCATTGCCCGCTGCGGCTTTGGCGATCGCCAGAAGGCGCGCATTGTTGCGGTCTTCGAGCTCATTAAAGGTGCCCCAGCTCGAATAAGCGCCCGGCACGGGGTTGTTCTTGAGCCACCGGCCGTTGGCATGCACGTAAAAGTCGCTGCAGGCACTGACCTCCTTGTCGGCATTGCCTAAGTCGATGCCGGCCTGATTGGTTTTTGCGGCCAAGGGCAGCGACAATGCGGAGACGATAGCCAGAGCGAGCAGGCGCATCAGCGATTCCAGCGAGTTAAAAGGGGGGCGCATTGTTGCCAACGTAGGCTAAATGTCCAGTGCTGGAAGTTAGGGTGGGTGGGTGGATCCTGGGTCTGAATGTGCTGAGAATGGCGACATGCGTCTTGCTCTGGCCCTCATCGCTGTTCTCGCATTGATCCTGTTGGCCGTATGGCGGGTCTCAACCGATCCGGTCAGCGAATCACCGCAGGCTGTCGATGCACTCGCGCCGCCGGTATTCGTGCCGCCACGTGTCCGCGATACGCGCGCTATCGATGCGGCACTGCCGATTTCCCAAACGCCCCTGGCAGCGTCCGAGGACGCGTTGTTCGAAGCTGCCCGTGCCGGCAGCGGCGAGGCGGCCTGGCGGCTGGTACAAGCCCTCAGTGCGTGCGCGCAGTCGGAAATGGTGACCGCGACGCTGCTGGAGAACGGTCGGGTCGACGACAAGATGCGCGTATTGATGGAGGAGTATCTGGTCCACGCCGATCGCTTCTGCGCCGGATCCGATGGCGACTTCGATACGCGACGGGTACAGGCGCTGAAACTCGGCGTTGTCAGCGGCGACGTGCGTGCGCTTTGGGCGTACATTCAGTCGCCACCCTTCACCACGCCGCTGGCCATTCGCGATGCCGAAGAGGTTCGTCGCTACCTGCATGACGCGCCGACGATTGCCGCGCATCTGGTTGAACAAGGTTACATTGAAGCTGCCGCAGCGCTCGCCGGCGCCTACGACGGCCACAGCAAGCCCGCGCAGCGGACCGGCGGCATTCCTCGTCTCGACAGCGAGGGTCTCGCCAAGCTGGGTGAGATGCGCGTGCCGCGATTGAGCCAGTCGCTTTTGGCTCAGGCGGTGCCGGACGATCCCGTGCTCGCCTGGCGTTACGCGAATCTGTGTCAGACCAGCGCCATGTATCGGCCCTACTGCGCGCAGATCGAACGCGAAAACGAGCCATTTCTAACGGCAAAGGACCGCGAAAAAGCGCTGATGTGGGTCGAACAAATGCGCCCACGCATGACGCGAGAAGCGTTGTCATTCATGAACCCGGCTGCGTCGCTGTGACGCGCTGGCAGGCATGGAATTCGACGGCACTCATCGTGGCTGTGCTCGCGGTGGGCCTGGTTTGGTGGTCGGCGACGCCGCCCAAGGTCGACGTGGTCGTGGCCCGGTCGCCCGACGATACGATTGCTGCGCCCGAGGGCATATCGCGAATCTCAGCGGCACACGCGGAGCTGTCGGCTACGAGGATGGCTGACGCAGCGCAACGTCGCGATGCCAACCCGACCTTCCGGGCCGATAGTGCACGCTGGCGAGCGGCGTTTGACAACGGCGATCTGGCAGCTGGAATGGCCTGGTATCGCGCACTCACGCGATGCGACATGTACGTCGCGGCGTTGAAGGCCCTGGCTGAGAATGAGACGGACGCGCGGCTGTCGGGGCGCAGCCATGAACCCCGGTTACGGTGGTCGCAAGAACCCGAAGCGCGGTATTGCGGCCGCGAAGCCATCGGCCCGGAGCAGCGCTTCGAGCTGCTGTTACGTCTGGCACAGGCCGGTGACTTGCAATCACAGCTTGAGTTCGCACTGAATCCGCCGCTGCAGGCAGCCCGCGCGGTGGCCGAGATCGAACTCATCGAGCGCTACCGTCGACTTGCGCCGGGAATATTGCTCGCAGCCTTCGAGCAGGGCAGTCACATCGCATTGCACGCGCTACTGGAGGCGCATGTGCCACCGCGCGTGCCGGCGCTGCGAATGACCAGGAGTGGCTCGATGCACTCGCCCAAGCCTGCCGGCGAAGACCCCGTGGCCCACCTGGCGCGCTTCTACCATGTCCGCGTCATGCATCACCCGCCGCACCACCAGATCATTCAGCCCGACGCCCGCAGCGCGTATCGCTACGCGCTGTTGTGCGAGGCGGTCTGCAACCCGCATTGGAAAGGCCAGGCACAGCGCGCGATCACCGAATTGACGCCCACGCTGACGCCGGCCGAAAGGTTGGCTGCCAAACAGGACGCGAATCGCGCCCGGATGCGCTACTTCGCAACGCCCGATCGCTCGCTTCCGGTCAGGATCGGCCAATGGTGGGGAATGTACTGAGCCATCACCACGGCAAACGTGTGCCATTGGCATGCCAGAACGTACCGGTCTGGGCATGTCCCAGGTTGTCGATCTGATTGAGCAACTGTGCGGCCGACTCGTCGGCGCTCACATCGCCGCTGCCGCCCGTCATGTCCGTCCGTACGAAACCAGGATGCAGCAGAAACACCGAGATGCCGCGGTTTTTTAGATCAAGAGCCAACGTTTTGCCCATCATATTCATCGCCGCTTTGCTCATCCGATAGCCGTAATAACCGCCAGAGCTGTTGTCTTCAACCGATCCCATCCGGCTGGTGATCAGCGCCAACTTGCTGCCTTCGCGCAGCGACGGCATCAGGGACTCGGCCAACACCAGTGGCGCCAGAGCATTGACCTCGAATTGCCGGCGGATGCCGTCCAACTTCGTCGCGACGTTGCCAAACATTTCGCGATCGAGCACGCCTGCGTTGAGGATGGCGCGATCGACGATTCGGCCAGCCACAGCCTCAGCAACCCGCGCCACACCGGCCGTCGACGTGAGTTCGATATCCGATATAACCTCAACACCCAGAGAACCCAAAGCTTCGCTCGGGGAACGGCATACCGCTACAACATCATCGCCGCGGGCTTTCGATAGCTTGCTCATCGAAAACCCAATGCCGCGCGCAGCGCCGGTGATCAAAGTAACGGACATCATTTGCTCCTCGAATCGAGTTGAATGACCTGCAGCGAACCGATCGTCAATATTGACCCCATCCCATGATATTGACCAGCATCCAGCGCACAAACTGTGCGTCACCGCCACACTGTGCTTTCCTACCGCAATGCCGAACCGAAGCGAATTATGGATATTGAAGCCGTCAGAGCCTACTTGATGAACCTGCAGGACCGCATTTGTGCCGCCCTGGAGGCACACGAACCGAACGCGCGTTTCGCCGAAGACCGGTGGCAGCGCGACGAAGGCGGCGGTGGGCGCACGCGCGTGTTGAAACGCGGCGCAGTGTTCGAACAAGCCGGCATTGGGTTCTCCGATGTTCATGGCCACTCGCTCCCGGCCAGCGCCAGCGCCCATCGTCCCGAGATCGCCGGGCGCAGTTTTCGCGCGCTCGGTGTGTCCTTGGTTTTACACCCGAACAATCCGTACCTGCCGACAACACACATGAACGTGCGCGTGTTCTCTGCCGGTGACGTTTTCTGGTTCGGTGGTGGCTTCGATCTGACGCCGTTTTATCCGATCGACGAGGACATCGCGCACTGGCATCGCACCGCACATGAGCTTTCGGCACCTTTTGGTGCGGATGTGTATGCGCGCTACAAGCGCTGGTGCGATGAGTACTTTTATCTCAAACATCGAGGCGAGACGCGCGGTGTGGGCGGTTTGTTTTTCGATGACTTGTCCATGCCCGACTTTACCGCAGCATTCGCCTATCAGCGCGCAGTCGGCGATGGGTTTCTCGATGCCTATCTGCCGATTGTAGAACGTCGTAAGAACACACCGTTTGGGTCTCGCGAACGCGAGTTCCAGCGCTATCGTCGCGGACGTTATGTGGAATTCAACCTGGTGTGGGATCGCGGCACGCTGTTCGGCCTGCAATCGGGCGGTCGCACCGAATCGATACTGATGTCGCTGCCACCTGAAGTGCGATTCGAGTACGGCTATGCGCCAGAGCCAGGCAGCGTGGAAGCGAAATTGAACGACTACCTGCGGCCACGCGATTGGCTTGCGGAATTGTCGTGATCGAAGTGCTGGCGCTCACCGAGCGTTTTGTCGCGCTCAATAAGCCGGCCGGCATCACGGTGATTCCAGCGCGGGATGAAGCGCCGGGGCAGGCGCTCAGGCAGCGCGCGGAGATCGAGCTGGGGCGGCCGCTGTGGGTCGTGCATCGCCTGGATCGAGATACCAGTGGCGTGCTGTTGTTTGCGCTCGATGCCGATGCGCATCGCCAATTGAATCTGGCCTTCGAGCGCGGCCGCGTGGAGAAAACCTATCTTGCGTGGGTGGCCGGCGTGCCCGAACCACCGAAGGGTCGGATCGACGGTGCATTGCACGCTGCCCGGAAGGGCAAAATGCGTCCGGCGCTGCCGGGTGAGCCGGGCGCCAAAGCCGCCGCCACGCGATACGCGATTGACCGTCTTTCGATGCACCAGCAGCAGCCCATCAGCTGCCTGCGTTGTTGGCCGGAAACCGGCCGACAGCATCAGATTCGCGTCCACCTGCGCAGCATTGGTCACCCGATCCTAGGCGACGCCGTCTATGGAAAGACCGTGCAATCCTGGGCCCCACGATGTCTGCTGCACGCTCAGCGTATTGTCGTACCGGCCGTCGGCGCTTTAGCGCCGATGAACATCGAAGCACCATCGCCGCCGGACTTCGATTGCTGACCTCGTTTTCAAGCGGCTGCGGCGTGCGCGCGCGGTTCTGGAACAGCGCCGCACTCTTCGATGGCGGGGGGTAGCAGCTTGTACATCACCGGCGTCACCAACCGCGCCAATATCGTCGATGAAATCAGCCCGCCGATAATCACCCAGGCCATCGGCGAATACATGCCGACCTGTTGAATCGCCAGCGGCAGCAGGCCGCCGATGGCTGTCGCGCTGGTCAGCAATATCGGCAAGAAGCGGATCTCTCCGGCCTGCTCAACGGCTTCGTCGATCGATAGACCTTGCGCGCGCAGCTGGTTGGTAAAATCGACCAGCAATATCGAGTTTTTGATCTCGATTCCAACCAGCGCGATGAACCCGATCATCGCCACAAACGACAAGCTGTAACCCGTGAGAAACAGCGCTACCAATCCACCCAGTACACCCAGCGGAATGACCGTGGCCACGATCAGCGTCGAGCGGAAGCTGCCGAATTCGAGTACCAGTACGGCGAGGATTCCGAAGAGCGCAACCAACATCGCAGCGCCCAGGCCCTGAAAACTCTCCTGTCGACTTTCAACTTCGCCTGCTGCCTGATAGCGATACCCGCGTGGCCAGTCCATCTCGTCCAGCTTCGCCAGCACATCGCGCGTTACTTTATCGGTGTTGAATCCCGTTTGCGTGAACGCACTCAGGATCACAGTGCGCTCGCGATTGAAGCGCTGGATCTGCGGCGGCGAGCGATCGAACTCCAGTTTCGCCAACTGCGAACTGGGCAGAAGTTCACCCGAGAGCGACGGAATGCGCACCTGATCGAGTTGCTCCAACGTGGGGCGACCATCAATCGGCGTACGCACGACGATGTCATAGCTCTCGCCATCGCGATCGCGATATTGCCCTGCGGTGACGCCGCTGACCGCGAGGCGCACGGCACGATCGAACTCGGCGCTGGGTACGCCGAGCAGGCCCGCCTTTTCGGCGTCCAGCTGCAGTTTGAGGTCCGTTCGATCGAGTTTTAGCGGATTGTCGACATCGCGAGTGCCGGGTGTTGCCTTGACGATCGTCTCCACCTCTCCGGCCAGACGCTTGAGCACATCGAGATCGCTACCAAGGACGCGAATCGCGATGGGCGCGTCGATCGGCGGGCCGTTCTCGAACTCTTTGATGACGATGCGTGCGTTCGGGTATTCGCCGAACTTTGCGCGCAGCCCATCAATGAAAGCCGGCGTCTCATCCGGGTCATAACGTTTCACCTGCGCATAAACTTCCGCGAGGTTGGACGCTTGTTCCTGCGGAATGATGTTGTAGTAGATCTTGGGATTACCCTTGCCGAGGTTGCTGAACCACAGATCGATTTCTTCGCTCGCAGCCAGTTCTTCCTCGACGAAACGCAGCGCGCGGTCGGTCTCTTCGAGGCTCGAACCGTTGGGCGCGGTGATGGTGATCATGAACTGCGGCGTATCCGCTTTCGGGAACAAGCTAAAGCCGACGACCGGTAACAAGCCCAAGGAGAGCACGAACAAACCAAGCGCACCGACGACCGTCAGTTTCGGGTGAGCCAGGGACCAGTGCAGCAGCGGTCGATAAAAAGTGTGGATGCCGCGCATCACCGCTTGCAGCGCCGCGTTGCCCTCCTTTGGTTCGTGGCGCGACAGAATTCGCGATGCGAGAAACGGGATGATGGTCAACGCAACGAGCAGCGAGGCGAGCACGGTAAAGACGACAGCCATCGGCAGAACGCGGATGAACTGCCCGGCCGTGCCCGGCAATGCCAGCAGCGGCAGGAACGCAAAGATCAGCGTTCCCGTGCAGCCCAGTATCGCAACCAGGATTTGCTGCGTGGCTTTGAGAGCAGCTTCCTCGCGGCTATAGCCATCGCGCAAAAAACGCGAAATGTTTTCCACAACCACGATCGAATCGTCGACCAACAGCCCCAGCGCCACCACGAAGCCGGCGATCGACAGCTGATTGAGCGAGTAGCCGATCGCGTACAAACCAGCAAGGCCGATGGCCAGCGACAATGGAATCGAGATCATCACCAGGCTCGCGGCACGAAGGCCCAGCGGCAGCAGCGTGATCGACACGAGGCCAATGGCAATCACGAAATCCAGGCCGAGGCGATTGAGTCGATTTTCGACGTTCGTGCTTTGCCGAAAGCCGCGTTCGAGCCTGATCCGAGCTGGAAGATCCTTTTCGAATCGGTCGAGCGCGCGATCAATGCGCTCCTGCATATCAAAGATATTGACACCGTCTTTCTGGTTTGCCGTAACGAACACCGCGCGCTGCCCGGAGAATCGCCCCAGATAACGTTGTTCTGCGGTATCCCACTTCACGCTGGCGATGTCCTGCACGCGTATCGTGCGTCCTTCCGAGGAATTGACCACCGTTGAGCGGACTTGATCGAGCGAGGCGTAGGCGCCGGAGGTTTTCAGTGCGAACGAACGCGCGCCGATATCGATGCTGCCGGCAGGAATGTTGGCGTTATCGCTCTGTACGGCTTGAATGACTTGCCCCGGCGTCAGACCAAGCTCAGCGATGCGCTTAAGATCCAGCGCCACGCGCAGTTCGCGCTCGGGATAAGCCCAGCTCTCTGCGGTGCGAATGCCGGGAAGCGTCTTCAACAGATCTTTGAGTTCGCGTGCGAGCGTCTCCAGCTCTGCGTATGGCGCGTCGTCGCTGACCACCGCCATCTGTACGATATTGACGAGGCCTGGATTGATTTTCTTGATTTCGAGCGTGACGATTTCCGCTGGCAACTCTGGGCGCAGTGCGTTGACTTCGCGCAAGACCTCCTCGTATTTGCGATCCACATCAATGCCGGCAATGAACTCAGGCACGATCACCACGACGCCGTCGGCACTCGTTGAGTTCATCAGCTTGATGTCGTCGAGCTCCGCGAGTCGATCTTCGATCGGTTTGGCGACGAGTCGCTCCATCTCCACCGGATCGCCGCCGGGCAGGATGGCCGAAATGACAAACGCCGGAATCGGAAAGTACGGATCTTCGGAACGCGCAATCGAGTTGAAACTGTAAATGCCGATAGCCACCAGGCCGAAAAACGCGATCAGCGTGAAGGGGTAGCGCTTGATGGGAAATTCGAGGAGGCTCATGGTGTTTTTTGGTTCGGGTTGCGGGCGGGTGGCAGACGGCTACTTCAAAATGCGGACTCGCTTCCCATCCTCCACATAGGCCGCGCCATCCGTGACCACACGGGTGCCCTCGTCGACACCACTGTTGAGCGCAATCAGGTCGCCGTCGATGAATGCGATCTCGATCGGCGTTCGTTTGACCACTTCGCCTTCGACCACGAAAACGCTGGCGCGGTCGCGATCGCCTTCGATAACCGATGCGATCGGGATGCGCACAAGACGACCCGCGCTGGCGCTGGCCGGCACCAGACTAACGCGACCAACAAGACCGCTTCGCAAGCTCTTGTGATGACTGGCAACCGCCAGCTCGACATCGAACAGGCCGCTCTTGGGATCTGCGGCGGCAGGCAATCGTGTGACTTTGGCCTCGACGTCCTCGCCAGGCAGCGCATCGAAGCGGAGGCGCGCAACGTCACCGAATGCCACTTGCACGACGTCGCGATCCGAAAGGCTGACGTTCATGACGAACCCGGCTTCAGCGCTGCCGACGATCAGAACCGGCGCGCCAGGCGCGACGGTCTCGCTGTTCTCCGCCAACTTGCGCAGCACGACGCCATTGCCGGGCGCAGAAATGATGGCAGTGCTCTTGTTGAAACGTGTTGCCTTGAGGCTCTGGGCGGCCATTTCCCGCTGCGTGCGCAAATCTTGCAATGCTTCCAGCGGAATCACCTGTTCCTGAAATAGCCGCTCACCGCGCTCCAAATCGCGTTGTGCTTTCGCCAGCATCTGCTGTGTTTGTTCCACCTGGCTGCCAATTTCGGCGAGTTCCAGCTCGGCAAGCACCTGGCCCTTGCTCACCGGCTGCCCTTCGTCGACCAGAATTTTGGCGATCACACCGCCGATCTTGAATGCAAGCCGGGTTTCATCCTTGTAGCGAAGTACGCCGCTGGCGCGAATCGTGGGTGCCGCCGGACCGCTGGTGGCACTGGCGACGCGCACCGAAAGCACGCGCTCCGATTCGGTTTGCACGGCATTGCCGTTGCTGCATCCGGCCAGAACGGCGGCCGCGAGCATCGTCAGTATGCGGATCATGGTTGCGCTCCTTGCGTGGGTATGGCCAGCGCGGCCGATAACTCGGCCAACCGCACCAGCGCAGAAAATCGGGTCAGGTTATCGTTGAGTTCGGCGCTGGTGAGCGCTGTGCGTGCGTCGATGAATTCCACCTGGGCAATGGAGCCCGCGTCGCGCTTCTTGCTGGCGATGCGAAATCCCTCTTCGGCGGCAATTCGTCGCGCATTGGCCGTGTCCAGCGAGCGCAGTGCCGTGCGCAGCCGATCGGCGGCCTGGCGCACATCCAGCGCGATCCGATTGGCGAGGTCCTGTCGCTCAGTTTCCGCCGCTTCCAATTGCGCAGCCGCCGCTGATACGGCCGCGTGGCGTGCTCCGAAGTCGAAGACCGTCCAGTTCAACACCACCGAGGCGATCGCATAGTTCTCGCCGCTGCCGAATCCATAGCTCTCACCCTGGATGCCCGCATCCATCGCGAACGCCAACGTTGGCTTATAGGCTGCACGCTGCACATCGAGCCGGGCTTGCGAAGCGCGCGTGGCTGCATCCAGTTGCCGTAGTTCGTCGCGCTGCGTAAGACCCTTGGCTTCGAAGCGCGCATTGTCTGTTGCATCCAGGGCGCTGGCGAGCGAGCCGAGCGTTCGGCGTGCCAGGGCACCGGGCTCGGGCGTGGCAACTCGCTCGATCGTGTGGTCCAGGTCGCGATTCAACAGGAAGTTCAGATAGCTCTGCGCCAGTTCGAGCTGATTGGTCGCATCGAACGTCTGCTGTTCGACCGCGAGCACCTCGGCTTTGGCCCGCAGGACCTGATCGAGCGTCACTTTACCGTTGTCGAACAGGACCTGGTTCACGCGCTGGTTTTCGACCAGCAGCGTCGCGCTGGCTTCGACAATCTGAATTGCTTCGCAGGCGCTCAGAAAATCCAGATAGGCAACTTCGACATCGCGGTCGAGGCGCCTCGCAAGTGCATCCCGTCCAGCATCCGCGACCTCCACACCCGCGCGCGCAGTGCGAATCCCGGCGCCGATCGCGGGTGCGTAAATCGGTTGCGACAGACTGAGTCTGGTGTCCTGCTCACGCTCGCGCAAGAACGCAATCTCCTGGTTGGCGATGTCGCTGAAGCGCGCCGCCTGGCCCTGCGCACGCAGCAGCTCATTGAGCGTTCGGTATGCGGGATTGACCAGATCGCCAACGGGCAATGATTGAACGCGACCGCCTCGTGCGCGCGAGTAGCGTGCGCTGAGCGACACGATCGGACGAAACCCAGCCTGAGCCTGATCGAGTGCGGCGCTGGCTGCGGCGACGTCCAGTTGTGCCCCGCGCAGCGCCAGATTGCTCGCGCGAGCGTCTGCTTGTAGCGCTGCGATCGTGCTCTCATAGTCGACCGCCTGGGCAGCGTTGGTCGCGAAAAAAAGGACCGCAATAAGTTTTCGGCAAGTTGTCATGGTTTCGTTAAACGTGCAATCGTTAGACAGTTGTCATTTCTTGGTCAAATAAAAGTGTCAATCGAGCACGGCGCCGGGCGCCATTCCGAGTCCGGCCAGCCGCAGGGCCTGTTCGACCAGTTGCTGCGAACTGATGCCGTCGGCGGCGAGCATGTTCGCTTTGGTCGCGGCGATTTGAATGATCCCGTGCATGAAACCCCACAGCGTCATTGCCGTCAGATAAGGGTTGCCCAGGTCGCCGCGGATGGAACCATCGGCAACGCCCGCTTCAATGCAGCGCACCATGATCGCGTGGACTTTATCGCCTGCGAGCATACAACTGGCCTCGGTACTGCCCTCTTCGATGGCGGTCAGCGAGTGCGCCTCGAACCGCGCCAGCGCTGAAAAGTAGTGCGGGACTTCCTGCGAGAAGGCGACATAGGCCCGCCCCGCCGCCTCGACCTTGTTGCGTCCCCGCTGATGCCGTGCCTGCGCTGCTTCGAAGCGTTCGCCAAGCAGCGTCAGCGCGCGTTCGCAGATCGCGCAATGCAGGTCGAATTTGTCTTTGAAGTAGACATACACCAACCCACGCGACAGACGCGCGCGGCGCGCCACTTGATCGATGGTGAGTGCGTCCCAGCCGATATCGGCGTACACCGCTTCCGCAGCGTCCACGATTTGTGCGCGGCGCGCTTCCTTTTCTTCCAATCGGCGTTCGGTGAGGTAGCTCATGTGCTGGACGATACGTCAATCATTGACACGATGTCAACGATTGAGAGGTTGACTTTTCCGTGATTAATCCTCGCGCGTCACTTTGAGTACTTCTTCGACGCTGGTCAGACCGGCCAGGCACTTGCGCCAACCGTCGTCGAAAATGCTCGGTGAATGGCGACGTGCGATGCGATCCAGTTCGTTTTCGCCCACTTTGTCGTGAATCGCCTGACGCATCGCTTCGTCGATGGCAACCAGCTCATAGACGCCCGTTCGACCCTTATAGCCGGTGCCCCGCTGCGCCGGACGCCACAGAAATTGCTCGCCGCTCGTGTGCTTGCCCAGCGCCGCCAATTCGGCGGAACTGGCGAGGTAACGCTCGGAAGTTGCCGGGTCGAGTACGCGAACGAGTCGCTGTGCGAGCACGCCGATCAAGCTCGACGACAGCAAGAAGGGTTCGATACCCATATCACGTAGCCGCGTGACAGCGCCGACGGCCGTATTGGTATGCAGCGTGGATAGCACCAGGTGCCCGGTGAGCGATGCCTGCACGGCAATTTCGGCAGTTTCCAGATCGCGAATTTCGCCAACCATCACCACGTCCGGATCTTGTCGCAAGATGGCGCGTAACCCGCGCGCAAACGTCATATCGACTTTGGTGTTGACCTGCATCTGGCCGATGCCGTCGATGTAGTACTCGATCGGATCTTCGACGGTCATGATGTTGCGGCTCTTGTCGTTGAGCTGCATCAGCGCCGCGTACAAGGTTGTGGTCTTACCCGAGCCAGTAGGGCCCGTCACCAACAAAATCCCATGTGGGCGATGGATCAGATCATCGAGGCGGGCGCGAGTCGCTTCGTCCATGCCAAGTTCGGTGAGGTTCAGACGCCCCGCCTGTTTGTCGAGCAGGCGGAGCACCACGCGTTCGCCAAAACTGGCAGGGATCGTCGAAACGCGCACATCCACTGGGCGGCCGGCGATTTTCAGGCCAATACGCCCGTCTTGCGGCAGCCGTTTTTCCGCAATGTCCAGCTTGGCCATCACTTTAATACGCGATACGACCGGTTGCGCGATCGACTTCTGCGGCGAGAGCACTTCGCGCAGTACACCATCGACCCGAAACCGAACAACCAGTCGATTCTCGTAGGGCTCAATGTGGATGTCTGAAGCGTTTTCGCGAACGGCTTCTGCGAGCAATGCATTGATCAGCCGAATGATCGGCGCATCGTCCTCACTCTCCATCAGATCGGTAGGCTCGGGCAACTCATCGGCCAATTGTCTCAGGTCGAGCCGCTGATCGATGTCCGCGGCCATGCTGCGCGAATCCTCTCCGCCGCCCTGATACAGCGATTGCAGCAGCGCCTCGAACTGTTCGGCCGGCAACTTCTGCGGCAACAACGGCACCCCAAGGAAGCGTCGCAATTCGACCAGCGCTTCGGGCCGAACGTCCTGCCGACAAACCACTTGCGCCTTGCCATCGGCCATACCTGTCACCGCCACGCCGTGGCGTTTGGCAAATCCGAAAGATGGGCGTGGCAATGGAGTCATGAACAAGCGCGTTTAGCGAACGGGCCGCGATTCTCGCACGTGGGCAAGGTCGTTGGTCCGCACATCGCCAGACGAACGCTTGTCGACCGGGCCATCTTGATCCTGGATGGCGAAGTGCTCGATCACTGTCCAACCGGCCTGCGAAAATGATTCTCTCGCCAGTTCCGATAACGTGCCGGTCGTCACCAGGGTGGGATGTTCGCCGATCAGATCGTCGCGCCAGGCGAAGGCGGCGATTTGATCGGACCAATGAATGTGATCGACAGGCAGCAGCACCGTCTGCTGTCCGTTGTTGTGGATGAGCCCGGGCGTGCCGCCGATGATCGCACCGCGGGCACCCGGTTCACGCGACTGGATATCCGCCGCCATGCGCAGCGATAACACCAGGAATCGCGCATCGCGCTCGTCCTCGGCCACGCGTCCGAGCGCTGCCCATTCCACCGCCAGATGGCGCTGGTGCTGCGCGCCGATGAGATCGACAAACTCGATTTGCAGAGTCAGCGGGAAGGCCCGGTTGCGCAACAAATCACGTGCCGGTTTGCCGGTGACGCCCAACGCTTCGAGCGCTTTGATATTGCGCCGACGAATTTCCTCAGGCGGCAATTCCCACGCCAGTTCGTAGGCGCGTGTGGAAATGCTCAGGCCTTCGCCGACGATGCCGCCAATCGCGCCGATGCCAAATCCCACCAGCTTGCGGCCTGTCCAATCGGCCCAGGCGAGGCGGTCGAGCCGTTCATCCAGCAGCGGATTGGTCGAATACGGGTCGACGCCAACATGCCGCGCAATCTCACGACGTGAGCGGTGATAACCGATCCAGCGTAAAGACGCCGATGTTGCCGTTGATTGCGCCTTCTCCGAAAAAGTTCGACCTGACCCGCCGTGTCCCGTTTTTTCGTCGTCGTCGGCCATGGCGTCGCGCGACGCATCGGCCAGATCGACCGCCAACTCACCGACGCGCCGCGCGGTGCGCACCAGGTATCGGCCAATGCCACGCGGCAGGTTGGACAGCGTCTCGCCAGGCGCATCGACCAGCGTGGTCACCGCCTCCACGGGCCGCGCGACACCGCGCTCGGCGGCATCGACGAACGCATCGGATGCGGTGATTTTATCAAGCGCGCGCACCGCGTCGAGTTCCGCCAGTCGAATCGCCAGCAGATCGCGACCAGAGACACGCAAGTTGCCAACATTGGTGCGCACATCGAACTGTGCGTAGTAGTCGGCGATCGGAACCGGTGTACGTACCAGCCAGCCAATTCCGGAGGCACGCAGGCTGCGGTCAATCGCCGCCAACTCCAGGGCTGGCGCCGCTTCGTACTCCGGCGGCAGTCGCTGGATATTGCTGGCGCCGGCAGGCACCTCGAGCGCCGCCTCTGCCGCCGCTGTCGGCGGCGTTGTGGGCACAACGTCGCGCCTGACATCGACACGCGCGCCAGGCGTGCAGGCGGCCAAAAGGAAGGTGGTGATCAAAAGCAGAACGCGCATGTTGGACCCTCGTGCGAATACCGGCGAGGCTAAGCTGACTTGTGCAACCTCACACGAAGCCGCGAAGAAAAAGGTGGCTTCGTTTAGTGTCTTCGTTCAGCCCTTCGTGTGAAGCAGCTTGCCTGCGCGGCGAACAACCTACCACACGCTACAGGCAAAACCCTTCAGGTATCGCGTTTCGGGCATCGCCGGGTGTTCAGGATGATCGCTCGATTGCGCCAGGCGCATCAGCACGCGCAAAGAACGACCCGCGCTTTGTGCGGCACGCCGCAATGCATCGAGCAAACTGATCTCGTCGAAATGGTGCGAGCAGGAACAGCTGATCAACCAGCCGCCGGGTTCGAGCAAACGTAGTGCCGCTTCGTTGATCCGCCGGTAAGCGAGCGCACCTTCTTCGGCGTCCTTCTTGCGCTTGATGAAGGCTGGTGGATCGACGACGATGGCACCGAAACGTTCACCGCCAGCCTTGAATTCCCGGCAGGCATCGAACGCGTCGGCCTCAATCGCGCGAACGTTGGCCGACACGCCGCTGTAGCGCGCGTTCGCGTTGACCGACTCGATCGCGGCGTTGGAAGAATCGACACACCAAACGTCCCGTGCGCCGGCACACGCAGCGCCAATGCCCCAACCGCCACCGTAAGAAAACAGATCGAGCACGCGCAAACCGGAGAGATGCGGCAAGACGCGCGCACGGTTGTCGCGCTGATCGTAGAACCAGCCGGTTTTTTGTCCAATGGCTGGTGCGATGGCGAAGCGCGCGTTGCCTTCGTCGATGATGATCTGTTCCGGTAACACGCCTTCGATCTCCACCGTCGATGGCAGGCCTTCGAGCGTGCGCGAACTGCTGTCGCCGCGCCAGACAATCGTCTCGATGCCATCGATTGAACCCAGCGCACGCGCCAACGACGGGCGCAGCCGCTCCATGCCGGCGGTCGTGATCTGCACACTGAGCACAGCACCATAACGATCGACGACCAGCCCCGGCAGACCATCACTCTCGCCGAATACCAGACGGCATTGGCGGGCGAGCCCGAGCATCCGGCGCGTCGCAACGGCGGCGTGCAAACGCTGCGCAAGCCAGGTATCAACGTCGAACTGCGCAGTGGGTGCTTGCAGCAGACGTGCGGCGATCAGCGAGTTCGGATTGACATAGGCAACGCCGAGACTCTTGCCTGGGATCTCGATGTCGACAAGTTCTCCTGGCGTCAAACCCAGCGTTCCAAGCTTGCCTTCAATCTCGTTGGCGTAAATCCACAGGTGTCCTGTGCGCAGGCGGCGCTCCGCTTCGCGCCGCAACTTGAGCGTGCGCACGCTAACGTTTCTCGATCGGAACGAAGACCTGATCGTCCGGACCGGTGTAGTTCGCGCTCGGACGAATGATCTTGCCATCCAGGCGCTGCTCGATCACATGCGCGCACCAGCCGCTGGTGCGCGAGATCACGAACAGCGGCGTGAACATGGCCGTCGGCACGCCCAGCATGTGGTAGGTCGAGGCGCTGTACCAATCGAGATTCGGGAACATCTTCTTCAGCTCCCACATCAGCGTTTCGATGCGCTCTGAGACCTCGAACAAACGCAGATTGCCGGCTTCGGTGCAGAGCTTGCGAGAGATCTCTTTGATAATGACGTTGCGCGGATCCGATACGGTGTAAACGGGGTGGCCAAAACCGATGATGATCTCCTTGCGATCAACGCGCGCGTGGATATCGGCCCCGGCTTCCTCGGCGTTTCGATAGCGCGCAATGATATCCATCGCCACCTCGTTGGCGCCGCCGTGTTTCGGGCCACGCAACGCGCCGATCGCACCGGCGATGGACGAGTACATGTCCGAGCCCGTGCCCGCGATCACACGCGCCGTGAACGTGCTGGCATTGAACTCATGCTCAGCGTAGAGAATCAGCGATTGATCGAGCGCACGCGCATGCGACTCGCTCGGACGCCTGCTGTGCAACAAATGCAGAAAGTGTCCGGCGATCGACTCGTCATCGGTTTCGACATCGATACGCGCACCGGCATGGCTGAAGTGATACCAATACAGCAGCATCGAGCCGAAACTGGCCATCAGCCGATCAGCGATGTCGCGCGCTTCAGCCAGCGGATGCGACTCGCGCTCCGGCATGATTGCGCCAAGCACCGATACACCGGTGCGCAGCACGTCCATCGGATGCGTGGCTGGCGGCAGCATTTCCAGTGCGTCTTGCACGATCGCAGGGATCCCGCGCAGTCGCTTGAGCCTGGATTTGTAGGCGCGCAGCTCCGCAACGTTGGGCAGATGGCCATACACGAGCAAATGCGCGACTTCCTCAAAACAAGCGCGTCCGGCCAGATCGTGAATATCGTAGCCGCGATACGACAAGTCGTTGCCACTTCGACCCACCGTGCACAACGCTGTGTTGCCAGCGGCGACACCCGATAGGGCAACGGATTTCTTTGGTTTGATCGCGGTCACCGGCGCGGTTTCGCTCATGTTTTCGCCCTCGTACGATGGTGGCCGCGGAGAATACACCGCGATGCCAAGGCGACGCTGCGCGGTCTGCCGCTCCGGCGCCGTTGCGTCTGCGGGAATGTCATTGCACCAGGGTCGACCGCACTGCACAGTTGTTCCGCCCCGGTCCAGCCAGGCAAAGCGACGCGAGGGCGCATTCTCCGGCTGGCGCGTCAACCCAGAAACGTCCTGAAACCGCCCGATTTGCGAAACTTGTTTGCCCACCGCCGCAAATGGCTGTATTGCGGTAGATTCACCGCAGTCCGACCGGGAGGAGGCTGCTATGCGCACACAAAGGCTGCTGTTGGATGACATCTACCGCCACGAGGTGGAGCAGGCCAGCCGCATCTATCTGACCCAGCCTGTCGGAGGTGGTCAGGCGGTCGACTACACCTGGGCGCAGGTGATGGATCAGTCGCGGCGCATGGCGGCGCATTTGAAGAACCAGGGTTTTCCACCCGGCGCGCGTATCGCGATCCTGTCGAAGAACTGTGCGCACTTCGTTATGGCGGAGCTGGCCATTTGGATGGCCGGCTACACGACGGTGGCCATTTTCCCAACCGAAACTGCTGACACTGTCAAATACGTGCTCAATCACAGCGAAGCCAGTCTGCTGTTTGTCGGCAAACTCGACACCTGGGCGCAACAAGCGCCTGGTGTACCCGCTGGCTTGCCGCGGATTGCTTTTCCGCTTGCGCCGAAAACCGAATTCGATACGTGGGATGCCGTGATATCGCGAACGCCACCCATCGAAGGCCAGCCACAGCGCGCTGCCGATGACCTGGCGCTGTTGATGTACACCTCGGGATCGACTGGCACGCCCAAAGGCGTGATGCACTGCTTTGCCGGCGCTTCGGCGGCAGCCACGGGCATCGCCGCCGACATGCGATCACAAATTCGCGGCGAGCTCAGAGTTCTGTCGTATCTGCCGCTGGCGCACATTTTCGAGCGTGCATGGATCGAATGCGCATCGTTCGTTGATGGTCGAACGCACATCTTCTTCGCCGAGTCGCTCGATACCTTTTTGGCTGATCTGAAACGCGCTCGACCGACTGCGTTCATCTCGGTGCCACGTTTGTGGCTCAAGTTTCAACAGGGCGTACTGGCAAAAATGCCGGCCAGGAAACTGGATCGTTTGCTGCGCATTCCGATTCTCGGCCGCATTGTTGCGCGCAAGATTCTCAGAGGACTGGGCTTGGACCACGTACAGATGGCTGGGAGCGGCTCGGCCCCGATTCCGGCGGATTTAATCGCCTGGTATCAACGCCTGGGCCTTAATCTGCGCGAGGGTTATGCGATGACCGAGGACTTTGCCTACTCTTTCATTTCGATGTTCGGCAAAGCCGCGCCGGGTTATGTGGGCGTCGCGTTGCCCGGCGTGCAAGCGCGTCTGGGCAGTAACGGCGAGATCCTGGTGAAGTCGCCGGGCAAACTGGTGGGTTACTACAAGCAGCCTGAGTTGGATGCGCAGTGTTTTACCGAAGATGGCTTTTTCTGCACCGGCGATCTGGGCGAGTTCAGCGCGCAGGGACTGCTGAAAATCACCGGTCGTGCGAAGGAGCAATTCAAAACCGCGAAGGGCAAATACGTTGCGCCCGCGCCGATTGAAAATCTGCTGAATTCGCATCCAATGGTGGAACTGTCGATCGTGTCGGGCGTTGGCCAGCCGGCGGCTTATGCGCTGGTCGTTCTGGCCGAGCACGTGCGACCGCAGCAGAACGATCCGACGATACGCAAACAGATCGAAGAGGAATTCGGGCAGCTGCTCGATCAAATCAACGGCAGAGTTGCGGACTATGAACAGCTGAAGATGATCGTCGTAGCGCGCGAACCCTGGAGCATTGAAAACGGCTGCCTGACGCCGACGATGAAAATCAAACGTGCACGCATCGAAAGCAGCGTCGAGGCGCAGCTGGACACGTGGTATCAAGGTAAATCAAAAGTGCATTGGGCCTGAGCCCACGCGATTCCCGCCAAGAGTTTCGGTGCATTCGAGGCCTTTGGCATCGCCCGTCGCGGCGCATCCGCACAACAGCGTTGGCGATGGCTGCGGTTCGCGCCTGACGCCGAGCGCGCCAAGAGCGTCTCGGTGCTATCGGGGGCTTATGCAACAGCTCCGTTCGGCGACACCGAAACCAGCGCCATCATCAGCTCATCGACAAAGTGCGCCTGATGCGCACGTTTGTAAGCCATTCGCTGGCGGCCTTCAATGCCAAACCCGAGTTTGGCGTAAAACGCGATCGCGCGTGGATTGTCGGATTCCACGAGCAGTTCGAAGCGCATGACGCCCGCTTCGCGCAAACGAGCGATTGCCGCCTCGATCATGGTTCGGGCAACGCCGGTACCAACCAGTCGCGGTGCAATCGCGATGGTGCTGAGGTACGCCACGTGGCGCGTACGACCGGCAAATCGCGTGGCTCGGTAAAAGCCCGCCAGTTCGCCCGAATCGCCGACGCACAGCGAGAAATTTTGGGTACTGAGCAGTTCTTCATACACCGGCTCAAACTGTGCCCGAGTCATTGCGTCGTAGGCCAGGAAAGGAACAACGGTTGGCGCCATGTACAGCGCATAGACGTCATCTATGTCGGCTGGTCCTGCGAGTCGATGTTGCATGGCGGGCTCCAGCCGTAGTTGATTTCCATGGTTGCCCACGGCGAGGATCGCTGGCGCGATATCTGACCGTTTGCCGTCTTGATCCACGCCGCCGCCGTCCGCGATGCGAATGCAACCGATATACTCGCTCGCCTTCGCTTTTCCGGAGGCTCCGATGCGCATTGTCGCTGAAGCGTTGACGTTCGACGACGTCTCGCTGGTTCCTGCTTTTTCCAACGTCCTGCCACGCGATGTGTCGCTGGCCACAAGAATATCGCGCTTGCAGAGCCTCAACATCCCGATCGTTGCGGCGGCGATGGACACCGTCACCGAGTCGCGTCTGGCGATCGCCATGGCGCAAATGGGTGGTCTGGGCATTGTGCACAAAAACATGAGCATTGAGCAGCAAGCGGCCGAAGTGCGCATGGTGAAAAAATTCGAGGCCGGCGTCATCCGCGATCCAATCACGGTGCGCCCCGATGCAACCGTGCGCGAGGTGATGGCGCTGACGCGGCGCATGCAAATCTCCGGCGTACCGGTGGTCGACGGCCAGGAACTCGTCGGTATCGTCACCAGTCGCGACTTGCGCTTCGAGACCAATCTCGACCAACCCGTGCGTCAGATCATGACGCCCAAACCAAGGCTGGTCACCGTTGGCGAAGGTGCCAGCGACGACGATGTGCTGGCGTTGCTGCATCAGCATCGTATCGAGAAAGTCCTGGTGATCAACGGCGATTTCGAGTTGCGCGGAATGATCACGGTAAAGGACATCCAAAAGGCGCGCGACAATCCCAATGCCTGCAAGGATGCTCAGGAGCGATTATGCGTTGGCGCAGCGGTTGGCGTCGGCGGCGATACCGAAGCGCGCATCGATGCACTGGTCGAAGCCGGTGTCGACGTTGTGGTCGTCGACACAGCCCACGGGCACTCCGAAGGCGTCATTGGTCGAGTGGCGTGGGTGAAGAAGCGCTACCCGAAATTGCAGGTCGTGGGCGGCAACATCGTCAGCGGTGCCGCGGCCAAAGCCCTGGTGGATGCCGGTGCAGATGGCGTGAAAGTGGGCGTTGGACCGGGTTCGATCTGCACCACGCGAATCGTCGCTGGCGTCGGCGTGCCGCAGATCACGGCGGTATCGATGGTCGTCGACGCCATCGGTCACACAGGGGCGACGATCATTGCCGATGGCGGAATACGCTATTCAGGGGATATCGCAAAGGCGCTGGCAGCTGGCGCCCACTGCGTGATGATCGGCGGCTTGTTCGCCGGCACCGAAGAAGCACCCGGCGAAGTCGAGTTGTATCAGGGACGCAGCTACAAGTCGTACCGCGGAATGGGCTCCCTGGGCGCGATGCAACGCGGATCGAAAGATCGCTACTTTCAGGACGACGCCGATGCGGACAAGCTGGTGCCCGAAGGCATCGAAGGGCGCGTACCCTACCGAGGGCCATTGCGCAGTATCGTGCATCAACTTCTGGGCGGACTGCGGTCGAGCATGGGTTATGTCGGCTGCACGACAGTCGAAGAAATGCGGTCCAGGCCGGAATTTGTGCGCATTACCAGCGCTGGCGTCCGCGAGAGCCATGTGCACGACGTGCAGATCACGAAAGAGGCCCCGAATTATCGGCTCGATTGATCGATCGAGCACAGCGCCGGCAAAACGCGCTGTCGAACGGAGCAGGCAACGCTCGGCGCTCTGCGACGAAGCCGCCTGGATCGTGCCCGATGAGCGCGCGCTACAGTCCGAATCTCGGTCGCATCTGTGACTGCACCGCAGGGCGCCTCAAGCTGGCCAGCAAACGCGACCTCAGGAATGCCGCGTCGTCGATCGCGGGGGGCGAATAGCGTTTAGCGAATTCGTCAGCCGTGAGTGCGGGACTCTTCAGGTGGCCCTGGAACAATCGGCATCCTCGCGCTCTAAAGAAGCGCAACTGCGCCTCGCTTTCGACGCCTTCTGCAAGTACAGTGAGATTCAATTGTTGGCCCAAAGCGACGATCGCGCCGGCAATGATGTCGCCGCCCTTGGTATCGCCGACATCGGCGACAAAACAGCGATCGATCTTGATCGTATCTACGGGCAGACGGCGCAGATACGCCAGCGAGCTGTAGCCGGTGCCGAAGTCGTCGATCGCGATTCTGATTCCAAGCAGGCGCAGCGCCGACAAGGTTCGTTCGATGTCCCGCCCATGTTCCATCAGCAGACTTTCTGTCAGCTCAAGTTCCAGGGCTGCCGGGTCTAGTCCGGACTCTGCCAATATGCGCATCAGCCGTGATTGGAACTCGGGATTCAGCAACTGGCGCGCCGAGAGATTGACACTCAGGCGCAGCGCCTCGTGCCCGGTCTGGCGCCAGCGTTGCACTTGCCGGCACGCCGACTCCAACACGCGATCGCCGAGGCGGCCAATCAGTCCGCCGTCCTCCGCCGCAGCGATGAACTCTCCGGGCATGACCAATCGGCCGTCGGCCATACGCCAGCGGACCAACGCCTCTACGCCCGTGAGGCGTTCGTCTTCGCAATCAAAGATCGGTTGATAGTGAACAACGAATTCGTCCGCCAACAGCGCGCGTCGCAATTGGGCATCCAGGGTCAGTTTCCGCTGCGCACTGGCCACCAGTTCAGGCGTGTAGAACTGGTGTTCGTTGCCGCCGGTCGACTTGGCGCGGTACAACGCTGCATCCGCGCCGCGCAGCAGCTGCATGCTCGAAGCGCCGTCGTCTGGAAACACGGAAAAGCCGATGCTGGCTTCCACGAATGCCACCTGCCCATCGGCGAAACACACTGGCTCGCGCAGTGCTTCCAGGAGTCGCTCCGCGAGCAGCGAAGCGCCCTTCGCGTCTGCGGCCGACCGCGCGATGATCATGAACTCATCGCATCCAGTTCTTGCGATGAAATCCTCGCCACTCAATATCGAACGCAGGCGCCCGGCCACGCTGCGCAGCAAAAAGTCGCCGTAGTCGTACCCGAGCCCATCGTTGACAATGCGGAAACGATCGATATCCAGCAGCCCGACAAAGAAGCGTCCGCCCCCCGGGGATTGCGCACTCTCGTCGATCATGCGCTGGGCCGCGACGCGATTCGGCAGCCCGGTCAAAGCATCGATCTCGGCCACATGATTTGACACCTGCTGACGCGTCTCCGCTGCGTCCAGCGCGTTCCGCAGCTGCGTTTCGCTATGGAGATCCGCCGCATCGCGCTCGATGGCTGCCCCCAACGCGGCAGCGATGATTCGCATGCTGGCTTCATTTGCGGCAGCCCACATCCGCGAATGCCCGTCGTCAATGCCGAGAAATCCGAAGAGTCCCGCGCGGCAGCGAATCGGGACCACCATCAACGAGCCGATACCAAGCGCCTTCAACGCATTGCGTTCGATCGGCGGAAAGTCATTCAACGTGCCACGTATGCACTGGTCCTTTTGCAGCACGCGAATCCAGCGGGCTTGCGCGGCACTGATCGGCATCCTGACGCCATCGCGCAGCGCCGACAACCCATTCTTCTGCCAGATCGAGTGCCGGATACTGTAGTTGCCGGGGTCGGTGCCCTCGAATTCGAACAGAAATGCCCGTTGTGCCTGGAAGCACTCACCGACACGCCTCAAGAGTTGCGCGATTCTGGCTTTGAGCGGGCCGTTCCCCAGCAGCAGCGGCGCCGACTGCGCCGCCAGGCTTAAGCCGGCATCGACCGATTTGCGATCGCTGATGTCGAACAGCACACAATGGAAAGCCTCAGCGTCGCCATCACTGCCGCGTTCGACCCAGGAGCGGTCCTCGACCCAACGCCATCGATGACCGCAACGAATCCGATACTCCATGTGCCAGCGCTCGGGATCCGCCGGCAGCGCGAGAATGTCGCTTTCGATCCGCGCCAGATCTTCCGGATGCATCAGCTCGGCAAAACAGGCGCCTCGCTGGAGCGCCTGCGCGTCGATGCCCCAATCGATGGCATTGGCGGACACTTCCTCAATCGGCCAGCCCGGTGCATTGCGCCAGCGAATCGCAATGGCGCCGGTGTCGGTGATGGCATTGGCAAGGAGGATTTTTTCGACGTTGGCGATCATGCCTCGCCCCTAACTTGTGCTTGTCAGGCCGGAGTTTGCTACATCGTCCGCCCCAGAAAAGTTCGGTTGCCGACAAAATCAGTTTTTGCGAGATTCTTGGCGCACTTCTTCAAGATCCTTGTCGACCATGTCACGGATTTGCACAGGATGTTGGTCGTTCAGACCGGCGCGCATTGTCGCCAGTAGCTGTTCGGCCTCTGTATGACGCTGCATACCGCGCAGACTGCGCGCATGACGCAATGGCGCAAGCAGCGCGAACTGTGAGCCGTCGGTCGATAGACGGGATTCTTCCAATAGTTGCCTGGTCAGGGCATAGGCCTCATCGAATCGACCTTGGCGTTGTAACGATCCGGTGTATTGATAAAGCACGCGAAGCCGATCCGAATCGCCCGGAGCGAGCGTGCCAAGGGCGCGGTCGAGCGCTTCGCGGAACTCAGCATCGGCCTCTTCAAATCGCGCGTTGTTGCGCAACGATGAGGCAAACTCGCTGCGCGCCACGAGTGTGCTGCGGTGCGCCTGGCCAAACCGCGTCTGGGTACCTTCGAGGGACGCTTCCAAGAGCGCAAGCGCCTCTTCATTGCGCGCCACGTTCGAGAACAAGACGCTCAGGTTCAAGGCTGTTTGCAGTGTTTCAGGATGCGTCTTCCCCTGCTGCTGGACACGCTTTCGATACGCACGTTCCATGATCGGCAGCGCGCTGGCGATATCGCCCGTCAAATGCAGCAATCGCGCATAGTTCTCTTCCAGGGTCGTTAGCGTCGGGTGATCGACCTCCAGGTGTTGAACGCCCAAAGCGTGCGCTGCGCTCAGATGTTCGCGAGCGAGCGTTAAATTGCCCATCCGCTCATGACGCAGCGCCAAATTATTCGCCGCAACAAGCGTAAGCCAGTGCGTCGGCCCAAGCAGCTTTCCCAACTCGATGAAGGTTGTTTGCGCGAGCGCCAGCGCGGCGCCGTGTTCGCCATTGTCAAACAACGCCGCGGATTTTTCAGTCAGCGCCTGCGCGGTATCAGGATCGATCGCACCGAAGGTCTCTTGCGCAAATCGGTAAGCCTCATCGGCAGCCGCCAATGCCCGCTCCGGCCGCTTTGCACCGCGCTCGCTCAGGGCGATGTTGATGGATACATAAGCGCGCAATCGCGCGGCCCAATCCGCCGGGCATTCAAGACACTGCCCCGCGCTCGCCAGTTGCCCGAGCGTCTGACGAAACTCCACAAGCGCCGAATCGAACTCGCCGAGTTCTGTCAGGGCGCGCGCATGCGCCGCGAGAATATGCAGCCGCACCGCGGTGCTGGCAGCTTCCTCTCGCAGCAGCTCGGCCAACGCCTCGCGCGCTTCAGCCACACGACCACCCTCAAGCAAGGCGCGCGCCTTTCCAAACTCCGTCAGCTGAAGTCGCGCACCGGTGATGCCCGCCGCCCGAAAGTCGGCCGCGGCAGCGGCGAAGTACTCGACGGCACGCGGCGTATCGCCAAGCGCGCGCCAGGTTTCTGCCAGGGATGCGCGCATGCGCGCACGTGCGACAGGTGCGTCGGACAGGTTGCGTTCCAGTGCACGGTCGGCGTCGCCCAGGACGTCGTGAACGGTGACGGCCCGGCCCTTTGCAAAACTCGGATTGGCACGCGACAACAGCCCGGTCATCAGTTCGATCATGCCTTCGGATTCCTGGCGCTGGGCTTGTTCGCGCAGAGCGAACTGCATGCTGATGGTCGCGGCGCCAAACAAGGCCAGAGTGACAGCGGTTGCCGAAGCCACCAAAATACGATTGCGCCGCGCAAACCGGCGCATTTCGGCGTACAGGCTGGCTCGCCTCGCCAAGATTGCCTCATCCGCCAGATATCGGCGCAGGTCCTCGCTGAATTCAGCAGCGTTGCGATAGCGCTGGTCCTTTTCCTTGGCCAACGCTTTGGCGAAAATCGTATCGAGATCGCCGGCAAACCTGGCGTCGACACTGGCCAGAGGCCGCGGCACAGCGTTAATGATGGCGTTGAGCACTTGCGCCAGATTGACGCCGGTCACGGTGTAGGGCATCGCGCCGGTCAACAGGCGATAGCCAATCATGCCGAGCGCATACACGTCGGTGCGGATATCGACCGCACCGGGCTCGCTCATCGCTTGCTCTGGGCTCATATAGGCCACGGTGCCGACCACAACGCCGACACCAGTCAGTTCGTCGCCGCCACGGTCGGCCGACAGGCGTGCAACGCCAAAGTCGAGCACCTTGGGTTGGCCGTCAGCTTTGACCAGAATGTTGCTGGGTTTCAGATCGCGATGAATGACACCGCGGATATGCGCGTGTTCTACCGCGTCGCAAATGCGACGCAAGATATCCAGACGCTCAGGCACACCGATCGCTGCGCAGTAATCGAGCAGCGGCGTGCCTTGCACATACTCCATTGCGATATACGGTGCACGGCCCATCTCGGCGGAGGTACGGCCACTGGCGATCACTTGAGCGATGCCGGGATGGGTGAATCGCGCGAGGATCTGCGCTTCCTGTTGGAAGCGCGCCAGGTGTTCGGCGTGGGTGATGCCGACGTGCAGCGTTTTGATGGCTACCAGACGCTGCGGGTGACGTTGTTGCGCCAGAAACACAACGCCCATGCCACCGGCACCGAGCACACGGACGATGGAAAAATCGTCGATGTCATGCCCAATCCAGGCCGCCGGCGTGAGTGCCAGCGGCAGAACCGTTGGTCCTGCCGCCGCCGAAACGGCGACCCGCGATGGCGGGTCGACGGCCTGCATCAGCGTTGCCGGCTGCTCCATCCTGCACCATTTCATCCCTGTTCCGTGCAGTTTACTCCGGTTGCACCGGCGCCACGATGCCGAAGATGCGATTGGCTTGCGGTTGATGATCGCCCGGGGTGTTGTCGGTGAGCGGGAAAACCACGCGATTACCGGAAATGACGGCACCGCTCACCGTTTGCCAGGCGATGGTTGTGCTGTCGCCCACCACTGTTGGGCCATAGCGCCGCAGCTGCCAGCCGCTGCCCGAGAACTCATAGCCGTGATAGATGATTTCAGCCAGCGCATACGGACAATTCTGAAACTCGAACTGCAACGGCAGTCGCCCCTGAACGAATCCCGTGTCGTCCAGTACCGTTTCGCTGCTCAGTGAGGCAACGTTGACAATTTGTGTGCAGGCTGTGCCGCTCTTTTCCTGACCGGGGTTCAGCTGAATATCGCTGAGCGTACCTTGTTGTGCTTCGCCTTTGTCCTCTGTATCGAAGACGAAACTCGCCACGCCACTTTGCTCAGCATCGACGATACCGTCGCCATTGCCATCTCCGCCGTTCGGTGCAGAAGACTCGGTGGCATTCGAAGCGCCATCGAGGTCGCTGTCTGCGTGTTGCGTCGATCGCATGGTTCCGCCGGCCGTTCCCGTGTGCACGGTCGGCGTACCGTCGGCTGCATATGAGACCGCCAGACCAGCGCCGCCAACGGCAGGCGAACCAACGCCAGTGGGCATCCAGGACAGGCCACCGTTGTCGCTGCGGTACACGCCACCTGGCGCGGCATCTTTTCCGGCGACGCTGGCATAGATGCGCTGGCGGTTCTGAGGATCGGCTTGCAGTGCGAGGACTTCCGTGCCCGAGATGCCGTTGTCTTGACGCGTCCATCGCAGTCCGCCGTCATCGCTGCGGTAGATGCGGGCCTGGCCCGGCTGGCTGGGATCGGACATGCCGACAAACACGCGCCCGTCGACGACGACCAGCGCGGAGACGTCCCAAACAGCACCGGTGCCGCTCATCCTGGGTAGTCCTTCGGTGGCCTCCGTAAACCGTCCGTTGTGGGCGACGAACACCCCGTTCGAGCCGATGGGTAGCGCATCTGCGCAGCTGGCGCAGTAGCCGTTGGCGCGTGTACCGACGAATATCTGACCGGGTTTGCCGATGGCAATTGCTGTCGGAGTCGGCGCATACGTGCCGGGTGTGCAGGCGCCAACGGGTAGCGTATCGAATGGTTGCCATGAAGCGGCGGCATCAACGCTGCGCCAGACGCGCGGCACTTTGAGCCCGGCCTGCCCTTGGTCACATTGGATGCGGCCATCCGCCGCAAAGTAGAGCACCTGCGCAACACCCTGTTTGACCGATGCGGTGTCGACAACGAGCGAGCGCACCTGCCCCAGTTGCGCCGCGCCACCGGTGGGCATCGGCACGAGGCGATCTGCAGCGGACCAGCTGCGACCGCTGTCGCTGCTCACAAAGACGCCTCCGCGATAGCTCGACTGCGGCATCCCCAGCGGCGCAAAGTCGGCGCCAACGGCATACACGCGGACATTCATTGGCGACAGCGCGTTGCCGGGGTCGTATACCAGCGCATTGATCGTATCGAGCCCCAGATCTGAATTCGATCGAAACCAGGTGAGGCCGTTGTCCTCTGACCGATAAAGCGCCGGCAGTGTCGGCCCTGCGCGATCATTGCGCACGCCCGCAAGCAGAATCGAGCCGTGCGGCGGCTGCGCGGCGATCGCGGCGATTGGCGTACTGCGAGGCCCGCCGCCGACATTCGTCCATTGCCGATCGGTACTTCCTGCAACAAGCACACCCTCTGCAGAGAACGCGACCCATCGGTTGTGACGCGAATCGATCAGAACTTCGCCGATGGCTTGTGTGCCCGAGCCACGCTGCGTGACGAAGCTGGTACCGCCGTCCTGACTCTGCGCAACGCCTTCGGTCGTGCCGAACAACAACCGCTGACTATCCAGCGGATCCGAGGCGAGGCTTTGCAGACGCGCCGTACCCAACTGTGGTGTCAGATCCTCAAAGGCGCTGCCGCCATTCGGCGACCGATAGCTGCCGAAAGCACCGGAGAGGAAAAACTGGCCAACAACGTTGGCATTAAACGCGAACAGTTCGGCCCGCGCTGCGCCGTCGGCATCCCACGGACCTGCCACCGGCGAAAACCGCGCGCCACCGTCGGTACTCAGATACAAGCTTGCGGGGTGGTTCTTCAGATTGCGCTCACCGGCCCACACCAGGACACGGCGGCTGTTATTTGGGTCCACCGCAACCCGCTCGATGCGCTCGGGCAACTGCGTGTTCGCGACGCGCGTCCAGCGCTCGCCGGCATCGTCGCTGCGCCACAATCCGGCACGGGTCGCCAACCAGAGCTGGTTCGATGCGCTCGCGGCGTAGGCAATGTCCAGAGTCGCAAAACCCGGCGCGGTTGTTGGTAAGCCAACGCTCTTGCTGCGCCAGTTGCGTCCGCCATCGACAGAGATGAACGCACCGCCGGCGCCGGCCAGTGCCAGGATTTGTGCTCGATTCGGATGCGCAACGATGCGCAGCGCACCCGGCAGCGCCGAGGTCAGTCCGGCAGATGCGCTATGCCAGGTGGTGCCACCATCCATCGACTTGTAGATGAATCGGTCGGCGCTTGCGTAAATAGCGCCATCGCTCACCGTGGCGCTGTCGATACGTCCGCCTTCGGGTCCGTGCGAGGTCCAGCGCAGATCAGAAGCGTGCGCCTGGAGGCCGATCATCATAGAGAGGCAGAGTGCATTGGTTTTCATAGTAAAGTTCCTTAGCGCAATTCGCGCACGAGTCAAGTGAGCGGTCCGTTCGCCGCCCTTTTATTGATGCATAGATCGTCGTTGAGGAACTGCTGCCGCCAGTCGATGTGAGAATTTGCGAGAATTGGGGACGCTAAATCCTCGCCACAAAGCCGCTTTTACGAGCTACGTTTGTTAGCCTTGCGCATGGTCGGGAGAGAGCAAACGGAGATGCGGCTCCAAGCCCTGGAAAATTCACCGAGTGGGGCTGAGTTGCGGCCGGGCAGTCTGGCTGACCTGCATGAATCTAACGCGCTCCTTGGCGGCGTGTTCGATTTGTCTCCCGTTGCGATGGCGCTGCACGAACCCGAACATGTGATCCTCAATGCCGCCGCACAGCAGTTGTTGGGCACCGAGCGAGATGCCGATCCTGCGCGTTTCCTCCGGGCGCTGTCCGAGAAACTCGGCGCAGCGCCGCGCACTGGCGAATTCGTCAATGTCGATAGCGAAAGGCATTTTGTGGTCAATCAAACCCGACTCGTTGGTGCGGGCGAGTTGTGGTTGTGGTCGATACTGGACGTCAGCGCCACCCATCAATTGAAGCGTCAACGCGATCAGTTGCTGACGTTTTTCATGCACGACCTGCGCCATCCATTGTCGTCGATTCTGGCGGTGACAGGCGATGAACATGCGGCGCCGGTCGCGCCGACACCGCAGCAATTTGCGGAGATTCGCCGGCTCGCCAGGTTAGGGCTGCGTTGGGCCGAAGACATGGCCGCACTGCTCCAGGCGAGTAGTCTCGAACCACGAACATTCCAGCAGATTCCGCTGCACGAGGTGGTCGACGAAGCGGTGCAAACCTGGTGGATCCATGCACGCACGTCGGGAATCGAGCTGAAACTGATGAGTAACGATGAGGTCAACGTCCGCGGTCACCGGGAGTCTTTACTACGGGTGATCAGCAACCTCTTGCACAACGCGATCGAGCACAGCCCACCTGGGAGCGTCGTCATTCTGGGTTCGACACGCAGCCCCCTGGGTACACAACTGCGTATCCGCAATCGCGTGCTCGCGCCGGGCGACCGTCGGCGCGGACTCGGATTGGGTTTGCGGTATGTGCAAAGCGTAGCCAAGCAGCACGGAATCAGTTTCGCCGCTGGAATGCCGGCGGACGGCGAACACTTCGAGGCGACGCTGCATTTCGTCGCCGACGTATTGCGCGCGCCGCCATCGCGTCGCGCGTTGCAGGCCCAACGCCCATGAACATGTACCCGATCGCCGTTGTTGAAGACGACGAAAACATTCGCCAGTTCCTGATTCGCGTTTTGAACGAAGCGGGATACGAAGCTCATGGATTCGAACTGGGCCGCAAATACATCGCAGCGCTCGCGCAACAGACATTCGCGCTTGTGGTGCTCGATTGGGAACTGCCGGATGTAAACGGGATCGAAATTGTGGCATTGATGCGCGGCTCGATGAACTCGGTCACGCCGGTCTTGTTTGTGACGCATCGGGATAGCGAGGCCGATGTCGTGACCGCCCTCGGCGCTGGCGCAGACGACTTCCTGAGTAAACCGGTTCGAAGCATGGAGTTGATTGCGCGCGTGAACGCGCAGCTGCGCCGCTCGCACACTGTCCAGGAGGAAGACGAACGTATCGTCGGCAATATCCAACTGAATCGGCATCTGGCCTACGCGCAAATCGGCGATCAGCGAATCGAAATGACCGAACGGGAATTTCTGCTGGCGTGGTTGTTGTTTGGCCGTGTCGGCACGCTGATGACGCGCGAAGAGCTGGCACGCAGCCTGTCTGGCGCACGTGGCATGGTCGATTCACGAAGCCTGGATACTGCGATTTATCGGATGCGCAAGCGCCTCGCGATCGAACCGAAGAATGGGCTGTTGCTGCGCACAGTGTATGGCGTCGGATATCGCCTGGAGCGCGTCGGTTGAGCGCTGTTGGAAAATCTCTTCCGGCCGCCTAGGCAGAAGGCGGGATCGCGCCGAGCGCCGCCGAGTCCTCCGCGGACGGCTATGCTCCCGGCACAATTTGCCGTCCGACGTTGCCGATGAATATCCATGCCGACAAGATCCTGATCCTTGACTTTGGTTCGCAATACACGCAGCTCATCGCGCGGCGAATCCGCGAGTTGGGTGTGTATTGCGAAATCTGGTCATGGGACCACGAACCCTCGGAAATAGCGGGTTTTGCGCCGAAAGGCATCATTTTGTCGGGCGGGCCGGAATCGACGCTGGATCCGCAGTCGCCGCGGGCGCCAGAGCAGGTCTGGAGCGCCGGCGTGCCCGTGCTCGGCATCTGCTACGGGATGCAGACGATGGCCATGCAACTGGGCGGGCGAGTCGTGCCGGGGCACGAGCGCGAGTTCGGATATGCCTCGGTGCTGCCCACCGGGCGCTCGCGTCTGCTCGATGGGCTCGACGAGAATCCGGCAAATGCGCTGGATGTGTGGATGAGCCACGGCGATCGTGTCGATGCCCTGCCGCCTGGCTTTCAGACCATCGGCGCCACGCAGACCGTGCCGATTGTTGCGATGGCCGATGAGCGACGTGGGCTTTATGGCGTTCAGTTTCATCCCGAAGTCACGCACACCGCCAAGGGGGGCGCGATCTTGCGTCGCTTCCTGGTGGACATCTGCGGCGCCGCGACGCTTTGGACCTCAGAGCTGATTATCGACGATGCCATGGCGCGCGTGCGCGCTCAGGTCGGTTCCGACATCGTGCTTCTCGGCTTGTCAGGCGGTGTGGACTCGTCGGTCGTTGCAGCGCTGCTGCATAAGGCCATCGGCCAGCAGCTGATCTGTTTGTTCGTCGACACCGGACTGCTGCGCTACAACGAAGGCGATCAGGTGATGGACCAGTTCGCCGGTCAGCGGCACCTGAACGTGGTTCGCATCGACGCGCGCGAGCGGTTTTTCGACGCTCTGAGCGGCGTGGCCGACCCTGAAGCCAAGCGCAAGATCATTGGTGCCGAATTTGTGGCGGTGTTCGACGAAGCCGCGCGTCGCTACGGCAATGCCCGGTGGCTGGCGCAAGGGACGATCTACCCCGATGTGATCGAATCGGCCGGCTCGAAGACTGGCAAAGCGCACGTCATTAAGTCGCACCACAATGTCGGCGGCTTGCCAGCCGGGATGCGCATGGGATTGGTCGAGCCCTTGCGCGAGCTGTTCAAAGATGAGGTGCGGCGATTGGGTGTTACACTCGGCCTGCCGCCCGAGATGGTTTACCGCCATCCGTTTCCTGGTCCCGGCCTTGGCGTGCGCATTCTCGGCGAAGTCACCCGCGATGCTGCGGACGTGCTGCAACGCGCGGACGCGATCTTCATCGATGAGCTGCGCGCTGCCGGTTGGTACGACAAGGTCAGTCAGGCATTCGCCGTGTACCTGCCGTGCCGTTCAGTGGGCGTCGTTGGCGACGCGCGCGCCTACGAGCCGGTCATCGCCCTGCGCGCGGTCGAGACCATCGATTTCATGACCGCACACTGGGCGCATTTGCCCTATCACTTGCTCGATCATGTCGCACGGCGCATCGTCAACGAAGTTCGCGGCGTCAGTCGCGTGGTCTATGACATCAGCGGCAAACCGCCTGCGACCATCGAATGGGAATAAGCGATCGTGGAATTGTGAACCCTGGCTAACCAGCAGTGATGCAGCTATCTGCCATCGGCCTGCATTCCTGCGTTTAGCTCTGACAGCGGTACACTTACACAACTCTATGCCTGGGCCTTGCCATGAGCCGCACTAAAGTGGGTCACTACGACATCGTCGCCGAACTCGGTCGCGGCGGTATGGGGGTGGTCTTCAAGGGTTACGAGGCTTCGCTCAATCGGCATGTGGCGATCAAGATGCTGAGCGAGTCGCTGGCCGGCGATACGCAGGTCGTTGAGCGCTTCTTTCGCGAAGCGCGAAGTATGGCGCAGCTCAACGATCCCCACATCGTACAAATTTACTTTGTCGGCGAGGACCAGGGCCAGCCGTACTTTGCGATGGAATTCGTCGAAGGCGAATCACTGAGCCAACGACTCAAACGCGATGTTTCGCTTCAGCCGATGGAGGCAGCGCGAATCTTGCTCCAGGTCGCGCAGGGCTTGTCCACAGCGCACGATCGTGGCGTCATCCATCGCGACATCAAACCCGCCAACCTGCTGATCACGCAGCGCGGCGTGGTAAAAGTGGCTGACTTCGGTATCGCGCTGGCTTCTCAGGATTACAACAAGAAGCTCACTGGCACTGGCCAGTTTGTCGGTACACCCGGCTATCTTTCGCCTGAGGTATGTCTTGGCAAGCCGGTTGATCAACGATCCGATATCTTCGCGCTCGGCATTGTGTTCTTCGAGATGCTGACCGGCCGTACGCCCTTCAAGGACGAGTCGCCGCTCGGCATGATGCTGGAGGTTGTGCAGGCAGAAATTCCGGATGTACGCGAAATCAATCAATCGGTCGATTCGCGGCTGTCGGACATCTTGCGGCGCATGGTCGCCAAAGATCCAGCGGATCGCTATACCAGCTGTGCTGAGCTGATCGCCGATCTTGTCGCATGCGGCGTAAACGCTGCATCCCCGGTCACACCGGCGCGACCTGCCATGGCGCCACTCGCAGGAACGGCGGTCAACGCACCCACTCCGCCCGAAATGCGCAAATTGTCTGCGGCGTCGATCGCACCACCGCCAGCCCCGCCGACGGCGGCCGCAGCAGGTTCGCGTCAAGCGCATGTTGGTGACGCTGTTGCGTCGGCGCCCGCCACAAGGCGATCGGCATTACCGTGGGCAGCGGCGCTTGCCGGGCTCGCCATCGCCGGTGGTGCCGGTGCCTATTACACGAACGCGTTTTCGCTTCGCGATCGCATTGACGGTATCACCGCCGCCGAGCCGGCCGCCGTTGTCGCGCCGACGACCGATGCCGCGCCCAGCGCAAAAGTCGCGGCGACGGCGGTTGCGACGACTTCATCGGCTGAGCCTGTGCCCGCAGCGGCGCCAGACGCGCCAGCGCCAACGTCGGCCGAGAGTGCCGTTGCGCCGACGTCTGCGGAACCCATGGCCGGCGCTATGGACACGACGCATGTCAAAACCGCCACGATGGTCTCGCCACCTGAGCGAACATCGGCTGCGGCTACGCCTGCCGCATCGCAGCCGCCGCCAGCAGCGGTGGCGACACGATTGGCCGAAGCCCCGGAACCGCCGCAACCAGCGGAAGTGCCCGTTGCAGAAACCAGGGATGAGAAAGCCTTTCCGCGGCTGGCGGCACGACAAGGCGAGCGACTTGCGCGTCGCGCAGAGCTGGCCGACAAGACCGCCGTGCGAATTGCGCGGTCCACGCCTGCGGAAACGCCGACACAATCGCCTGCTGCGTCTTATGCGGGTCCGCCGCGCGTCCTGGTCTTGTCATTCGGCGATCCTGCCGTTGCCGGAGCGGCGGAGCTCAGCATTGAGGAGCGGATTGGCGAGACCCAGGTCGTGCTGGTCGATGAAGATCTCGCGGGTTTGTCGGGCATTGAAGATGGCTCACTCGACGTTGCCCGGTTGGTCAACGCTGCCTCGCGCGTCGCGGATTTTGTCGTGGTCGTCAAAGCAACGCCACTCGGATCGCAGCCGCTCACGTTCTATGGCGAGGTGATGACGCAGTACACGGCGCGGATCGAACTGTCGACTTACAATGTGCGCAATCGCAGCAAGCTCGGTGGCCAT
This sequence comes from Lysobacterales bacterium, assembly GCA_022844165.1. Classification (GTDB taxonomy): domain Bacteria; phylum Pseudomonadota; class Gammaproteobacteria; order Xanthomonadales; family SZUA-5; genus JALHMH01. The sequence goes on from JALHMH010000007.1 coordinate 87,829, forward strand.
CAGGCACAAGTCAGCTTCACCCATTTGAACGCCGATCCGCAAACGCGCGAAGCCGTTGCGCCTTATCTGGGACGCATTGCAGAGGTTATCGCTGGTCGCCGCGCCCGCAGTTAGCCGCGCTCAGAACCTGTAAGCCACTGCGCGCATAAGGTCTGCCGCCCACTGCATCAGGCGCGGCAGAGGTTGCGGCAACGACATTGCGCCGTGCTCGACCGCATTCTCGCGGTGGCGAGCCTCATCGCATTGCATGGTCTCGAGAACCGCGCGGGTGGCCTGATCGTTGTCTGGCAGCCGCCTCAGGTGTTCGCCCAGGTGGCTCTCCACCTGGCGCTCGGTCTCGACGACGAAGCCAAGACTCAACCGATCACCAAGAGTGCCCGCCAGCGCGCCAATCGCGAATGCCCCGCCGTACCAAAGGGGGCTCGCGATGCTGGCACGAGCACCCAGCTCAGTGAGTCGCATCTCACACCATGCGAGGTGGTCGGCCTCCTCAGCGGCTGCGCTCAACAGATGCTTGCGCAAATCCGGATCGCGGGCGACGCTCGCCTGACCAAAATACAGTCCTTGCGCGGCGACCTCGCCAGCATGATTGATGCGCATCAGGCCGGCAACATGCCGGCGCTCCTCGTCGCTGAGCGCGGCCTGTTCGTGGTTCGAAGCGGGCGAGGCGCGCCCAGGAGAGTCTGCTGGGGCGTGCGTAATGCGTAACGCGCGATCGGCTTCAGCCAACAACCGGTCGGTCAGCGAAAACTGGCGCATCAGTGCATTGCCTCCAAAAAAAGTTCCGCTGGATGGCGGACTGCAACATCGAGTTTTGCCGCAAGAAGACGTTCGCGCAAGTGCTGTGCGCAACCGACGTTCGTCGTCACCAGAGTGCTGACAGCCAATTGCCTCAGCTCATCGATGATCGGCGCCGCGAGTCGATCGGCCAACGCCGTATGGGATAACACATTCGGCCCGGCAGCGCCGCAACAGCCAAGACCTCGCAGCGGCGAAATCGTCATACCCATGGCCCCCAGCAGCGTCGGCGCCGCACTTGCCGCATGCGAGCACGGCGTCCACAACGCGACGTGCAACGGTACTGCATGAATTCGTAATCGCCAACGCGCTGTGTCTTTCATCATCCATGCGCACCATTCATCGACCTGATGCCCGGCGCTGCGCAAGCTCTGGATGCAGCCACTGTCCAGGGCGATCAGGCGTTGCGGCTGGGTCTGCGCAGGTGGATCAAAACCCAGGTGACGATCAAGCGCACCGCAGCATGGCAAGAGCGCAGCTGTGATCGGCGCGCCGAGGCGCTCTGCGATGCTAAGTACTGCGCGCTGCGCCGACGCCTCCAGCGTGCGCGCAAGGCAGCCAACATAAAGTTGCGTCTTCTCGGGCCCGCCGGGCACCACCGGCACCGGCGGTCCAACACGCTCCAGCCATCGCCCTTCGCGCGCCGGCACACAACCGCGCACACTCGCGGCAGCTTGAAGCGCGCGCGACAGGCCACCCGGCGCCCGCACCATTCGGCGCAACAAGCGAAGCCGCCAGGGCAAGCGGGATCTGGGCAAGCGCCGCGCCGTTCGTTCAATGATCTCGCCGTACTCGACGCCGGCCGGACAGACCGTCTCGCAGCGGCGGCACTGCAGGCAGCTGTCGAGCGACTCGATCGTGCTGTCATCGACCGGTACGCCGATTTCGATCCGCTTCGCCAACGCGATTCGTCCACGCGGCGACTGCGTTTCCAGTCCGGAGACTGCAAACGTCGGACAATGCGGCAAACACAAACCACACATGACACAGCGGTCGGCGAGCGCTGCAAGACTTTCGCTCATCCTGATCGCCGCTCGCCTTGCCGGCTCCATGCACCTCCGGAATGGCCTTTCAAAGCCAAAATGAATTCAACGCGACAGAACCGCAGTGTCTCATTGTCGACCGCTGGTTGCCGCTCATCTTGGAAGCCGAACGCGCTGGATCTCTCAGGCGCCCACTGCAAGTGCTTGCCGCCGCTGACATCCCACGGCAGTCGATTGAACAACAATGGCATGTGCGAGCACAGGATTGAGCGGGAACGGTAGTCTACGGGTCAGAACGGCAAGCGTTTTGTGAACCGCAACTGCCGGCTTGCAGCAATTTAGACTTGCAGACTAGCCTTCAGACCCTCTACACTCTCCGGCTCTTTGAAAGTCTAGGTCCATGGAGTGGTCCACATGAAAACGGTCAGCGCTAAGCCGGAAACCGTAAAACGCGATTGGTTCCTGGTCGATGCCTCGGGCAAGACGCTCGGCCGCCTGTGCACGGAACTCGCGCGTCGTTTGCGCGGAAAGCACAAAGCGATCTACACGCCGCACATCGATACGGGCGATTTCCTCGTCGTCGTGAATGCCGAAAAAATTGCCGTCACCGGCAACAAGCTCAACGACAAGCTCTATCACCGCACCACAGGTTACATTGGTAATCTGAAGACGGTCTCGTTGAAGAACATGTTGGCTGACCATCCCGAACGTGCGATCGAAATCGCCGTCAAGGGCATGTTGCCGAAGGGCCCGCTGGGCCGCGATATGTATCGTAAGCTCAGAGTTTACAAAGGCTCCGAGCATCCGCACGCCGCGCAGCAGCCGGCCGTACTCGACATCTGATTTAGGACGCACCCATGGCTTCGACGCAACATTACGGCACCGGCCGCCGCAAATCTTCCGCCGCGCGCGTGTTTCTGCGCCCAGGCAAAGGCCAGATCACAGTGAACGAGAAGTCGCTTGACCAGTTTTTTGGTCGTGAGACGGCACGAATGGTGGTGCGTCAGCCCCTGGAGCTGACCAATCTCGCCGAGCGATTCGACATCCTGGTGACCGTTGCTGGCGGCGGCATGACCGGTCAGGCTGGCGCCATTCGCTTAGGCATCTCCCGGGCGCTCGTCGAATACGATGAGAATCTGAAAAGCGATCTGCGCAAAGCTGGCTTCCTGACGCGTGACGCCCGCGAAGTTGAGCGCAAGAAAGTCGGTTTGCACAAAGCCCGTCGCGCGACCCAATACAGCAAGCGCTAATCGCACTTGCCCGATCCACCCGTGTCGCCCGCGGGTGCATCGCAGCGACATTGGGGGATCGTTCAACGGTAGGACAACGGACTCTGACTCCGTTTATCTAGGTTCGAATCCTAGTCCCCCAGCCAAAAACATGGCCGCCGCAAGGCGGCCATCTTTTTTGGCTGGGGGACTGGGTGAGAACCTATGAGGTTCGACTCGGAGCGCAGGATGCGCGGAGAGCGCGAGCGAAGCGAGGCCAAAGGCCGCGGGCCATGGATGGCCCGCGCAATCCTGGTCCGCCAGCCAAAAACATGGCCGCCGCAAGGCGGCCATCTTTTTTGGCTGGGGGACTGGGTGAGAACCTATCAGGTTCGACTCGGAGTGCGGGATGCGCGGAGAGCGCGAGCGAAGGCGAGGCCAAAGGCCGCGGGCCATGGATGGCCCGCGCAATCCTAGTCCCCCAGCCAAAAACATGGCCGCCGCAAGGCGGCCATCTTTTTTGGCTGGGGGACTGGGTGAGAACCTATCAGGTTCGACTCGGAGCGCAGGATGCGCGGAGAGCGCGAGCGAAGGCGAGGCCAAAGGCCGCGGGCCATGGATGGCCCGCGCAATCCTGGTCCCCCGGCCAAAACATGCCGCCGCAAGGCGGCCATGGATGGCCCGCGCAATCCTGGTCCCCCAGCCAAAAACATGGCCGCCGCAAGGCGGCCATCGACGGCACAGCGCGCGCCCTGATGCGCTGCCTCGCCCCAGCCAAAAACATGGCCGCAACTGATCAGGGTTCCGTTCGTCGCCGCGGATCCAGGCCCTCTGCATCGATCACGCGATTCTCGCGAAGCAGGTCGTAGATCAGATCGGTGAGTGCGGCCATGGCCTGTCTATCGGATTTGAGCATTAGTGTCGCCAGCTTTTGGTGTGATGTCAGCGCGCGCACCACGCCCTGTTGCACGGCGCCGGGCAGGTTGCCCCTGAGCGCCTGGTCTCGTGAGTTGTTCTCCACTTGAGCGACCACCACATCGTTCTCCTTGGCGATCGCCGCGATGTGGTTGACGAACATCGCCTGATCTCGTAACGGCGTAGCCTCTCCGAATAGCCGGTTAAGGCGGTTGATGATCTCCATCAGGTAGTCAGGCTGGTCATCCCGTACCTCGCCCCCTGGGCCGATTGGCTTCAATTTGGGTGGCTCAGTGCCGGACTTCTTGGCCGGTTCAGTCGACTTGATCTCGAAGCCCGTCAGTAAAATTCCATCCAGGTCGACATTGTCCGGCGTCACGCCCCTCAGCCGCTTGGTCAATAGGCGCGCGAAGGCAGTGAAGTTCTCCAGCTCCGGGTCACCAAAGTCGATAATCTGCGCAATGTACGCGTAACTTCGGCAGAAGCGCCCCAATCCGCTCTTGAACCCAAGCAGCGCGCTCAGCTGTTCGCTGTAAGCCTTACGTTGATGATCGGCCGACTTGGACGCCGCTTCATCCCCGCGCTGGCGGGCAGCCTCGTAGCTCGCCTCCCATTCGGCAACGGTGTCTGACAAAGCCTTGACCCGCTCGTTGAACTGGCGCGTGGTCCGCTCGGTCGCCGCGTACAGCGCCTTGTGCCGTGCATCTTCCTTCTTGGTCACGTCGCCGACGGTCTGAAAGCGCGCCTGCTTGAACCGTTCCAGATCCACTGACGCATAAAGGTCGTGCGCGTCAAGTTGTTCCTTGATCTGGTAGACCACGTTCGGATCCTGCACATCCTCGATTGCGGCACCGTCATCGTATTTCGCGAACGCGCGGCGAACGCTGACCGGATCGTTGATGAAGTCCACTACGAAGGTGTCGTCTTTGCCCGGCGCCGTGCGGTTCAGGCGCGACAGGGTCTGCACAATCTCGACGTCGTTGGCGATCTTTTTGTCCAGGTACATGGCGACCAGCTTGGGCTGATCGAAGCCGGTCTGAAACTTGTCGGCGACCAGCATCACCCGGTACTCCGGTCGCTCGAAGGTGGCCGCCAGGTCATGACTGTCGGCACCCGGATTCATGCTGGCCTCGGTGAACTCTGCCTTGTCGTCAACCACGAAGGTGTCGCCAGCGATGCGCTGATCGGCGGCGTGCGTGATCTGCTTGCCGGTCAGCTTGCCGGAAAAGGCCACCAGTGAGCGGATGCCGGCGTATTGCGGATGGCGCTCGATGTAGCGATCGAAACCGATCTTGTAGCGCACCGCGGCCGCGCGTGAACTGGTTATCACCATCGCCTTGGCCTTGCCGTCCAGGCGATTGCTGACGTTGCGGCTGAAGTGCTCGATGATGAATTGCACCTTCTGGGTGACATTGGTCGGGTGCAAGCTCATCCACTGCGCCAGCGCCCGCTTGGCTTGTCGTCCGCTGACGCGCTTGGCGTCCTCGACCTGCTTCGCCAGATTGAAAGCCGTCTGGTACGGCGTGTAGCCGCGCAGCACGTCCAGGATGAAACCCTCATCGATCGCCTGCCGCATCGGGTACTTGTGGAAAGCAACCGGTGGGTGTTCCTTGCTGCGTTTGTGGCCGTCCACAGGGCGCCCGAACAGCATGTACGTCGAGTGCTTGGGCGTCGCGGTGAAGGCAAAGTGGCTTAGATTCTTCGGTCGTAGTCGCGATTGCTGCAGCTTTTCCAGCAGTTCCTCGATGGTCAGTCCGGCGATTCCCCCTTCGCCGCCCAACGCCAGCGCGGCTTGCAGCTTGGTGGCGCTGGTGCCCGTCTGCGAAGCATGCGCTTCGTCGATGATCACCGCGAAATTGCGGTTCTTCAGGCCGTGCTCGGTGACGATGGCCTCCATCGCATACGGGAAGGTCTGGATGGTGACCACGATGATCGGCGTGCCCGCCAGCAAAGCCTCAGCCAGTTGCTTGCTCTTGGATTGAGAGGACTTCTGGCGGTCAATCGCCGCGATCACGCCGAAGCGGTGGTCGATCTGTTTGACTGCGTCCTGCAACTGGCCGTCGAGTACCGTGCGGTCGGTCACGATGACTACGCTGTTAAAGATGGCCTCGCCATCGTCGCGGCGCAGCTTGATCAGATCGTGCGCAGTCCAGGCGATGGTGCTGGTCTTGCCGGAGCCGGCGCTGTGTTCGCACAGGTACTGCATGCCGGGGCCGTTGGCCTTGGCATCGGCTACCATCGCGTTCACGGCCGACCATTGGTGGAATCGCGGGAAGATCAGCGTCTCGCGACGGGACCAGTTGCCTTTCAGGTCCACCACGTCCTTCTTCTCGGTGTAGACAAAGCTGTGAAAGATGCGCAGCCAGGCGTCGCGCTGGCAGATGTCTTCCCAGAAGTAGGCCACCGGGTACTCGCCATCCTCGCGCGGCGGATTGCCGGCCCGACCCTTGTGGCCACGGTTGAAGGGTAGGAACAAGGTGTTGTCGCCATCCAGCTTGGTGGTCATCCGGATATCGGAGTCCGACATCGCAAAGTGGACACGGCGCCGCGCTTGAAGGTCAGCAGGGGCTCGCGCCGACGCGTCTTGGCATCGACTGGCAGTCGGTCGGACTTATACTGGGCCATCGCCGCATCGGCGGACCGTGTGAAATCGGTCTTGAGCTCGACCGTGGCCACCGGAATGCCGTTGATGAAAAACACCAGGTCGATGGCCAGCGTGCGCGACGGGTGGTACTGCAATTGCGGCACCACGCGCAGCCGGTTCGCCGCGTAGCTCTCTTTGACCTTGGCGTTGCGCTGGTCTTCGGGCACAGCCTCAGACATCTCGATATGTCCGCAACCCGCCAGCGAGAATCCGCGCCGCAGCAGGTGGATGGTGCCGTCCTTGTCCAGTGCCTGTGCCAGTCGCTCCAGCAGCGTCTCGCGCGCAAGCGCCGGGTCGCCATGGTTCGCCTTCAGCAGGCGCTGCCAGCGCTCCTTCTGACTGTCCTGCAGCCAGCCCAGCACATCCTCGGGGTAAAGCGCGCGCTCGGTGTCGTAGTCCTGCGTGGTACCCACCAGCCAGCCCTGATCGCGCAGGCGCGCCAGCACATAGGCTTCGAAGTGCCTTTCCCGGTGATCTCGGTCATTCATTGGGGTGCCTCGTTGGACCTGTCATCTGCGTGACGCGCCACAAAGAATCGCTCATACCACTCGCCAAGGCGCTTACCGGCCTGGCGGATCAATCCCGCGAGTGCGGCGTCGTCTACGGCGCAGAAGGTGTTCACAATGCGTCTCCCGCTGCCTTCGCGAGTTGGTCAGCTTCCCAGTCCTTGTAGGTCTTCGGGGAATTCTTCAGTCGCCAGTCCAACGTCCCGTTGGCCGGGCGACCCTTCACCGCTGCGGCGGCTGCGCTCGGGCTCTTGAATGCATAGTTGGTGGTGAACACGCAGTGCGTCGTTCGTGGTTCCAGAACTCCCATGCGGAGCAGTTCGGCATGCGGTTTGGCGTAAGCGTGGTCAGCAGGCCCGGTCCACGCAAGGCGCGCTTGCGAGCCGGCCTGCACGATGAACTCGCCACCCTCAAGAATGGCCGCAGCGGCGATTCCGTACTTGCGATCGCTCAGCTCGAACTCGGGACTGCCGCTGGCCGCCGACACGTGAAGTGCTGGCGTGTTGGGTCGCTTGTTGCTGATGAAGAGATCAATCCGAAGCGCAGGAAGCACCATCAGCACGTTTTCGAGAAAGGCCTCCATGTTGGCCTGCGCAGCTTCGCTTAAGCCAGGGCGCGCAGGCGTGTTGCCGTTCTCCAGCGGCACGCGCCCCACGGCGCGCGCCTCCTCGACCAGACGTGCTTCCAGGTAGCGCACATGCGCCTTGTTGAGGACGTTCGCGGCCGAAGTGACCAGTACCGCGGCAGTCCACCAGTCCTTCTGCCCGTCGTGGTTGCGCATGCGGGCACTGATGTCCTCGGCCTCGCCGATGTAGGCGAGAGGAAGACCGTCGCGCTCACCGATCAGCAGATAGACGCCGGTGTAGCGCGCCTCCTTCCGAGCCAGCGCGTCGCTGATCTGCGTGCGCGGCACCATGAGCAGGTGACCGGTCCAATTGAAGACCTCGGCGGTCAGCATGCCATCCGGGCGACCGTCGATGAAATACAGCTCCAGCGAGCGACCTTTGGTCTGATGGCTCATGCGACCTCCCGCAGATCGATCTGGCCGGTGACGGCGGCGGTGATCAGGGCGGAGCGGCGTTCTGACCGCAGTATTAGGCTGCGCTCGGTGGCCGCCATGATTGCGTCGAATCGCTTCGTGCTCAGTGCAATGTGCTCAAGTATTTGGCGCTGCTCGGCAAGCGGCGGCAGGCACAGCCGGAGATCGCGGAATTCGTCCCAGTAGAGGCGCATGCGGAAGTCCGCGATTCCGCGCGAATGGCGTCGCATCTCCTCGATGGCCATGGGCGTCCGCAGCAGGTGCTCGATGTAGGCAGTTTCAACAGGCACCATCGGAGAGGCGACGACGTAGGCAGGACTGACGAGTCCGTGGACAGATACGGCGCCGACCGCGCCCTGCCAGGCGAGCATCATGTTGTACGCGATGTCGCCGGGCTCGACGCGCTTGTACTTGGTGCGGTCCTCGCTAAGCCAGACGCGCCTATCACGGTCATCCTGATCCATTTCCTCATCGCTGATGCCGTCGTGGATCGAGATTGACAGCACTGGCAAGGAGGCATCGCCGGTACGAATCGCTTCCCGATAGACATGGGCGACGCGCCTGACTTCCCAATGTTTGGGGATTGACTCTATCCAGTTGACGCCGGAGTCCTTCATCGACGCATCCGCATCGAGACCCTTGGTGACCGCGTGCGTGATCAGCGCCTGGCGCTTTTCCTTCAGCAGTTCGATGAAGCGTGCCTTTTTGGCGATCAGCGCGTCGATACGGGCGGTCTCGCGGTCAAGAGCGCCGGCAATCTCGCGTTGCTCCACTCGGGACGGTGCCGCTATCGGATTCGATGCCAAGGCCTCCTGCGTCATGGATGGGAGCGCAGTGTTGGTTGAGTAGAGACCGAACGGGATGGCTGACGCCGAATAAAACAGGAAGCGCGCATCGGCATTGGCGTTGATCTGCGTGTAGAACATTGTGTCCACAGTCCAAAATCGGCCGTTGACGTACACAGGTCGGTCAATGGTGCCCTTCCGACCCAGCAGAACCGATTCGCCTTCGAATAGGTAGCTGTCGGCACGGGCGAACTCGCCACCGGAGCCGAACACCGGATACTCACCCTCTGGGTTCTCAACCAGTTTGTGATCGCGGCCATTGCAGATCGTGGCCAGGCGCTTCATGGCACATACAGCCCAATGGCGAGGGACGACGCCGAGCCACTCAACCCCGGATTCTTTGTGCGCCGGGATACTGTTTGTAGCGACTCATGCGCCAGCCCCTGAGTTTGCGGGGTCGGCCCACAACGGAGGCGCCTTCCAATTCGTCGGGAAGCCCATTGCTGCGGTGTCGACTTCATACCCATCGATCAACGCGATCAACCGCTGCCGCCAACGGTGCGCAGGTGCGATCACGTCCATCAGGTACAACAACATCAGCAGCGTGTTGTAGAGCTTGTGCGAGTCCGGCACAAACTGCCCACGGAGCACCGCGGGTTTGCTGCGAGGCGCCTGCGGTCGCACAGTGAAATCGCGATTCCAGAAGCGCGCGTGGTGGGCGCAGGTGTTACGCACCACGGTCAGATGGTGCAGCCAGGACTGCAGGACCGCCTCGTCCACGCCGTAGGGTGCAGCGATGCGGCGGCGCGTCGGCATCGGCTGCAGATTGCTGTACCAGTGCGACAACAATCCCAGTGACATCACCTCACAGACGGCCCAGACCGGCGGCAACGGCTCCTGGTAGGTATCGCGCAAATGGCGAATGAAGGTCTCGTCGGACCGCGTCACTTCGTCCGTCAGCTGCGCCAGTTGGCGCTGATGCCAGTCGTCCCGATAAGCGATGCTGCGGTCCAGATGCGCGTGACTGCCATGGCAATGCGCCAACTGGTAGGCCCACTGTGTACGCACCGACACTTCGATGCGTTCGATGGCATCCATCACCAGAAGACGCAGTTCGCGATCGAAGATGTAGAGATTCAGCACATCCTCAAAGCGCGTGCCCGGTTTGAAGGTGTGCGTGGCGTGATCCGCCTCGAAGGGCAGCCAGTAGGCGCAGAGCCGGTAGTAATTCAGGTGCCGGAGGTAGAACTCGGCTTGCGCGGGATCGGCGATCAGCATGCCGCGGCTCTGCAGCAGGGCGACCTGCGCGGTCAGCGTGAGCGCTGGCTTGGTGAAGGGCAGCTTGCTCATGGGCGTTGCCCACGGCCGCCAGGGCGCGCGAATGCGGACCCCAGAAAAGAGAAACCCGCCGGTTTGAGGGTGCCCTTGCGGGTAGAGCCTTGGCGGGTATTGTTGCCCGCAAGTCTAGCCGGGACTGCCTGGACCGACAAGCCGCCGGCGCGCGCTGATGCGTTGCCCATGCGGCCACGGTTCATTGGGTCACCTCGCCCAACAGCGCCGCGATCTCGGCTTCCACGGCCTTGAGTTCGGCATCGATCTCCGCCAGCGGACGCGGCGGCTGGTATTTGTAGAAGTAGCGGTTGAAATTGATTTCAAAGCCCACACGGCCAGGCTCGCCATCCTTGTCGTCGCAAAAGCTCGCATCGATCCAGGCATCGGGCACGTGCGGCAGCACCTCGCGCGCCAGATAGTCCTGCGGCAGCTCGCCGAGCGGCACGTTCTCGTAGTCGGTCAGTTCTGGATCGGCCATCACCGTGCCGTCGGCCGCACGGACCACCTCTCCCGCCGGATCGCGCACGCCCAGCGCGTTGATCAGTGCCTTGACGAAGGACTTGCCGACCTTGCCGATGATCGGGTTGCGCTCGGCCGTCAGCGCGGCAAAGGCTGCCGCCCACTCGAAGGCGCGGATACAGTCGTGATGCGCAGTCAGCGCCGCTTCCCACGCCGCGCGCTGCTCGTCGGTCAGCGCTAACCAGGCCTTTTCCTCACGCAGTTTCGCCAGCGTTGCGTCACTGACCTGCAGGGTCATGCGCAGAGGCCGCAGGACCTTGATGCGGCGATAACCGAAGCGGCGGTAGTCGAGCATCCGGCTGAGTTCGTGGTCACCGCCCTCGGCGTAGATGCCAGCAATTTGAGTGATCTGGTCCTCGCTGACACGCCGCCGCTTGTTGCCCTCATTGCGCATCGGGGACCAAAGGCTGGTGGCGTTGATCAGCTGTACGTGGTTCCGCCGGTTGCCGGGCTTCTTGTTGGACAAAATCCACAAATAGGTGCCGATACCGGTGCGGAAGAAGATCTCGGTGGGCAGCGCGATGATGGCGTCGACCAGATCCTGCTCCAGCAGCCACCGGCGGATCTCGGATTCGCCGGAACCGGCGCCACCGTTGAACAGCGGCGAGCCCGACAGCACGATCGCCGCGCGACCACCTCCCTTCTCGCGTCGTTCCAGCTTGCTGGCCAGGTGCAGCAGGAACAGCATCGAGCCATCGTTAATACGCGGCAGACCGGGGCCGAAGCGGCCGTAATAGCCCTTCTCTCGATGCTCCTTGTTGACGGCCGCCGCGTCCTTTTCCCATTTCTTGCCGAAGGGCGGATTGGACAGGCAGTAGTGAAAGCGCTCGCCGGCGAACTGATCATTGGACAGCGTGCTGCCGAGCTTGATGTTCCGGGACAGGTCGCGACCAGGGTCCGTCGGCAGCTGGCGCAGCAACATGCCGGTCAGGCACACCGCGTGCGTTTCCGGTTCCAGCTCCTGCCCGTACGGCACCAGAACGGGCGGCACACGCGTGCGATTGCCATAGTTGGCGACATGGTCCATCGCATCGGACAGAAACCCTCCGGTGCCGCAGGTGGGGTCGTACAGCGTGCGGATCAGACCGGGGTTGGCCTCGAACAGCGCATCGTCCGGGTCCAGCAGCAGCGTGGTTGCCAGATGCACCACGTCGCGTGGCGTCATGAAGTCCTCTGCCCCTTCGTTGACCTCGGCGCCAAAGCGTCGGATCAGGTGTTCGTACAAATTGCTCATCACCCGGTCAGGCACGACGTCGGGGTGCAGATCGATGCCGGCGAAGTTGCGGCAGATCCGGAACAGCACGTTCGCCTTGTCCAGGCGCACCAGCGTGTTTTCGATGTCGAACTGCTCGAAGATCACTCGCGCGTTGTCCGAAAACTGCACGATGTAGTCCTGCAGGTTCTGCCGCGTCTTGCCGTCACCCAGCGTGTCCAGCGTGTACTGCGAGACGTTGTAGAAGGGATAGCGCGTGATCTGGCGCAGGATCAGGTCAAGGTCGATGCCGCTGTCCTTGTACTGCGCGGTCGCTTCCCGAACCGCATCCCGCGTAGGCTCCAGCACGCATTCCAGGCGACGCAGCAGGGTGAACGGCAAGATGATCTTGCCAAAGTCCGTGTGCTTGAAATCGCCCCACAGGTCCTCGGCGTTCTTCCAGATGAAGTCCGCCAAGGACGCGCCAGTTCCGCCCGCTTGTGCCATTCCATGCCCCTGCATCGATCGCATAGGGTGAGCCTAACAGCAGAATACTTTGAAGGCTGGCCTGGATATGGTCGCCGAGCGCGCAAACGAAGGCCGCGGGCCGTGGACCGGCGCTCACACGCCAATAGGCGAGACGACCGGCGGCTGCGCTGCCGGGCCGGAAATGCGCGAAGCGCGCGGGGTTGTGGCAAGTACGCTGCAGAGCGAAGCCAACTATGCTAGGGCGGTCTGAGGCGAAGCTTCGCTAGAGATCGGTCATGCACATCCGTAAAGAGAACCTTGAGGGCGCGCAGGTTCAGGCTCTTCTTCGAGAGCATCTGGCCTCGATGGAGCACACGGCGCCGCCGGAAAGTCGCCACGCTTTGGATCTGTCGGGGTTGCGTGACCCTGCTGTCACGTTTTGGAGCATCTGGGACGGTGAGACATTGGCCGGGTTCGGCGCACTCAAGCATCTGACCGCAGAGCACGCTGAAATCAAGTCCATGCGCACTGCGGCGCCGTATCTTCGCCGCGGAGTGGCATCGCGCATGTTAGATCATCTCATCACTGAAGCAGCCAATCGTGGCTACACCAGAATCAGTCTTGAAACCGGTTCGATGGCATTCTTCGAACCTGCGCGCCGCCTTTACGAATCCTTCGGCTTCGTTCAGTGCCAACCATTCGCCAATTACCGACCAGACCCCAACAGCACATTCATGACGCTTGACGGGTTATCGCCCAATTCCGGCGTCACCCGGATCAACCAGAAATCTCGGAGTTCGTGTATGACCAGACAGCTCATCAGCTCGGGCTCAACATTTGAGCAGGAGATTGGCTATTCCCGTGCAGTCGTAGATGGCAACTGGATTTTTGTCTCAGGAACGACCGGCTTTGACTACTCCACCATGACGATCTCAGACAGTTTGACTGAACAGACGGAGCAATGCCTCAGGAACATTGAGGCAGCGCTGCATCAAGCCGGGTCAAGCCTCAAAGATGTGGTGCGTGTCACGTATGTCTTACCCAATGGTGCAGATTTTCCGCAATGCTGGCCGATCCTTCGCCAGTACTTCGGCGAGGTACGTCCAGCCGCAATGATGATCTCCGCGGGGTTAGCCGATCCTCGAATGCGCATTGAAATGGAGGTCACCGCACTAAAGCAGTCGTAGATGCGGTCGCGCGCATCAGGCTCGCGGTAGTGTCACGCCTTGCTGGCCCTGGTACTTCCCGCCGCGGTCTCGATAACTCACCTCGCAGGTTTCGTCGGACTCAAAAAACAACATTTGCGCCACGCCTTCGCCGGCATAAATTTTTGCTGGCAGCGGCGTCGTGTTCGAAAACTCGAGCGTGACGTGCCCTTCCCACTCGGGTTCGAGCGGCGTGACGTTGACGATGATGCCGCAGCGCGCATAAGTACTCTTGCCCAGACAGATCGTCAGCACCGAGCGCGGGATGCGAAAGTACTCCACCGTGCGAGCCAGGCAAAATGAATTCGGCGGAATGATGCAAACGGGGCCCTTGAAGTCGACGAAACTGCGTTCGTCGAAAGCCTTGGGATCGACGATGGTCGAGTTGATGTTGGTGAAAATCTTGAATTCGTCGGCACAGCGCACGTCGTAGCCGTAGCTCGACGTGCCATAGCTGATCAGTCGATCGCCATCCGGATTACGGCGGACCTGTTCGGGCGCAAAGGGCTCGATCATCTTGCCCAAACCTTCGCTCATCCGCCGGATCCAGCGGTCACACTTGATGCTCATCGACGCGCGTCCAGGATTGCAGTCCATTCCGCAACTTTGGCCGACACCTTAGGCCCCGCGAGGAAGGCATCGACGTCGCCCTCAATCGTCAGACGCTCGATCTTGTCGCCTTGGCGAATCGCATTGACAACGTCCTGGCCGCTCGTGACGGTGCCGAACACCGTGTGTTTGCCATCCAGATGCGGCGTCGGCCCGTGAGTGATGAAAAACTGGCTGCCGTTGGTGCCTGGGCCGGCATTGGCCATCGACAGGATGCCCGCCGAGTTGTGGCGCAAGCCTGAAACGATTTCGTCCGCGAATTTGTAGCCAGGTCCGCCGGTGCCGGTACCCAGCGGACAACCGCCCTGAATCATGAAATTGGATATGACCCGATGAAAGTTGAGGCCGTTGTAGTAACCGCGCTTGGCGAGATTGACGAAGTTGGCAACCGTCAATGGCGTTTCGTTGGCATACAACTTCAGGCGGATCACACCGCGGGAGGTCAGAAATACGGCTTCGAGACTGCTCATGGTTCAGGTTCTCGCGTAGGAGATTCAGGGCGCGCGATGCTACGACATCGTTCGCTATTGACCTATCGGTATTGCATCGCCAGCTGTGCGCCGGCATTCAGGATGCCCAGCGCTATCGACATGGTTGCCGCCCAGAGAGCAACCGAAACACGATTTTGCTCGATAGCGGCATGCAGTCCACGATGTATCAGCCGCAGCAACGCGTAGGCGGCCAGTTGCACGACGAGCGCCGCGAAACCCCACTGGGCGAGCGCCATCACCGACGACGAATTCGCCAACGACGCGCCGACCGGCAGCGAAAATCCGATCATGGCGCCGGCAAGCATCGTGGCGGCGGCTGTGTTGCCTTCGAAAATCAGGGTCAGTTCGCTGTGCGGCGTCAGGAACGTGTACAGCGAAAAAAACACACCGAGCAGCAGCACGCCCATCGCAAGCAACGACAGAAACTGCGGCAGTTCAGACAAGTAGTTGGGCATCATGTTCAAAGGCCGTTCCTGGGCTCTTTCGACTATAGCTGGGCGCGACACCAGGTGCGCGGGTGCGCGTTCCATGGTTTCGAACCGGGTATCTTGTCGCCCCACAGCTTCGCGCACTCCTCTGCCAACGATCGGCGATATGAACCGGCATCGAAGAATTGCCATCTTCCAGCGATTGCGCGAACTCAATCCGCAGCCGACCACCGAATTGCTCTACGCAACGCCCTTCGAACTGCTGGTCGCGGTGGTGCTCTCTGCGCAAGCCACGGATGTCAGCGTCAACAAGGCTACGCGCAAGTTGTTTCCGATCGCCAACACTCCAGCCGCAATCGCGGCGCTCGGCGTTGCGGGTTTGTCGCCTTACATCCAGACCATTGGCCTGTTCAACACCAAAGCCAAAAACGTTGTCGCGCTATGCGAACAATTGCTCGCCCTCCACGGCGGCGAGGTGCCTGCCGATCGTGCTGCACTGGAGGCGCTACCGGGCGTCGGGCGCAAAACCGCCAATGTGGTCCTGAATACTGCATTCGGTCAGCCGACGATCGCCGTGGACACGCATATTTTCCGCGTCAGCAATCGCACGGGGATCGCGCCAGGCAAGGACGTCAACGCCGTCGAGGCGCGTTTGAATCGCGTTGTGCCCGCCGAATTCAAGCAAGACTGCCATCACTGGCTGATTCTCCATGGCCGCTACGTGTGCACGGCGCGCAATCCAAACTGCAGCGAGTGTCCGATTGCGGATCTGTGCGAGTGGCCCGATAAGCTCAATTCACATCGTGGGAGCAAGAAAACGTGAGCGCCTTTCCAACCCTGACCACCGAGCGGCTGATCTTGCGCGTGCCCACTTCGAACGACCTGGACGATTGGGCTGAGATGATGGCCGATGAAGAAACCGCCAAGTACATTGGCGGCACCATGCCGCGCTCGATGGTATGGCGCGGCTTGATGTGCATGATCGGCGCATGGCACGAGATGGGTTTTGCGATGTTCACCGCGCGCGATCGCAACAGTGGTGCGTTCATCGGCCGGATGGGGCCGTGGTCGCCCGAGGGTTGGCCTGGACTGGAAGTCGGCTGGGCAATCAAGCGCTCGGTGTGGCGTCAGGGTTATGGCGTGGAAGCCGCAGCCGTGTGCATGGACTACGCTGTCGACGTGCTCGGCTGGGCCAATATCATCCATACCATCGATCCGAACAACGAGGGATCGAAGGGCGTCGCCCGGCGCCTTGGCTCGAATTACTTGACTCCCGGTCGACTACCGGCTCCGCACGACAAGGCAGAGGTTGAAGTCTGGGGGCAAAGTGCGGCGCAGTGGCGGTTGCGGCGGACCTGAAGTTCGCCAACGCGCTGGCGCGACCGACCGAATGGCTGCCAGAATCGGCGCTTCCATTTCCATCGCAGGGGATACGTAATGAAGGCTTCGGACTTGTTCATTCGGGCGCTGGAATCGGAGGGCGTCAAGTACATCTTCGGTATCCCCGGTGAGGAGAATCTGGACTTCCTGGAGTCTTTGCGCACCTCCTCGATTAAGTTGATTCTGACGCGCCACGAGCAAGGCGCAGGCTTTATGGCTGCCACGTATGGCCGACTCACGGGGCACGCCGGCGTGTGTTTGTCCACGCTCGGCCCGGGCGCAACCAACTTCGTGACGGCTGCAGCGTACGCACAATTGGGCGCAATGCCGATGCTGATGATCACCGGCCAAAAGCCAGTCAAGGCGAGCAAACAGGGGCACTTTCAAATCGTCGATATCGTCGACATGATGCGGCCGCTGACCAAGTACACGCGCCAGATCATCGCTGCCGACAACATTCCGGCACGTGTGCGCGAAGCGTTCCGGCGTGCCGAAGAAGAGCGACCTGGGGCCGTGCATCTGGAGCTGCCCGAGGACATCGCCGATGAGCAAAGCGAGGCGATGGTACTCAAAGCCTCACATATGCGCCGCCCGGTCGCCGATGAAAAGGCCATCGTTTATGCGGTGGAGGCGATCACCAATGCCAAGCGCCCGCTGTTGATGATCGGCGCTGGCGCCAATCGCAAAACCACCAGCAAGATGCTCGCCGAGTTTGTCGACAAACTCGGCATACCGTTCTTCACCACGCAAATGGGTAAGGGCGTGCTCGATGAGCATCATCCACTGTGGCTCGGCAATGCCGCCTTGTCCGATGGCGACTTCGTGCATCGCGCGATCGAGAAGGCCGACTGCATCATCAATTGCGGTCATGACGTCGTCGAGAAACCGCCGTTCTTCATGCGCAAGGGTGAGCGCACCGTCATCCATTTGAATTTCTTTTCGGCCGAAGTTGATACCGTCTACTTCCCGCAGATCGAAGTCGTTGGCGATATGGCCAACGCGATCTGGCGCTTGAAGCAGCGATTGGAGCGACAGCCGCATTGGGACTTCGCCTATTTCGACAAAATCCGCATCGCGCTCAATCAACATCTGGAGCATCGTGTCGACGACGCGCGCTTCCCGATCCACCCGGTGTGCATGGTCGACATCGTGCGCAAGGAGGTCGACAAGAACGGCATCGTGTGCCTCGACAACGGCATGTACAAGTTGTGGTTCGCGCGTTATTACCGCTGCTACGAGCCCAATACGCTGCTGCTCGATAACGCGCTGGCCACGATGGGCGCCGGTCTGCCGAGCGCGATGGCGGCAAAGATCGTGCACCCGGATCGTAAGGTCGTCGCGATCTGCGGCGATGGCGGCTTCATGATGAACTCGCAGGAAGTCGAAACCGCGGTGCGCTTAGGGCTCAACATCGCGATCGTGATCCTGCTCGACAACGCCTACGGCATGATCAAGTGGAAACAAGCCGGCATGGGTTTCGCTAATTTCGGCATGGACATGGGCAATCCGGATTTCGTCAAACTCGCCGAGGCCTACGGCGCGCGCGGCTGGCGCCCGAAGTCCACCGGCGAATTTCGCGACATGCTGCGCGAAGCACTGGCCGAACCGGGTGTGGACATCATCGAACTGGCCATCGACTACTCTGAAAACCACGCGATTTTGAATAAGGAAATCAAGGAGTTGAGTGCGGCGCTTTAGTGCATAGGGAGCTGGTGCTAAGATGCGTTGAGCATGAAGTCTGGAGCATCAACATGCGTACTACACTCACCTTGGACGACGACCTGGCGTCGAGACTTGAGCTGCTTGCGCAGAAACGCGGCGTCAGTCTGAAACAGGTCGTGAATGAGACGATTCGCAAAGGCCTGCCGCGGCCGACCCGGCGCATCTTGGATTTGCCCTCATTCGACTGCGGTGGACCATTGCCGGGCATCAATCTGGACAAAGCCAACGAACTTAGCGGAATGCTGGAGGACGAAGCGATTCGCCAGAAGATGCTGGTTGGAAAATGATCGTCCTCGATACCAATGTGCTGTTGTATGCGGTGGACAAACGGTCCGGTCGGTACGAGCAAGTGCGCTCATGGATGCAGCGAATGCTCGATGGAGGCGAAACTTTCGGCTTGCCGTGGATTTGCATTGTGGGTTTCGTTCGAATTTCGACGCTACCCAGCGTGCTCGCGCAGCCACTGACTGTAGAGCAATCGCCAAGAACCTTACGACCGATGCGCATATCGCGGCCGTAGCGCTTGCCCACGGAGGGCGAGTTGCCAGTTTCGATCGCGACTTTTTGCGCTTTGAAGGTATCCAACTCATCGTGCCGGAGTAAACCATGTCATTGCGCGACACCTACCCGTACTTCCTCGCCAATCGCGCCGTATACGCCAACACTGATCTTGAGGTCACCGACAAATACACCGGCGCGGTCGCGACGCGGGTTGCGCAGGCAGACAGCAAGGCGATTCTCGAAGGCATTGCTGCCGCCGTAGCTGCACAAAAAGCGCTCGCGGACTTTCGCCCGTATCAACGCAAAGCGGTACTCGAACATTGCGTCAGGCGCTTCAAGGAGCGCTTCGACGAAATGGCGATGGCACTGTGCATCGAAGCCGGCAAGCCGATCAAGGATTCGCGCGGCGAAGTGTCGCGTTTGATCGATACCTTTCAGGTTGGCGCCGAAGAAGCCGTGCGCATCGATGGCGAGGTCATGAACCTCGAAATTTCGGCGCGCGCGCGTGGCTATCGGGGCTTCTGGAAGCGCGTGCCGATCGGACCGTGCTCGCTGATTTCGCCGTTCAATTTCCCGCTGAATCTGGCGGCACACAAGATCGCGCCAGCGATCGCCGCCGGCTGCCCGTGGGTCATGAAACCCGCAAGCCGCACGCCGATTGGTGCGCTGATCATCGGCGAGGTGCTGGCCGAGACCGATCTTCCGATCGGGGCGTTTTCGATTCTGCCCTGCCACCGCGATGGCGCGGATTTGTTTACGGTCGACGAGCGCTTCAAACTGCTGTCGTTTACCGGATCACCCGGCGTTGGCTGGGATTTGAAGGCGCGCGCTGGCAAGAAGAAAGTCGTCCTTGAACTCGGTGGCAACGCTGCGTGCGTGGTCGACGAAGACCAGGGCCATCGCCTCGATCACATCGCCGAACGACTGGTGTTTGGCGCTTATTATCAATCCGGCCAGAGCTGCATCAGCGTGCAGCGCATCTTGATCCACCGCTCGTTGTACGCGCCGCTGCGCGAGAAACTCATCGAGCGCGTGAGCGCCCTCGTGCACGGCGATCCAAAAAACGAAGACACGTTCATCGGCCCTATGATCTCCGAGAGCGAGGCCAAACGCCTGCACGGCTGGGTACAGGCCGCAAAGGCTGCGGGCGCCACGATTCTGTGCGGCGGCGAACGCAACGGCGCGATGCTGCAGGCAGCGCTGATTGAAGGCGCGAATCCCAAGATGGACGTCAGTTGCCAGGAAGCCTTTGGCCCCGTGGCGATGATCGAGCCGTTCGACGACTTCGACCATGCGCTGGAACGCGTCGACGACTCGATGTTCGGTCTGCAAGCCGGCATCTTTACCGACTCGATGAGCCGCTCGATGAGGGCCTGGGACACGCTCGACGTCGGCGGCGTGGTGATCGGCGATGTACCGTCGTGGCGCGTCGACAACATGCCATACGGCGGCGTCAAAGACTCCGGCTTGGGGCGTGAAGGGGTGCGTTATGCGATCGAGGACATGACCGAGATTCGCCTGATGGTGGTGCGCGATCCGTGATTTGCGACTCGCGCCAAGCGCGAGAGCGCCACGTCAGAGCCGCTGCAAACCTTCCATGATCAAACGCACCGCGTCGCGCCGGAGTTCGGCGCGAATGGTGTCTTCTTCCTGGGCCGCACCGATGGCTTGTTGCTCGTCGAAGCTGTAGATGCGCGAGAGCGCGATCGGCGTGTCGGGAATCAAGGTCGTGCCGTCGGCCGCGAGCACGGTATAGACGACCCGATAGTGCAACTCGTATTCGCCAACCTTGGCGCGGTCGTCGAGCGTGATGATGTTGCGCTCGTTTTGTTCTGACACGATCTTAAGTGTGCTGCCGCCGCTGCCAAGCCGGGCGCCAGCGCTGGTCAGGTCGTTTTCAATGGCGATGACCAGTGGAGAGGCCGAATCGCCTGCAATCGCAACCGTGCCCAGTGCAGCAGGCAGCGGCACGGCCTGGCGCAAAGTGAAACCGCAACCGCCGGACACCAGAGCGGCGGCAAGTACGACAGCGAAGCGTGGGCTCATGCGCATATTCAATCGCTGACAACAATGTTGACGAGTTTATCCGGCACGACGATGAATTTGCGTACGGTTTTGCCGTCCGTGAACCTCACGACATCGCTATCGGCGAATGCCAACGGCCGCAACACATCTTCGCCACTGCCCGGCGCGACTTCGATGCGCCCGCGCAATTTGCCGTTGACCTGCACCACCACGGTCACCAGGTCGCGCACCAGCGCGGCAGGATCGGCAACTGGAAAGGCTTTGGATTCCAGCAACTCCTCCGGGTGTCCCAAGCGTTGCCAGAGCGCGTGAGACAAGTGCGGCGTGATCGGATTGAGCATCAACGCAATTGCTTCCCACGCTTCCTTCAGCACGCTCCGTGAGGCCGGACCGGCGGGCACAAACTTGCTGATCGCATTGCTCAACTCCATCACCTTCGCGATAGCCGTGTTAAAGGTATAGCGCGCGCCGATGTCGCGGTTCACGCCGTCGATGGTCTGGTGCAACTTCGCGCGTAAGGCCTTGTCCTCGGCCTGCAAAGCAGCGACGTCGAGCGCTGGCGCTGCACCGCCGGCCACAAACTCGCCCGCCATCCGCCAAATGCGGCGCAGAAATCGCGCCATGCCTTCGACACCAGCCTGACTCCATTCCAGTTGCTGATCGGGCGGCGCGGCGAACATCGAAAACAGGCGCACGGTGTCAGCGCCGTACTCGTCGATCAGCGCTTGCGGGTCGACACCGTTGTTTTTGCTCTTGCTCATTTTTTCGACTGCGCCTATCGCCACCGGCGCGCCATCGATCTTGGCTTTGGCTCCCGCCATTCGACCATGCGCATCGCGCTCAACATCGACCTCGGCAGGATTGAAGTATTGCTTCTTGCCGTCGACCTCGCGGTAGAACGTCTCTGCGACCACCATGCCCTGGCACAACAAATTGATCGCCGGCTCATCTGAGGTGACGTAGCCGCAATCGCGCATCACTTTGTGCCAGAACCGGAAGTACAGCAAGTGCATGACCGCATGCTCGATGCCACCGATGTAAAGATCGATCGGCAGCCAGTAGTTGGCACGCTGATCGAGCATCGTGTGCGCGCCGGGGCAGGTGTAACGCGCGTAGTACCAACTCGATTGCACGAAGGTGTCGAAGGTGTCGGTTTCGCGCCGCGCCGGAGCACCATCGATCGGATCGACAGTCTCGTAAAACGAAGGCATCGACTTGATCGGCGATGCGACACCATCGAAGCGCACATCCTCCGGCAATACCACCGGCAGCAGATCGCCCGGCACCGGCACTGCATCGCCGTTGTCGCGATAGATCATCGGAATGGGCGCGCCCCAATAGCGCTGGCGCGACACGCCCCAATCGCGCAGGCGGAAATTGACCTTGCGCTTGCCGCGGCCCTCGTGTTCCAGCTTCAGTGCAAGTGTGTCGAAGGCATCGTGGTAGCTCTTGCCATCAAGCAAGGGACCAGAGTTGATGCAGATACCTTTGTCGGTCGTCGCCGCGTTGTCCATCGATTTGCCGCTGTCGATGACGATGCGAATCGGCAAACCGTACTTGCCGGCGAATTCGTAGTCGCGCTGATCGTGTCCGGGCACTGCCATCACTGCTCCGGTACCGTATCCCATCAGCACGAAATTGGCAGCGTACACCGGCAGCCGTTCGCCGCTGATCGGATGGATTGCGTCGATGCCGAGCGGCACCCCTTTTTTCTCCATCGTTTCAACCGCGGCCTCTGCGACTGCCGCATGCCGGCACTGCTCGATGAATGCCGCCAGTTCGGCATTCTGCACTGCCGCTTTGTGCGCCAGCGGATGCTCGGCAGCGACGGAGATGAAGGTCACGCCCATCAATGTATCCGGACGCGTGGTGTACACCGTCAGCGGCGCTTCGCCGTCCACCGCGAAGTCGATTTCCAAACCTTCGGAGCGTCCGATCCAGTTGCGCTGCATGGTCTTGACCGAATCCGGCCAACCGTTCATCTCATCGAGATTGCCAAGCAACTCATCGGCGTAATCGGTGATCTTGAAAAACCACTGCGGGATTTCGCGGCGCTCGACGATGGCACCGGAGCGCCAGCCGCGGCCATTCTCGACCTGCTCATTGGCCAGCACTGTCTGGTCGACCGGATCCCAATTGACCACCGAGTTTTTGCGGTAGACCAGACCCTTCGCGAACAACTCCGTGAAAAAACGCTGCTCGTGCTGGTAATACTCGGGCTTGCACGTGGTCACTTCTCGCGACCAGTCGTACGCAAAGCCCAAGGCCTGCAATTGCCGCTTCATATTGGCGATGTTGGCGTAGGTCCATTGTGCTGGCGGAACGCCGCGCGAGATCGCCGCGTTTTCTGCCGGCAAACCGAATGCGTCCCAGCCCATCGGTTGCAACACGTTCTTGCCTTTCATGCGCTGGTAGCGCGAAACCACATCACCGATGGTGTAGTTGCGGACATGACCCATATGCAGCGCACCGGACGGGTACGGCAGCATGCAAAGGCAATAGAACTTCTCTCGCGAAGGATCTTCTACGACTTCAAAGGCGCGTGTTCGCGCCCAGAAGTCCTGGGCACCGGCCTCGATCGATCGGGCGTCGTACTGCTCTTGCATGGCGGATCACAACACTGAAGCGGGCGTCGAAGGCTACCTGCTCACGTTAGTGCAGGAAACCCGTACGCCAAAATCCGTTCGACCAGCAAACCTGGTCTTAGGACTTTTGCCTGCCCGATTCCGTACGCCACAAGGAAAACAGTACGCCACCGACCAGGAGCGAAACTGTGACCGTCAAACTGATCACTGCTGGCACCTTGCCACCGAGCAGAAAGTGACCAACAAAGATCTTGGCGCCGATGAAGATCAGGATGATCGCCAGCGCATACTTCAAATAATGGAATCGATGCACCATCGCCGACAACGTGAAATACAGCGTGCGCAAACCGAGAATCGCAAAAATATTGGATGTGTAGACGATGAACGGATCCGAGGTGATGGCAAAAATAGCCGGCACCGAGTCGATCGCAAATACGAGATCAGCGATCTCGACCAGCACCAGACACAAGAATAACGGCGTTGCGAACAAAACGAGCTGACCGGTGCCTTTGCGGTCGGGAAGGCGCACGAAGAATCGCTCGCCATGGAGTTGATCGGTGACCCTCAAATGGGTGCGCATGAACCGCAGGAGCTTATTGTTGGCGATGTCAGGTGCTTCATCGCCCATGCGTAACATCTTGACGCCGGTATAAATCAAGATCACGGCAAAGAAGTACATGATCCAGGAGAATTTCAACACCAGCGCAGCGCCAATGCCGATCATCAACGCGCGCAATACAATGACGCCGAGGATGCCCCAGAACAACACTCGGTGCTGATAGATGCGCGGTACGGCGAAGTACGACAGGATCATCGAAATGATGAACACGTTGTCCATCGCCAAAGCCATTTCAAGCAGGAAACCGGTGAGATAGAGCTGCACTGCGCCCATCGCTCGCGCCTCTGGCGTCGCCGCTTTGGCAAGTTGCTCGTCCATCAAACCCGCGGAATCTTGCTGCAAGTAAATGAAGTACACGGCCACGGCCCACCCGAGGCCCAGGCTCAAATACATCGCGGACATCCACAGGCTTTCGCGAGTGCCGATTTCGTGCGCCTCGCGGTGTAAAACACCCAGATCGAAAACCAGAATCGCCAAAACCACAGCGACAAAGGTCAGCCAGAGCCACAATGGCATTCCGAGCCAGATCGCTGTCAACCACTCCATACGAAGAATCCCTAGCGCAATGTTCCGATCAGCCAGGGCATCGATATCGCCAGCACGTGGCCACTGCGCCGCCCCTCCTGCTATCGACTCCGACATCGCAACGTGTTGCACGTTGCCAGAGGGGCCCGCAGTCGATCCGCCAAATTATGGCACTTGTGGGGCGCAGTTGCGAGACAGGCACAATTAGTCGACACGATGATCGAGCGCGGTGCGCTAAACTTCGGCAATCCGCCGATCGACTCTCCCTGACGTGAGTAAAGACGCTTCACATACCGACCGCGCCACGGTCATTGCTGCCCATGAGGCAGAAACGCCGATGCCCCGACCGCCAAGCCTGATCGTCGTCAGTGGCGTTTTTTTGGGACATCAGATGGATTTGGGCGCCGACCCGGTGGTCATCGGACGCGCCACAGAAGCCGACCTGAGCCTGCCGCATCCCAGTGTGTCGCGCAGCCATTGCCGCATCTGGCGCCACGGCGAGTCGTACTTTATTGAAGACCTGGGCGCAACCAACAAGACCTACTTGAATGGCCGTGTGATCGACCGCGCCGAGCTGCGCGACGGCGACCAGATCGGCATCGGCAATCACGCGCTCAAGTTTTTCTCAGGCAATAGCCCGGAAGCAAGTTATCACCAGGAATTGATCGAACTGGCAGTGCACGACAGCTTGACCGGCTTTTACAATCGCCGCCATTTCCGCACACTCCTGGAAGAGGACGTTGAGCGCGCGCGCGCGGGCGAACCCCTGTCGATGATCATCATCGACCTGGATCACTTCAAGCATGTCAATGACAGTTTCGGTCATCTGGTGGGCGATCAGGTTTTAGCCAGCGTCTCTCAGTTGATTCGCGAGTTGTCGCCACAAACGTATCGGCTGGGGCGCTTGGGCGGTGAGGAGTTCGCTGCTGCACTACCGGGCGTTTCATTCGTCGCAGCAGTCGCTGTCGCGGAGTCGTTTCGTGCTGCGGTCGAAACTCACCATTTCGACATTCGCGGCCAACGCCACCCGATTACCACCAGCCTGGGCGTCGCGCACTGGGCAAACACGATGTCGGGCAGCGCCGATTTGCTGCGTCTCGCCGATGAACGCCTTTACCGCGCAAAAGCGAATGGTCGCAACCGGGTCGAATCAAGCTGAGCTGCCGATCGAGCAGACCCTTTCCCGTCAGTCGCCGACACCGAAAAAAGAACCCCGGCCGAAGCCGGGGTTCTGGTTCACAACGGTCCAACGAAGATCAATCGCTGCGCAAGCTTACGGTGTCCACGCGGAACGTCGTTGGCAACGAACTGTCGGTCGACGCCACAAAACGCACTCGCACATTGCGGCCCTTATATGCAGCAACGTTGTAGCTGCGCTGCACGTAGGTGCTGGCACTCGCGGTCCTGTTGACGTTCGATAGCGTGACCAGCGTCGTGATCACGGCGTTGGTGCCGGCGTCGACCAGCTGCACCTGCAAACGATCATAGACCGTGGAGGTTGTGGTCTCGCTGGTCACGATGGACGTATAGAACGACAACGTCGCCTGGGTGCCACCGGTGGGAATCAACGTCGGCGCACTCTGTACCGTCTGGCCGGCGCTGTTGTTGACGCCCAAATAGGCGTACGTGCCGCCACTTTGCGCATTCGTTTGACCCGCCAGGAGCGTATTGAACGATGTCCCCGTGACAGCCGAACGCGCCCAGGATCCATCTGGCGCAGTGTTCGTACTGGCGGTGATCGAGTCGAACGTACCATTGACCAGTCGCTCGACAACCGTGCCGCCGCCACCGCCCGTGGTCCACGATGCCGTGATTGTGAAATTCACCGTGCCCGTCGCGTAGCCGTAAACCCGCGCAAAGTACGTTCCCGCGCTGGGGCTGGCGACCGTGCAGCTTTCGTTGCCGCTGCCGGTGTATGGACGGCAGTCGTAAGTGGTGAGCGTCGGCGCCGAACCAAAGCGCGTGTACAAATCGACATCGCCCGAGGCGCCGCTGGTGGCGATCACCAGATTGCTCGCACCGGACGGTACGGCGATCGTGTAATCGACGAAACTCGAGTTGGCCGACGTGGAGTTGGTTGAGCCGGCGACACCTACGCCGTTGCTGAGCGCGTTCCCGCCGCCCGTGTTCTGCGTACCAGTGAAGTTACGTCCCGTCAGGTTGGCGCCGCTGACGGTGGCCGACAGACTGGTCGGGCTAAAGGTGTAACCGGACAGCGAAGGTGTCAACGTGTATGTACCATTGGCCAGGTTGGCGATGGTGTAGTCGCCGCTGCTGTTGGTCGTGGCGCTGGCCGCACCGGACGAAACCGTCACGCCTGAAATGCCTGCACCGCCGCTGGTTGCGACACGACCAGAAATACTGAACGTCGTGACCACCGCCGTGCCGGTGAAGTTCTGCGCGGTGACGTTGGCGCTGGTAATCGACACGCTGCGGCTGGTCGGACTAAACGTGAAACCACTGGCGCTCGGGGTGACAGTGTAATTTCCGGCCACGAGATTACCGATCGAGTAGTTGCCACTGCCGTCAGTGGTTGTGCTGGCAGAACCCGCAGACACCGTCACGCCACTGATGCCCGCACCGCCGCTCGTTGTGACTTGACCAGATATCGCATATGTCGTTGTGGTGCCGCCGCAACTCGGGAATTTGAAGTCGCGAATGCGCGTTGCCCAGGCACTGGCCGGCCGGTACATGCCCACCGTCCAGAACGTGCAGTCATCGGCTGGATCGACCACGGTTTGATGGTAGTCGCCCCATCGACCCGAGGACTCGACAGCGGTACCGGTCGCGATTTCCGTTTCGCCCTGGCTCATGACGCCCAGGGTATCGGTCGCCAGCCGGCCGGTGTAACGCAGCGATGCGAACACGGTCGGCGTCGTCGTCTTGGTCACGTTGTAGCTCATGCCGATGTTGCCCTGGCGGTCTGTCGCCAATGCGCCAATCAAATGGTGCGTGCTGCTGTCGCCTGGCGAGAAGGTACCTTCCTGGTGCAGGGTGAAGTTGCCGGTGCCGCCGGAGCGACGCAGTTCGAACCAGCGAATGCCCGCGTCGACAACGGTGCCCGTGCGTGCACTGTTTTGGTTGGTCGCAAAATTGCCAACAACAGACTCGATGCCGCCACCCAGATTGCGATACACCATCGAATTCAAGATGACTTCGCGGATCGGGTCGAGGCGTGCTGTTGTGGAACTCGGTTGCGGCACGGAAGCGAAAGTCGAATAGTCGCGGAACCAGGAGTTGAACTCGGTGATCTGGATTTGCGGCGACGTGCTGATGTTGCTGTTCGCAGGCGTGTTCCAGTCCAGATTCAGCGCGAACATCTGGATGAAGTCGGCACTCAGGTTTGCGCCCGTGCCGGCGTGCGCTTCGTCGTCATAGTGGCGCGCCAGGATGATCGGCATGCCGGACGGTGGCGGATTGGTGCTGCTACCCATGAAGGTTGCGGGCGTCAGCGCCTGAAAGCCATAGCCCGAGAGTTTGGCGACGCTCGTGAAACGTTGTGCGGGTCGTGCGGTAGCGCCGTTCAACATATTGGCGCGGTCGAACGCGTAGACCTTGGCGCCGGTACCACTTTCGTTGGTCGTGCACACATAGGCATTGTGCCACACCGAGCAATGTGGATAGTCGGGAAGCGCTGGCGTTGCAAAGCCATAGAACCACCAGCCGCCGGACACCGGATTGTCGGTCTTCGATACGTACACGCACAGGCGATTAGCGCTCGATGACCCGCCCATTTCCAGCATGAACCAACGATTCGCCAGCCGGTCCCAATGAATGATCGGATCAGAGACAGAGGTTGCGCAGGGATCGCCCGCCGGGGCCAACGTACGGAATGCCGTCGGGCCAGACAGCAGCGTTCCCGTTTTGTTGTACACGCGGAAACTGGTGCCGGACGACCCGTTGATGCCGTACAAAATGTAATTCGCGTTGACTTCGACCACGGGATCGCCCGGGCTCACGCCAGTGCTGCTGTTATCGATGCTGACGCGGGGCAGGCTGTTGATCACGCTGGGTGCGCGACTGTTGCCGTCGTACCATGCTTGCGCTTCTGCAAGAAGATCAGGTGCTGTGACCCATTCGGGTGGTGTATGCGGATCACGCGCGTCGAGCGGATAGTATACGCGACGCTGCGCTTCCTTGACCGGGTCGCCGGGCTGCCATTCGGGCGTTGTCGGCAGATTTCGCAAATCGACGTCGATGCTGACGGGCGTCACCGGCTCGCCGATCTGCACGCCACCACTGCCGCCGCCGCCACCGCCAACCAGCTGCGCGTTCGCACTCAATGCGGTCAGCGCGAGAGCGGCAACAAGGCCCAATTGTCTGTTGAGTTTCACGTATCGATTCCCCAATCCAAAGAATGAACGAACACCGCTCAACCCCTCGAGCGGCGATCCCTGCGAGCTACCCTTCCGGCGCGACGCTGGAGAACTCCGCGCGTCGCAGCAAACGCAGCTCGCCGCGTTTGCTGAAAACTTCGATTTGCGACTCTGGTTTGCCGAGCACCAAAACGCCCGTTTTGTTCGGCTCCTGACCCGGCTGTTGCGTCACCTCCACGCTAAAGTCGGTGGCGAACGGCGCTGAAGAGGCAATAGTCATGGTCGCGTTCAACGCATCCATCAGGCCCAGCACAATCGCTCCAGTGCCAGAGATCACACGTTGGCGCGTGCCGGGCAGCGGCCCTTCGAATTGACCCTCGATTTCTCCACCGTCGGTCGCAACATCGACTGCGCCTGTCACGCCGCGAAAAGTGATGTTGCCGCTGCGACTGCGCGCCTGCAGCTCCGCACGGAGCCCCCGCACCTCGATAAGACCGTTCTGTGTTTCGATGTCCAGAGAATGCTTCTCTGCCACGTACAAGGTGAGATCGAGGCGTTGACCAGGCTGCTGGGTCGCGCCATCGGGCAAACGCACGACAAGCGAGAAGCGATCGTCTTGTTCTGCATGCACCGAAAGGGCCGGTGCATCAGGCGGATTCTGTGCCACGCTGCGCCACTCGATTTGCGAAACGTAACCGCCAAAGCGCACGCGCACATCGCCGAAAGGATTTCGAACCACAATCGGCATGCCAGCCAACAGCGGTTTGATCTGCGTGTCGCGTTGCAGCTCTGCTGCGGGTGCGAGCGGTAACCGCAGGTCTGTGGACGTCTCACGCGGCGTCGTGGCGCACGCCGCCAAGGCGATTGCCGCAGCCATCCACACCAAGTACCGCTGATCCGACATGCACGTTCCCCAACGCACGCTGTGGCCGCTCGTCGACGCCAGCGAGTGGCGAACGAGACCTGAACTTCCGTACCGTGATTCCGGCTACCCCATGAGCCGGCGGGGGCGGACTTTATTCAGTGCCGATTCAACTGTCAACCATTGATGCGGGTTTCAACGTAACCCGTTGCTCGGATCGAACGAGCGGACGGCGCGCAGCAATGCCGTACATCCAGAGACAGGCAAGCATCCCGCTCCGTTGAGGGTTGGCGGTTGGTATTGTCGAAGCTCCGCTCTTTTGACTTTTGCAACATGCACGCGTTCCTGGACCGCATTCTCGCGTTGCCGTGGGCCACGCTGACGCTGGATATCGCAGCCCGTATGGCAGTAGCAGCGTTGGTGTTCGTCGGCGGCTGGTATGCCTCGCGCCTGTTGCTCAAAGTGTTAGTCCGCGTGATGACACGCACCAATGTCGATCCGATGCTGCGCGAGTTCCTGCGCAATCTCGCCTCTGGCGCGTTGTTCGTTGTGGTCATTGTTGCCACCCTCGACCAGCTCGGCGTGCCGATGACGTCGATATTAGCGGCACTCGGTGCAGCCG
This sequence comes from Lysobacterales bacterium, assembly GCA_022844165.1. Lineage (GTDB taxonomy): Bacteria > Pseudomonadota > Gammaproteobacteria > Xanthomonadales > SZUA-5 > JALHMH01. The sequence continues at coordinate 118,108 of JALHMH010000007.1, forward strand.
GCCTGGCTGTTGCGCTGGCGCTGCGCGATTCACTATCGAATCTGGCTGCCGGCGTCATGCTCATCCTGCTCAAGCCATTTCGCGCGGGCGATGCGATCACTGTCGGTGGCGCCGGTGCGCAACAATCGGGTCGCGTCGAGAGCTTGAAGTTGATGCATACGGTACTGGTGACGGCCGACAACAGCGTGCTGGTTTTGCCGAATAATCTGGTTGCAAGCCAGCCGATCTTGAACGTGTCCGCATTGCCAACCCGACGTCTCGACTTGCTTGTTTCGATTGCGCTGCGTGAGAACGTCCCCAAGGCCATTGACGTCCTGGTCACGACTCTGCAGGACGATGTCCGCGTTCTGAAGGACCCGTCTCCGCAAATCACTGTGGAGCGGCTCACCGATACCGCGGTCGAAATTGCCCTGCGTCCATGGGTGTCGACCGCCGACTATTGGTCGCTGCGCGCCGATCTATTGCAGCGTATTCAAAGCGCACTCGCCGCGGCCGAGATCGCCAGCGCCGCACCACCCAAAGAATTCCGATTGGTGCGCGAAGACTGATTGCGGCTCTCGCAGCCGATATGACCCGATCGGCGGTGCTTCTGGTGGGTCTTTGTCTCCAGCCGTCACTGCGCTGGTCGAGACGATTGCGCAGCACACCGACGCGCGACACGCGCGCGCTGACTTTTTAGGCAAGCACCGTGATCGAATCCGAGACACAAATCCGATAAACGAATCGCAGCGGCGACCTTGTCGTTGCCTCGCCCCCCCGCGTCGGAACCCTGGTTGCGACCGCGGTGTGTCTGACAATCTCACTCATCTTGCGGAGAAAAGCACATGATCAAAATGCGCAACATGTTGACAGCAATCGTGATGACGGCCGCCATTCCTTCGATGGCCATGGCTCAATATGGCTACTATCAATCCGATCAATCTCAGGAAGTAGTCCCCTCGTCATACGACCCGTGCACCTCATACCTGATCACAACGTATACCTACACCAGTTTCTCCGATCCCTCCGATACATACACTACGACCGATAGCGTATCGATCTACAACGAAGACGCTTGCGGTGTGATTCAACCCTGATCTCGATCGAATGGCACGGCTCGCATTCCGGGCCGTGCCGTGAGACGAGACACACGGACACCGAATTCGGTGCGGCGCGCCAACTGTCGCTTCTGAACTTCGGTCCAGGCTCGCCTCGGGTTGAACTTTCAGGGAGGCGTTCGCGACCGGGATTGGTTCAAGAGAGCATTTCTCGCTGCTCGCAACCTGGTCCCGACCGATCTCAAATTCCCCGCACCAATGCCGACGCGCGATCGGCCGTTACGCTGCACTGATGGCGGCGCAACTCAGACTTGACGTCATGTTTAAACCAGCCTGCCGCAGCTGGCCGTAATGTCGTCGATCGAGGCATCTGAAATAGACGCCTACGTCGTGTTCGAACCGACCTCAGTTCATTCGCGACAACACCGCTGCCCGATCGACCATCGCCGTCGCTGTTCCCAGTCGCTCGCACGCCATGCCCGCAGCGAGATTGGCGTGGCGCACGGCGGCACCGAAGGGCGCGTCTGGCGCAAACGCCAGAGCAGCGACCAGGGCGCCGGAAAAGGCATCCCCTGCGCCGGTACTATCGACGGCGTTCACGACGGCGGGCGCGACGCGGTAACAGGCCTCTTCGTCGCCGCGGCGGTTGCGGCCATGCGAGACGAAGACACCCGCAGCGCCCAGCGTGATCACCACCGTCGGCACACCGAGCGTGCGCGCCAGCGCGTGCAATTCGAGATCATTCAGTTGCGCCAGGCTGGTGGCATCGACGCGTTGACCGACGCCTTCCATCAGCGCCGCGAACTCGGTTTCGTTGGGCGTCAGCACATCGATAAGCGCCAACAACTCGGGCGCCAGCGGCTCATGCATCGGCGCTGGATTCAGCACCATCAGAGCGCCGATCTCACGAGCGCGACGTGCCACCGCCTGGGTTACCGCAAGCGGCGTTTCGCATTGGGTCAGCACGATACGCGCCGCCGAGCCAATCGCTTCGGCGGCAAACGCCGGCATCAGGGTGAGATTTGCCGCCAAATCGACCACAATCAGATTGCGCCCATCGGCATCGATCACGATGCTGGCGGTCGACGTTGGCCGATCGGCACTGACTTGCCAACGCGTCGTCAGGCCTTCGCCTTGCGCAAACTGACGTGCGACGACCGCCAACGCATCGTCGCCGAGCGCGCCGACAAACAGCGTTTCCGCCCCTTGACGATGACAAGCCACCGCCTGGTTGAAACCCTTGCCGCCGGGACCAGTGGAGAAGCGCCCGACGCGCGTTTCGCCAATGACCGGGAAACGCTCCGTCAACCAACAATGGTCCTGCACGAAACTGCCGACCACGACGACGCTCATGACGTGAACTTGAGCAATACGCCAGCGATCGTGGCGGTCATAAACGTGGCCAGCGAGCCGCCGAGCACTGCCCGCAATCCTAGGCGTGCGAGATCGCTGCGACGCTCTGGCGCGAGGCTGCCGATGCCACCGATCTGGATGGCGATGGAGGCGAAATTGGCGAAACCGCACAGCGCGTAGGTCAGGATCAGCTTGGTTTCGGCGCTGATCGCAGCGGCGCCCTCGCCCACCGGGATCGTCGCCAGTTGCCCGTAGGCGATAAACTCGTTGAGCACGATCTTCTGACCGATCAAGCCACCCGCGATGATCGAGTCTTCCCACGGAATTCCGATCAACCATGCGATCGGCGACAGCAGCACACCGAGGATGCTGCCCAAGTTGATGACAACTGGCACCTCACGGCCACTGTTGATCCAGCCTGCGATTCCAGTGATGTCCGCGCCCCAGCCGATGACTGCGTTCAGCATCGCGATCAGAGCGGTGAACGCCAACAACATTGCGGCGATGTTGAGCGCCAGCTTCAAGCCGTCGGCCGCGCCACTCGCTGCGGCATCGATGATGTTCGCTGTGGTCTTTTCGAAATGCACTTTGACTTCGCCACGCGTCAGCGGCTCGCCAACTTCCGGCACCAGCAGTTTGGCGATCACAAATGTGGCCGGCGCGGCCATGATCGAGGCCGCCAGGAAGTGTTTGGCGAAGATCGCCTGTTGTTCTGGATCGGGACCGCCGAGCATTTGCACATAGGTTGCCATCACGCCACCGGCGATATGCGCCATGCCGCCGATCATCATCGTCATCAGTTCCGACTCGGTCATCTTCGGAATGTATGGGCGCACCGTGAGCGGCGCTTCGGTCTGGCCGATGAACACCGACGCGCATACGGTGGTCGTTTCGGCGCCGGATACGCGCATGATCTTCGTGATCGCGAATGCCATGCCGCGCACAATCAGCTGCATCACGCCCAAGTGGTACAGCACTGCCATCAACGAGGCAAAAAAGATGATCGTCGGCAGCACCTGGAAGGCGAAGATGAAGCCATAGGTATTGGCATCCAGCAGGTTGCCGAAAATCAACCGTGCACCCTCGGCGGTGAAGCCCGACAATGTCACAAAACCGTGCGCCAGCGTATCGAAAATCGCCGCACCAAAAGTGGTCAGCAACACAAACATCGCGAACAACACTTGCAGCACCACACCGGTGCCGACCAGCGTCCAATCCACACGCCCGCGGTTATTGGAAAACAGCCACGCGATCGCCAACAGGCTGCAGAGCCCAAACACCCCAAACGCAACGCTCCCCAGCATGCCCTCGCTCCTCGATGAGTTGTCCCAGGACTATAACCGCGTCAGCGGGAATCGAGGACACCTTTCGGTCGGCGGCGGCTCACAGTGTCTATTCGAAGCCATTCAAGAACACGCCGTCGCCGGCGCCGTTGCGCATGATCAACACAACATCGTCGACTTCGTCGGCGAGCAGCATGTCCAGATCGCCATCGTTATCGATGTCATAGAGCGATGCACAAGAAGCGTTTGCGGTAGCCATGATTTGCGTGATCGGCGCGAACACGCCGGCACCGTTATTGCGCAGTAAATACCAGCGCGATGCGCCGTAACTCGAGGTGACCCAATCGAGATCGCCGTCGCCATCCAGATCGCCCAGGTCGCTGGCGACCATCTGTCCGTTGAACGCATACATCGTCGCGGTTCCCAGTCCACCGCTGCCATTGCCGAGCAGAATCGCACCATTGTTGCTCTGGCCATTGACGGCGGCGACATCCAGATTACCGTCGCCGTTGACATCGCCGAGTACTAGTTTCCAGAGCAAACCGCCGCCGGAGACATTGGCACTGGAAGTAAAGGTACCGTTGCCGTTGCCCGTCAGCACGATCACGCGATTGTCGTTGCGCGTGCCCACCACCAGGTCCATCACCCCGTCGTTGTTCATATCGCCACTGGCCAATGCGTACTCACCATTGCCCCCCGAATTGAGGTCGACGCGATTGCCGAACACGCCGCTGCCGTTATTGCGCAGTATCGATAGCGTGTTGCCGACTTCTGTAGCCACTACCAGATCGGCATCGGCGTCTCCATCGATATCCAACGCAGCGATGCCGTGCGGCACATCGGCAACCGCAACTTGGGGCAACACATGGAAGCGTCCATTTCCCAGACCCAGCGCCACCGACACCGAATCGCTGCTGGTGTTACTGGTGACAATGTCGATCAGACCGTCGTTGTTAAAGTCGGCCAATTCGCTGGGGCTGGCCTCCAGGCCGATCGCCGGTGGCGGCAACAGCACGGGTCCCAAACGTCCGCTGCCGTCGGCGCGATTGAGCATCACCCGCAAGTCCGCACTGATTTCGTTGACCGCGATGTAGTCGACCCAGTCGTCCTGATTCAAGTCAGCGAACGCGCCGCCATACAAACGTGTCAGCGCGCTCGACGTGCGCACCGAGACGTTATCGATTTGCGTAAACACCGCCGGCGCGGCGCCTGCGCGCACCGTGAACGCGAAGCCGTAACCCGCCGTTTGCAGCGGTGTATTGTCGGCGCCGCGTAAGCTGCCAGCCATTTGCACGGCGACAACTTCGCCTGGGAAGTAGCGTTTGTTCGGTGTAAACACCAGCTGCGTGTTACCGTTTTCGAAAGCGATGGCGCCTACCAGTGGCCCGCGCTGTTGACCAAAAAAACGGATATTGCTCGCCGTAAACGTCGCCGGGTCGACGGCGCGATCGAAGTTGATGCGGATCGTCGCATCATTTGCCTGATTGTTGGCATTGCGTGTCGGCGAGTGAGAACTAACCGACAACGCATACGCAGAGCAGCCGAGCAATGAGCCGGCTATGCCCACCAAAGAATTCCATCGCATGAGGCACCCATCGGACCAATCGCCTCCCCTGCGCGCCGAATTCTGAATCAACCGCGCGGGCGAATCCGTGCGCGTCCGCACGGTCACTGCGCACCGCTGGCGACCACATCGACTTGCCGCGCGCCGACGAAACCGGGCGCTGGATTAGCGGATCGCCTCGAAGTTGCCTAGAAACTGGCGATCGGTACTGTTCAAAGGCGTGGTGCCGCGGAGAATCGCGCCCGTGGCGATCCAATCGTTCATCAACGCCTGCAAGTCGATACCCGTGGGCGTGGATCCGGGCGGCATGCGCGGAATAATCGATGCTGGCGTGCCGGCGTTGGCGCAGTTGATGCGCAAGAACACCAAACTCTGCCGCGGCGAACCCGGCACCACGCGGCGAAAATCCGGATAACCGGACGGCGCACCGGTCTCGTCCTCGCCCAACAAATTGAGCTTGGCGTTGTTCGGCAGCACATTGAAGCCGCCGAGACTCAAGTCGGTATGGCATACGCCGCAACGCTGTTGAAGCAACGGCTGCACCTCGACGTAGAAATCCACTTGGAAGTTGGGCGCAATGGCGTCGAGCGGCGAGCAATCCTCGGCTTTGTTGTGCGGCGAGGACGCGGCTTCCTGCGACAACCAGCAAGCCAGCAGCAATACGATTCGGCGCATAAGAACTCAGGTCGGCGGGATGCGCTGCAGTTTTGCGCGAGTTGGCACCTGGCGACTGAGATGGCGAGCACAGCGACAGCCATTGCCTGGAATCGCCTATGGCATCGTTAACGCCTGCATGCAATTGCGTGTATTGGCCGGCTCGTAGGGCGGCAACACCGGATAAAAGCGAATGCGCTGGCAGCCATCGCCGGTGTCGAACGGTAACCAGCGCACGGCACTCGAGAATTCCAGGCGCAGATCGCTGCTCGGCAGCTTCTGGAACAGCGCGTTCCACACCCGAAGCGCGCCGGTCGCGCCGGAGAGTCTGGTCGGTTCGTTGTCGTCGCGGCCAAGCCAGACGATGCCAAGGTGCTCGCCGGTATAACCGGCATACCAGCTGTCGCGCAGACCATCACTGGTGCCGGTTTTCCCCGCCGAATCGATGCGCATGCCGGGTCCCTGGCTCAAGCTGCGCGCGGTACCCGAGAGTGTGGTTTCGTTGAGCGCCACCGTCACCAGCTTGACAACATCTTCGCCGCTCGCTTCGCCGCTGGGCCGCGGCACGCGGCTTAACACGCCACCACGTTCGTCGAGGACCGAATGCACCGCCGACAGCGGCACCACATTGCCGCCACTGGCCAGACCCTGATAAAGCTGGGCAACTTCGTAGGGGCTCAAATCGATCGAACCTAGAATCAGCGAAGGCAGCGGCTGGGCCGGCGGCATCACGCCGAGCGTGCCGATCAGCTGCGCCAACTGCACCACGCCAACGTCCAGCCCGACACGCGCGGTCGCGAGGTTGTAACTCTTGGCCAACGCGTCGACCAACGGCACCGTGCCATGACTAGTGCGATCGAAATTTTGCGGCTGCCAGGTCTTGCCGGTGGGCAGGCGCAGACTCAACGGTTCATCGGACACCAGACTCGCGAGGCTGTAACGCCGCGGTTGTGAAAGGGCTAACAGATAGACAAAGGGCTTGAGCAACGAACCCACCGGCCGTTTTGCGTCCAGTGCCCGGTTGAACCCTGCGCTGCGTGCGTCGCGCCCCCCGACCAACGCCAGCACTTCGCCCGTGTGAGCATGCGTCAGCACCACAGCAGCCTCGGTTTTACCCTCGGCATCGACCGTCTTCAGCGTTGTGGCGATGGCTTGCTCGGCAAGGCGCTGCGCACCGGGATCGAGCGTTGTCAAAATTGTCAGGCCCTGACTCTGCAGCGCGCTCTGATCATATTCTGCGGCCAGCTGCGCGCGAACCAATTGCATGAACGCCGGATAGCGCACACGCGACGGCGGCCTCGGCACCACGGCAAGCGGCGCTTTCAACGCCGCCGCATGTTCGTCAGCATCAATGAGCCCGGTTTCCAGGAACTGGCCCAGCACGATTCTGCGCCGCGCGATGGCGCGCTCAGGGTTGCGCCGCGGATCGTAGAACGAAGGCCCCTTGACGAGACCGGCGAGCAACGCGATCTCGGGGGCGTCGAGCGCGTCCAACGACCGTCCAAAATAGAATTCAGCGCCGGCGCCGAACCCGTGCACCGCCAACGCACCGTTCTGGCCGATATAGGCGCGATTCAAATACGCCTCGAGGATGGTCTGCTTGTCGAATCGTGCATCGATCACCACCGCAAGGCCCATCTCCATCAGCTTGCGGCGCAACGAGCGATCGTTGCTGAGCAGCGTATTTTTCACCAGCTGTTGAGTGATCGTGGATCCGCCTTGCACGAGTTTGCGTGCGCGGATGTTTGCCCACATCGCGCGGGCGATGCCCCAGGGATCGATGCCCTCGTGATCCTTGAAGTTGCGATCTTCGACAGCCTGGATACCGGCAACGAGCAGCGCTGGCATCGCCGCGATCGGCAATGGCAAACGCTCGGTGTCGTCAGTCGGCAAGATGGTTGCGATTCGCGCCGGATCCACCCGGACTTGCTTCAGATCGCCTCCCCCTATGCGCTTGAGCGTTGCGATGCGGCCGCTCTGCAAGCTCAACCGAAACCGCTCCGGGGCAGCGCGACCGTCGCCAAAATCGAACCCGCGTGTGTGAATGTCGAAACTCGCACCGTCGCGGCGGAAACTTCCTGGCGTAGCCCCGGTCGGATCGGCCCGATAGCGCGCTTCCGACAGCTCGACTTCCAGTTGTTCGGCACTGAGGCGTTTGCCGACGCTGAGCAGCATCGGACGGGCGTATACCTTGGAGGCGACGGGCTGCGCGCCCAGATCGAAACGTGCATCGATCACACGATTGAAGTAAACGATCGCCGGCAAGAGCACGCCCAACGCCGCGCCAAGGCCAAACCAACTGCAATTCTTCAGGATGCGCCACATGGGTGGCGAGCATATCCGCTAGCGTTGGCAGACGCGAAAGAACAAACTCGGGCGGATTGGGGCAAGTGCGAAGTGGTTCATAGTCCTTGAAAGCGGTTGCCCGGCCGGCTGTTGAGAAGCCGCCTGCTGGTGAGAACCAGGGATGGTCCGCTCATGGACCGAGCACGCAAGTGCTTGATCCACGTAGAGCGAGTGCGCGCCTGCGCCGGACTCGCGACATCGAGAAAGTGCAGGAAAGCACTTTCTCAGTGTCGTGATAGTGTGGTGCGCACTCGTGGAACAATCCGCAAAACCCTATTAATCCAAGAATCACCCGGCGCCACCCAACTGTGATGATCATCATCGACACACCCACCGTCAGCGACTGGCGCGCCGAATATCGAGCGTTACGTGCAGCCCATCCCGGCGCCACACTGGTGCGCTACCGGCACGCGCCGCATTGGCTCGCAGACGATGCGATCGCACGCCTCGCCAAGGCCAGCGCCGCCGCCGGCGGATTGGCGATGCCGATTCCGGCTGGGTGGCTCGGCGTCGATGCGTCGGCATTGGACGATGCAGCCTTCGCGCGGTGTGCGCCAACGTCCATCCCCATCGACTGCGATCCGCCGCTATGGGTCGCTGTGCCGGTCGCAAGCGATGCCCTGTACCTGTGCGATCACGTCGTCGCCGATGTGGCAGCCGACCCGTGCCCGCCCGAGATCGGTGCATGGCTGGCAAGAATTGGCGCAACACCGCAACCGACAGTGCAAGCGGCGCGCACGCAACAACCGGTGGTATTGCATTTGCTTCACGGCTGGGGCGGCGGCGCTGCGCGCTTCGTGCGCGATCTGGCAGGCGCCGACGCCAGCAACGCACATCTGTTGTTGCAAGCCGTCAGTTGCGAAGGGGTTCACGGCGTCGCTCTGCGTTTGATCGATGCGGCAAACGGCGCGATGTTGCGCGAATGGCCGCTGCTACCGCAAATCCGCAATATCGAGATCGCCCACGCCGGTTACCGTGCGGTGATCGAAGACTTGGTCGCCACACACGTCATCGAGCAAGTCTGGGTTTCCTCGCTGGTTGGGCATTCTTTGGATGCGCTGGACGTGGCGCTGCCGATCCGTTGGATGGTGCACGACGCTCTGCCTTTTTGGCCGAAGCTCGATCTTGATTTTCACGATCCAGCGCTGCACTTCGACCACACGGCGCTGGCCGAAGCGCTCGCCGGGCCGGGCCTGTTTCGAGGCATCGGCGCAGCCGACTGGATGCGTTTGCAAGAGGCCGCCACCGAGCAGTTGCTGCGCCGCCAAGCGACCATTGTCGCGCCTTCCGCGTCGGCTCGCCGCCAGTTACTGCGTGTTGCACCAACGCTGGCGCCATTGCCAGCAGCCGTGATCGCGCACGGCACCGCACCGCTGCCGCGCGTGCACTTTGCAGCGCCGACCCGCGGCAAACTCAGGTTGGTGGTCATCGGCCGACTACAAGGTGGCAAAGGCGGCGAGTTCCTGCGATCGCTATTGCCGCAGATTCTGATTCACGCCGACCTCTATCTGCTCGGCGCCGGCAAAGCGGCGCACGATTTGTTCGGCCAGCGGGGTGTGCACATCGTTCTTGACTACGAGCGCGAGCACTTGCCGCGATTGTTGGCCAGCATCGCGCCGCATGCGGCGTTGTTTCCAGGCACGGTCTCGGAGACCTTTTCTTATGCGTTGAGCGAAGCCATGCATCTTGGAGTGCCGCCGATCGCCAATCGCATTGGCGCTTTGGCCGAACGGGTCGACATCGGTCTTCTGCTGCCGCCAGAACCGCCCGCGTGGATTGAGGCGATTGCTGCGCTGGATCGCGACCGGACACCGTTGGCGCAATGGCGCGAATCGCTGCTGGCGCGCGCACCGCGTTCGCTGGACGCCATGCGTGCAGACTATCGGCCGCTGCTGCCACACGGCGAGCGCGAACCGTTGCGCTATCGTTGCCTTCCGTGGGGACCAACCGATGCGGCATTGTTGGCGGCGCAGTTCGAACGCAGCATGGCCAGTCGCGCAGAACGAACGGCGCAGGCGCTCATCGTCGCCCAACAGGCGGAATTGAGCACACGCGGCACCTGGGGATTTTCCCTGCAACAACGCCTGGACGAGCGCACGCGCTGGGCGCAGAAGCTGCAGGCGGAACTCGGTGCCCAAACGGCGCTCAGAGAAGAAGCGCAGCGCCAACTGCGTTTGTCAGAGCACGAGCAACGTGCGCGAAGCATGCTGATCGAGGCGCGCTTGTACGAATCCGAGAGCCATCTGAAGCGCGCACAAGACCATTTTGAAGAACTAACGATCGTGCAGAAGCGACTGAATCACGACAACGAAGCCTTGCTGGCGGAGAACCGGCGACTGGCTACACTTGAAGTCCAACTGAGCGCCGATCGCGATCGCCTGCTGGGTGCCAAACAAACGCTGGAGCACGAACGTAACATGCTGCTGGCGCAACGCGACGAGTTGCTGTCGAGCACCAGCTGGCGCCTTACCGCGCCGATCCGCGCCATCAGTCGATATGTACGCGACTTGCGCATGACGCTTGGGTTCCGGATGGCTCGCGTGAAGAGCGCCATACAGCGGTTTCGCGGCAGCCTTGCACGGCGCGGCTTGAGACCAACGCTCGAACGCGCGGCGCGCGAACTCAAGGATATGCAGCGCCAGGCCCCGAGTGCGCCCGCCTTTGCGCCGCCGGCGATCGATCCTGACTACACGCCATTTGCTCTGCCGACCAGTACGGCACCGCGTGTATCAATAATCGTGCCCGTGTTCAACCAACTGCACTTCACCTGGAACGCGCTAAGGGCTATTGCCGACGTCGGCGCAAATGCGGATTTCGAGGTCATCGTCGTCGACGATGCCTCCGGCGACGCAACGGCAGAACGCGTTCCAACGGTGACCGGCGTTCGTTTCCACCGCAACTTTGAAAACCTCGGATTCATCGGCGCCTGCAACGCCGGCGCAGCGATGGCCCGAGGCGAGTACCTGGTGTTCTTGAACAACGATACCGCCGTTCAACCGGGCTGGCTCGACGCATTATTGGCGCGCGCTCAACGACCCGGCGTCGGCCTCGTTGGCGCCAAACTGATCTATCCGGATGGCCGCCTGCAAGAGGCCGGCGGCATCGTCTTCGATGATGGCTCCGGCTGGAATTACGGGCGATTTGAACACCCGGACGATCCGCGTTTCGACTTTCCTCGCGAGGTCGACTATTGCTCCGGCGCGGCGATCCTGATTGCCAAGAACCTCTTCGATCGGCTCGGCGGATTCGATGCATTTTATGCGCCAGCATATTACGAGGACACCGATCTGGCGTTCAAAGTGCGCGCTCAAGGTTTGCAGGTCTGGTACGAGCCCGCAGCGCGCGTAGTGCACTACGAAGGCATCAGCAGCGGCACCGACCTGACGCAGGGCACCAAACGTTTTCAGCCGATCAACCGACAAAAATTCGCCGAACGCTGGCACGAGGCGCTCGCCGGGCAACCAGCGCCAGTTGAGCGCGATCGCATCGCCAGCGCGGCGCTGCATCGCTGCGCCGGCCGCGTGCTGCTGATCGACGCCAACACGCCCGAGCCCGATCAAGACTCGGGCTCGATGCGCTATGTCCATCTGATTCGCGTCTTCCAGGACTTGGGTTTTCAGGTCACGTTTTTTGCCGACAACCGCGCTTACCTGCCGGGTTATACCGAGCGGCTGCGGGCGCTCGGCGTTGAGGTGTTGTTTCATCCCTGGCTCGCCGATCCTGTCGCGTTTTTCAAACAACGCGGTGCCGAGTTCGATGCGGTGATGATTTCGCGCCACTACGTCGCGCGGCATTACGTGGCGCTGGTGCGCGAACACGCCCATCGCGCGAAATTGGTCTTCGACACTGTGGATTTGCATTTTCTGCGCGAACAACGCGCCGCCCAGGTGGCCGGCAGCGAAGCGCTGGAACGCGCTGCGGATGCCACCAAGGCAGCCGAGATCGAGCTCGCACGCAAGTGCGATGTCACTTTGGTTGTCAGCCCCTTCGAGCAAAAGCTACTTTTGGAGCTGGTGCCTGGTGCGCGCGTCGATGTGTTGTCGAACATCCACGAGGTTGCCGGACGCCGTGCCGAGTTCGCAGCGCGCAAGGATTTTTGGTTCATCGGCGGTTTTCAGCATCAGCCGAATGTCGATGCGATGCAGTGGTTCGTCGGCGAGGTATGGCCGGCGATACGCGATCGCCTTCCGGATGCGCTGTTCCACATCGTCGGCAGCAAGATGCCCGACTGCATCGCCGCGCTGGCCGGCAATGGCGTCATCGCACACGGTTTTGTCGATAACGTCGAGCGCTTCCTCGACGGTTGCCGGGTCGCCGTCGCGCCGCTGCGTTTTGGTGCCGGCGTCAAGGGCAAGGTCAATCAAAGCATGGCCTACGGTCAGCCCGTCGTCGCCACCACGTTGGCCGTCGAAGGCATGGCGATCGACCATGAGACAGAAGCGCTGGTCGCCGACGACGCGCAAACGTTCGCGCTGGAATGCGCGCGCCTATACGGCGACGAAGCGCTGTGGCTCAAGCTTTCGGATGCCGCGTTACGGAATATCGAAAAGCACTTTTCGTTCGCCGCCGCCAAACTGGCGCTGGCGCAGGTGCTAAGCCCGGCAGAGCTTACGAAGGCGCCGAATCAGTAGCTCCCCACTGGCGCCGCGCCTGGCGCCCAGATCGAGTTTGCAGGGCTGATTTGCCGTCAACGACACGCACATGCCCAAGATCAGCTGTGCGTCTTGGGTGCTGGTATGCGCCGCGCCGAAGCGCGCCGTGCGTGTTGCGACCGCCGACTTGAGCAATTCGACTCCATCGGCCTCGCCATCCACGCAGCGAGCCAGTCCAAACCAGGTTTGCGTATCGGCAGTCAGCGCATGATTCGCGGGCAGTTTCGCGACGCGAATGGCCAGCGCACGCGCCAGAGGCGTTTGGCTGTCGCCACCCAACCACAACTGGACACGACCGAGGTTGGACAGCGGAAACGCCAGGCTCGGGTGATCCGCAGCGTGCTCCCGCTCGAGCGCGTCGAGCGCCTCTTGATAACGCCGCAACGCTGCGGGCAGATCGTCAGCGCCTTCGTCCATCAGCCCAAGATTGTTGAGCGCGCCCGCCACCGCCGCATGGCTGGGCTTCAACTGCTTTCCGTAGATCTCCAACGCACCTTCGAACAGCGTCCGGGCTTCGCTACCGTCACTTTTATCCCGGAGAACCAAACCCAGGTTGTTCATCGCAGACGCCAACGGTACCGAATCGGGTACCGTCTGCGAGAAGATCGCGATCGCCTCGCGAAGCAGCGCTTCGGCCGCGGCCAGATCGCGCACTTCAGACTGCGTGACACCCAGGTAACTCAAGCTCTGCGCCACCAGGCGATGGTCCGCGCCATAGATCTTTCGTCGCAGCGCCAGAGACTCCTGGAACGCGTCAATGGCGGCAGGGAATTCGCCACGCGCCAAGGCCAAAGTGCCCTTCGCATCGAGTGCGGTAGCGAGCAACGCCGAGTCCGAATCGCGCGCCAGCGTCAGGGCCCGTCCGTAATACTCGTCTGCGCGATCCAGGTCGCCCTGGCGCCAATGCCACGCGCCGAGCCGCAAAGCCACGTTGGGCGACGCTTCGTCCGACAAACTCGCAGCGCGTTCCAGCAACGGGCGCGATCGCGCATGGTCGCCCTGCAATTCGAGGGTCGCGGCCAGTGCCAGTCTGACGTCGACCTCGAACACCGGATCGCGCCTTTCCTGTGCCAGTTGCAACGATTGCTGGAGCGCCCTCTCTGCTTCCTTGTAGTTGCCAAGTTCGCGCTCGACCAGCCCAACCCGGTACATGGCTGCGCCGCGCTGGTCCGGTGCGATCGCCAGCGCACGCTCGGCCAGCGAACGCGACTCGGCATAGGCCCCGAGATTGCGCTGCACATCGGCCAAGGTCAGCAACAATGCGGCATGCGTATCGGCTGGCAGTTGTTGCCGTTCGAGTTCGCTGCGCCCACGTTGCAGCAGTTCGCTGGCGCGCAGGTCCTGCCCGCCCTGTCGGGTGCGATCGGATTGCTCGAACAGACTCATCAGGAACGCGACGGTCGAGTCACTGCGATCGCGTTCGATCTGCGCTTGTGCCAGCGCCCGGACGGTGCGTTCCGCCTCTTGCCATGAGCGCAGGCTGAAACCTGCCACGATCAGGATCAGCGCCAGACTGAAGCTCGCCAATTGCCAGTGACGACGCATCCACAAGGCGAATCGATAACGGCGCTGGCCGCCGCGCGCTGCGACCGGGCGCAGATCAAGAAGTGCGTTCAGATCGGCTGTAAAGGCTGCGGCACTGTAGCGGCGCTGCGGTTCGCCAGCGACCGCGCGATGCAGGATCGCGACCAGATCGGCCGGCAGGCGTTCGCCACTCACGCTAGTGCGATGCACCTTTGGCAAATCGCCGCGCATCGCGGCAGCAGAGCGTTCGACGGGATCCTCAGCGTGCGGCAACTTGCCGGTCAGCAATTCGTGCAGCAACACGCCAAGGCCGTAGATATCGATCGCCGTGCTCACTGGTCCCGCGGCGATTTGCTCTGGCGCGGCGTAAAGCGCTGTATACGGCGGTGTGGCAGTGCTTGCCTCATCGGTATCCAATAGCTTGGCGATACCGAAGTCGAGCAATACCGGCGCGCTGCTATTGTCCACCAAAACGTTGCTGGGCTTGATGTCGCGATGCACGATGAGCTGCTGATGGGCAGCTGCGATTGCATCCAGGAGTGGCAAAACCAGCGTGACTATTTGCCGCCAGCCCAGTTTTCTGTCTCGGCAATACTGATCGATGCGTTCGCCCTCGATATACGGCATCAACAGATATGGGCGGCCATCATCGAGTGTGCCGCTGGCGATCAGGTGCGCAACGTGGCGGTGCTCCAGGCGCGCCAGAACCGCGCATTCGCGAGCAAAGCGCGACCACTGTTCGCGATGTGTCGTCAATACTTTGAGCGCCGCGCGTTGTGCTTGACCCTCGCGCTCTACGAGGTACACGGCGCCCATGCCACCCTCGCCGATCTGTCGGAGCATGCGCCAGCCGGTCAACTTGGCAGTGTTTTGCGGTACCTCCACGACAAGGCCCGGGTCCAGTAGCGACGGCTTCTCATGCGCGTCCAGCAGCGCCTCGACTTCAGCGCGCATAGGCGACTCGCACTGCGCAGCGAGCCACTCACGGCGCGATCCCTGGGGCTGCTCCAGCGCCGCATGGAACAGTGTCCATTGTTCTTGCCAGTGTTCGCGATCCATGCGCACATCGTAGTCTTAGCGTATGGATGTCGACAACGATGCGCTATTCGCCAGCGTCTATGCCGAACTCCGCCAGCTCGCGCGGCGGCGCCTGCGTGGCGGCGTAACGCTGTCGCCGACGGCGCTGGTTCACGAGACTTACCTGCGCCTGACCGGTTCGTCACTGCCCACAATCAAGAACGCGAGGCATTTTGTGGCCATCGCCGCGATTGCCATGCGTCGGATTTTGATCGAACGCGCGCGCGCGGCGCAGCGCCTGAAGCGCGAGCCACCCAGCGCGATGACCGACCCGCATGGCGCAGTCATGCCAGCGGCGAAACTGCTGGAACTCGACGCGGCGTTGGGCCGGCTGTCGCAGCTCGACGCGGAGATGGCTCGGGTTGTCGAGCTGCGATACTTCGCCGGGCTCACGGTAGAAGAAGCGGCCGATGTCATCGGAATCGCGCCACGAAGCGTCAACCGTGCCTGGACCGCAGCGCGGGCATGGCTGCAGCGCGAACTGGGGTGATGCGGCCTAAAAATATCTGGCGCGGTTTTTCGCCGCACGGCGCATTAGCGACTAACCCTGCTTCGGATTGTCGCCATGCGCCATCTGTTCCTTCTTTTGCTGTTGCTACCGTGCCTCGCGCATGGCCAAGATTTCCTGACTCGCGATCTGGTCGTCAACAACCGCCAGCTACAGGAAATTCGCTTGGGCGCTACCACACGCTTGCCGCCGAGCGGCATCGCCAGCGCCGCCTTAGTCGCGGTCGTCGTCACCAACGGTCCCGTCGGCGGCACCACCAGTTTGATGGGCAGCGTGATCGATGGCGGCACCCTTTACACGGGTGGCACGGCACCGACGTTCGCGTCGATTATCGCCCAAGGCAGCGCCTTCGGCCTGGGCGGCGGTTGTCAACGCGGCACCATCACAGACTTCCCAGTGATCAACCAAAATCGCCCGCGCGTCGCGCGTTTCGATGCCGGAACCGGCTTGTTCACGCTGCTGACGCCACCCATACCTGGCAGTGATCTGTACGATTCAACCGCCTGCGTTGCGAAGAATGGCATCCTCTATTTTCTGGTCAGCAATCGCAGCCTGAGCCGCCTCGAAGTTTATTCGGATAGCGGTAGCGGCTGGACATTCGTGACCAGCTACAGCGGTGTCATCACGCCCTTCGCGGGCGGCATCCGACCCACGCTGGCGACTTATGCCCAAGAGAACGCGCTGATGACCGTGTATCAGTTGACCAATGGGCAAATTCTCGCGCGGCGCATCGAACTGGGTCGCGGCGCCAGCGGAACCTGTTTGCTGGCAAGTCCATTGGCGCCGGTTGGATTTACGGTCGTGCTGGAGGCCGCGCTGATTCAGATGATCATCTCGGATTCTTGGTTCACTTTTGCGGCGGACGTCAATCGCGATGGCTTTGCCGAGATCTACACGTTCGACTTGGACGGCGCCTGCACGGTTTACAGTTTTGCAGCCAACGGCACGCCCATCGCCGGCAACGGCTACAACTGGGGCAGCTTCGCCGTAATACCGGGCAGGGTGTTCGGGGATCCGGTGAACTTGTTTTTCACGCTGCTGGCGACCGCTGCGATCGATTCGCCAGCGTCTTTATCGCCCTATGCCTCGCCGAAGTCGGGCAACGGCGGGCCGATAGCAGCGTGTGACGCAAGGCTATGGCAAATCGGCGACGGCTATATCGCTGCTGGTGCCGGTATCAACAACACGCATCTTTCGCTGCACGCGCCGGTGCGCGCTCGAGTTTTGCATCGTGCCGACCAGATTGCGCAGATGCGCCAGGAAGCCAACGTATTTGCTGGTATCGAGTGCGGACCTCGCTTCTAGCACGATGTTGAGAAACGCACTTCCTGTGCGTTTCTCAAGTCGCGAGTCCGGCACATGTCCGGACTCGCTCTCCATGGATCAAGCACTTACGTGCTCGACCCATGAGCGAACCATCCATGGTTCGCGCCCGCAGCCTGTTTCTCAACAGCCTGCTAGTGTGGTGTTCCGTCATTAAGTTGAACAATATTTCCGATGGATTTCGGCGTGAGGGTGAAAGTCGGTGGCTTTCGCGGCATGCCGCGAGCCGACTTGAACGACCGGCGGCTGCGCCGCCGGGCCGGACGACATCGCTCTTCTATGGCGACGAGAAGCAACGCTGCATGGGGTCGAAAGAAGCGGAAATAGTTCAAGGCAATTACGGAACACCACACTAGTGTGGTGTCCCAGAAGTAAGTTGAACTAAATTTCCGATGGATTTCGGTCCGAGGCAAGGCGAGAGAAGGAGCCATAGCAGCGCTATGGCGACGACGAACAACGCAGCATTCGGGTCGAAAGACGCGGAAATTGTTCACCTTACTTTTGGGACACCACACTAGCACGCGTCGGACGAAGTGATGGCCGCGCTATGGACAATGCAGCACTTGGTCCAAAAAGCGCTGAAACGATTCCAGTC
Organism: Lysobacterales bacterium; assembly: GCA_022844165.1. Taxonomy (GTDB): domain Bacteria; phylum Pseudomonadota; class Gammaproteobacteria; order Xanthomonadales; family SZUA-5; genus JALHMH01. Next base: position 136,024 of record JALHMH010000007.1, read on the forward strand.
GGTTGGGGGCACTCAATAACATCGGCTTGGCTTCACTCATCCACCCAACGCACGATGCGTTGCGCGGCTTCGTATTGCGCGCGGGGCAAAGTGCGAAACAGGGCCGTCGGCAGGTCGCTGCCCCTGGGGCAGCCGAACTGCGCACAGGTGTACAGCGTCCACAACCCATCGGCATCGCAGCTCTTGGTCCGTTGGCACGCCAACCAATCTGCGGCCGGCATGAGCGCAGCGTCCAGATCCGGCTCGGCCGGGATCGGGACGCCGCGGAAAACGTCGTCGAGCGGCAGCGCTGCGTTCTCGATCAGGTAGCGCAGCGATTCGACCAGCAATCGCGCATCCACGCCAAGGCGCACGTTGGCGTTGGCGACGGCGATCGCAGCCTGCGGCGATTCGATCGCTTCGATGATGCTCGGCAGTTGCACGTTGCGCGCGGCGAGTTCCTCGCGCGTCATGTCGCGCGATTCAAGATCGGCATCGGTCAGCCCCACACAACGCGCCATGAGCGCCTCGATCCAAGGCTGTCGGTTCGGGTCATCGTCTACCCGTTCGGCAGACGCATCCGGGCGCCGAACGATCGCGCAGGCAACGCGCACTTCTTCTTCCAGTGCAGCGCGTTGCGCAGGATTAACGTGCGGATTGGAGCGCAGAATGACTAACGATGAGCGGTAGTCGAGCGAGCGCCGCACGTCGCTCGCCAGTGGATCGTAGATCCGCAACCGCTGCCGCGCTGGCCTGCCGGTGCCCTGCGAAATCGGCGGCGGCGCATCGCCCTCGTAGACTGTAGCGGTCTTGCCGCGGACCAAAAGCGCGTCGCTGGCGGTCTCGTAGAACACGACGAACGCCACCGATCCAAGCACTGCAACGATCATCCAGAGCGTGTTCCTGGTCATGCCTTTTCGATGCTCTTCAGCCAGCGCAGTATGGCCAGCAGCGCTTCGAAATCGCGCGGCGCCAACGCCTCATGGTAGGCCATGCGCAGATCGCTGCCCGGTTCGCAACCGTGCAAAGCGCAAACGCGTAAGGTGATCAGACTATCGGCGCCGCACGCGCGTGCGCGCTCGCATTCGCGGACGTCCAAAGCAGCGCGCATCAGCCACTCCGCTTCGCCCGGCAATAATCGCCGGCCATCAGGAAATATCTGATGTTGCGGTAGCGCTCGACTGACATACGCATCGAGCCAGGCCGACATCAGCTCATCGCTGCTCTGTGCTGCGCGCAACGCAGCCAGCGCATCGATCGCACTGGGATTGCGCTCATGGATCGGTGCGCGGGTTTCTTCCATCGGCACATGCAACGATGGCACCGGCAACTTTGCGCACCGGCGCTTCAACTCTGCGAGCGCCGGATCACGCCGCGGATCGCTGCGCCGACGGCCATCCAACGCCAACAACACCGGCACCCGGCAGGCGCTGTCGATCTCGGCACGCAATGGCGCCTGAACCGCTGCATCGAGCAGGGAAAGCGCCGAACCGGGATCAGGCGCGAGCAGTACCGTCGCGCCAGGTGGCAACGCCGGAACGGCAACGGCGGCCGGCTCGCTACGCAGCGCAGCGATTGACGGCGGTGCGATCGGCCGCAGCATCAGCACCAGTGCCAGCGATGCAACAGCAAAACCGCCGAGCGTGAGCGGACAACACCAGGATCGCTTCAGCATCGTTTGCGCCCCAAGGTCACACGTTCGCGCTGCTCAATATCGAGCAGCGTTTGCACATCAGCATAACCGGCCAGCAGTTCGCGCGCAGCCGCACCCTGTCGATGACCGTGCTCCATCAGCAACCAGCCGCCCGGTTTCAGCGCCCGCAACGCAGCATCGGCTATCGCTCGCAAATCGGCCAAACCGGCCTGCGCCGCCACCAGCGCCGTCGTGGGCTCCCGCGCCAACGCGGGCAGATGCGGATCGTCCGGCGCCAGATACGGCGGATTGGCAACGATGCCGGCCACGCTGCGCGGCGCCACCGCCGCCAGCCAGTCGCCGCGCCAAAAAGCCACCGGCGCCGACAGTGCACGGGCGTTGCGTTGCGCAATTCGCAGCGCCGCCGCGCTGCGATCGCTCGCCAGCCACGACCAATCTGGGCGCTGCAATGCCAACGTGATCGCGATCGCACCGCTGCCAGTCCCAAGGTCGAGCCAGTACCCGGCCGCAAACCGCGCCAACGCCGCATCAATCAAACACTCCGTGTCGCTGCGTGGAATCAGCACGTCGGGCGTGACCACAAACAGGCGCCCATAAAACCCCTGCTCGCCCACGATGTAAGCGAAGGGCTCGCCATCGCAGCGCTGGGTCACGGCGTTCGCCAGCCACTGGCGCTGCGCCTCGCCGAGCGGTTCGTGGTCGTGGATCAGCAACCACGCGCGCGATACCCCCAGCGCATGCATCAACAAGCCGTCGGCTTCGGCCGCATCCACGCCAGCCACTGCGAGCTGCGCGCGCATGCGTTGGCGAAAACTGGCGATACTAGAGTCCTTGATGAAGCTGGATCTTGTCATTTGAGTCAAATTTTCGTCGGTGCGGCTTTGGCTGATGAAGCCCCCTTGAGTACAAGGGGGGTGAGGATTGGCGCTGACACGCCGCAAGGCGTGTGCCGAGCCGAACGACCGGCGGCTGTGCCGCCGGGCCGGAAATGCGCGCAGCGCTCAATGGGGGTGGCAAGTACGGTGTCTGGCGAAGCCAACAATGCGCGGCGGTCTGAGGCGAAGCCTCGCTAGCTGTCAGCACGCTGATCTATTCTCGGGCGTTGGTCCCAGATGGTAGCAATGCCGATGCGCTGCTGGCTGTTTGTTCTAGCAATTTTTGCCGCAGGCGACGCCTCCGCCTGGGGTCGCACTGGCCATCGCATCACAGGAGAGTTGGCGGCGCGGCAACTGCAACCCGCCGCCCGCGCAGAAGTCGAGCGCCTGCTGGCGATCGGCCAGCAGTCCTCGCTCGCCACAGCGAGCCTTTGGGCCGATGAAGTGCGCGAAAACGACCCCAGCTATCGTTGGTCGACACCGCTGCACTGGGTCAACTTCCCGCCAGGGCAATGCCACTACGAACCCTCGATCTGCCCTGAGAGCAAGTGCGTCGTCGCTGCAATCGAACGCTTCGCCGCAGAACTGGCGAATCCATCGCTGCCCGATGCGCAACGCGCCGTCGCGCTGAATTTCCTGGTTCATTTCGTTGGTGACGTGCACCAACCGCTGCACGCCGGATTCGCCGCCGATCGTGGCGGTAACGATTTCCAGATCAACTTCCAACGCGCCGGCTGGAATCTGCATTCCGTATGGGACACGCTCATACTCGACAGCCTGGGGTTGAGCGCCGCCGCCTACGGCGACCGCATCGCCGCTTTGCCGCGCAGCACCCAGGCCAACGAACTCAACCCGCGCCGCTGGGCTGAAGAATCCTGCGAAATCGTTGGGCGCGCCGATTTTTATCCGCCCAGGCACAAAATCACCCGGCGCTATCTCGACAACATGCGCCCCATCGCCGACGCCCGCCTGAAACTCGCCGCAGATCGCCTGGCGGGGGTGCTGAATCAGGCGCTGCAACCGTGAATCCTCGCGAGCGGCGGCTGCTTAGCTTGAGCGTTGGGTGACTTCGCCTCAGCATTCCAGAGAACAGCGTCGGGACACCGCACACTCGTGAGTCGCGCTACGGCGCGACGCTTTTATCTGTTCCCACGGCGCACCGCACACTTGTGGGTCGCGCTACAGCACGACGCTTTTATCTGTTCCCGTCGGTTATCTGTTCCCATCGATCCGCGTTCGCCCCACAAACGCAATGCGTACTCCGCTCTAAAGCGCATCCAGCGGGCTGGCCACGCCTCGTCCACCCTTG
>JALHMH010000008.1 GCA_022844165.1 Lysobacterales bacterium
GCGCGGCCGGCTGGACAAGGCTGAGTCAGTGGCGCAGGTAGCTGGATGACGCTGTCCCGCCCTGAGCCGACGCTCACAGGCGGGGATTTCCAGTGTCGTCATTGTCGGCTATTGGCCGAAAGCGGACCAGCTATCGGCCAAGAGATGCCTTTCGCGAATAGCTGAACGCCCCGAGAGCGCATTGGGCCGCTCGGCGCGGAATTGGTGAAAGGCTGGTGACTGGCCTGTGTTGGCTCGGTCAGACTTCGGGCAGCCTCACCCTAGTTGGGGCTAACTGCTTACCGACCATCAGAGGCAAGCCAACAACAACTGCCGATAGTGCTGAGAAAAACTGACCTGATAGCTCGGCTCAGCAGCAAAATCCCCCAGCGAGTAGGCACCCGCCAAACCTGCACCAAGACTTTGCCCGGCCTCGCCTCCACCGCAGCCATCGATATCGCAGGTAGCCCCCATCCCACCAGCCATCGAACCAGAAGAGGCAGCGGGCATCTTCACCCGGCTCAGCACTGCCAGGTCATCCGGCAGATCATCCGCAATGCGCTCCGCAAAGCGCCGCAATGTTGGCTCCGCCAGCATGAACAGCCAAGCCTGATCATCGGACTCGCCCATCCGCCGCAGCACGCGCCCCAGGACTTGCCGGTAGTGCAGCTCAGTACGGATGCGGCTGAGGTAGCAGCACACCTGCAGGCGGGGGATATCCGTACCCTCGCTGATCATCCCTACTGCGATGATCCAGCGGCAATCGCTGTGCCTGAATGCATTGATCACCTGTTGAGCATCCGGAGTCCGGTTGGTCACTACGCGGCAACCTTCTCCTCTAGCTTCCAGAGCCTGAGCAATCTGCAGGGCGTGCTCGATATCGGTGGCGACCACTAGACCAGCCGCATCCGGCTTGATCTGACGAAGCTCATCCAGCTTGGCGCATCCCAGACCAAGCAGTTGATCGATTACTTCGTCATGGCGCAGCAGTTCTTCGAAGGTGACGGGGGATTCCCCCAACAGCTTGGCGATGCTGGGGAACAGCCTGACGGTGCTCTCGGTCTCCAGCTCCTCCGTGAGCTTCACCTTCTGGTTGTCGAGAAGGACGATGCGGGGCACGCGGTGTTGACGCTCGTTGAAAACTGACCCACCTACGGGGCTGCTGCTCGCGCAAAACTGACCCACGCAAACACACTGCCCTGCTCGATGAACGAGCGGGGAGAGCCAGGAGTGATGAGCGTGGCGATGTTGGCCAAGATCAGACGGATGCACCTGCGCGATGGTCTGTCCATCCGCGAGGTGAGCCGGCGCACGGGGCTGTCGAGGAACACCGTGCGGCAGTGGTTGCGCCAGGAGGGCGTGACCGAACCGAAGTACCCCAGGCGCGAGGCTGCAAGCGCGGTCGATGCGTGGGCCGAGCACCTGACCTCGGCGCTCAAGGCCGATGGCCACCGGCCGGTGCGCGAGCGCCGCACGGTCAAGATGCTCTACGAGCAGATCCGCGCGCTCGGCTACGCGGGCAGCTACGCCCGCGTCACCCGGTGGATTCGTGCCTGGCGCGCCGAGCAGGACGACGCCCCACGCCGGGCAGCCTTCGTACCGATGAGCTTCGAGCTGGGGGATGCCTTCCAATTCGACTGGAGCTGCGAGTACGTCTTCGTCGGCGGCCTGCGCCGCCGGCTCGAGGTCGCCCACACCAAGCTGGCCAGTTCCAGGGCCTTCTGGCTGACGGCTTACCCGGGCCAGAGCCACGAGATGCTGTTCGACGCCCACGCGCGCGCCTTCGAGGCGCTGGGAGGCATCCCCAGGCGCGGCCTGTACGACAACATGAAGACCGCCGTGGACCGGGTGGGTGTGGGCAAGCTGCGCTCGGTCAACGCCCGCTTCCAGGCCATGTGCTCGCACTACCTGTTCGAGCCCGAGTTCTGCAACCCGGCCTCGGGTTGGGAGAAGGGCATCGTCGAGAAGAACGTGCAGGACCGGCGCCGGCAGGTGTGGCGGGAAGCGAGCGAACGCCGCTGGAGCGACCTGGCCGCCCTGAACGCCTGGCTGGGCGAGCGCTGCCGCGCCTGCTGGGCCGAGACCGCCCACCCCGAGTGGCCAGCGCTGACCGTGGCCGAAGTGCTGCAGGACGAGCAGACCCGGTTGATGCCGTGCCCCCGGCCCTTCGACGGCTACGTGGAGCAGACCGTGCGCGTGTCGGCGACGGCGCTGGTGCACTTCCAGCGCAACCGCTACAGCGTGCCGACCCGCCACGTGAACGAGGTGCTGAGCCTGCGCGTGTACCCCAACACCCTGGTGCTGGTGGCCGACAGCGTCGAGGTGGCCCGGCATGCCAGGAGCTTCGAGCGCTACCTCACCTTCTACGACTGGCAGCACTACATCCCGCTGGTGCAGACCAAGCCGGGGGCGCTGCGCAACGGGGCGCCCTTCAAGGCCATGCCCGAGGTCCTGCAGACGCTGCAGCGGCACCTGCTGCGCCATGCGGGAGGCGACCGGGTGATGGCGCAGGTACTGGCCGCCGTGCCGGTGCACGGGCTGGAGGCCGTGCTGGTGGCCGCGGAGATCGCGCTGGAGACCGGGCGGCCCAGCGCCGAGCATGTGCTCAACGTGCTGGCGCGGCTGAAGGACGGCGCCCCTGCGCTGCGCGAGCTGACGCAGCCCACACCGATCTTGCGGGAAGAGCCCCGCGCCGACGTGCAGCGCTACGACGCGCTGCGCGACACACCCAGAAGCCCCCAGGAGGCCCAGCCATGAGCACCGAGATCGTCACGCGCCTGAAGGCGCTCAAGCTGCACGGCATGGCCTCGAACTGGCCGGAGCTGGTGGCGCGCTGCCGGCATGCGGCGCTGGAGCCGGAGCAGCTCGTCGAGCAGTTGCTCGATGCCGAGGGAGCCGAGCGCAACGTGCGCTCGATCGCGTACCAGATGAGCGCAGCCCGGTTCCCGGCGCATCGCGACCTGGCGGGCTTCGACTTCGGCGCCAGCGCGGTCGACGAGGCGCTGGTGCGCAAGCTGCACACCACCGCCTTCACCGAGGCGGCGCACAACGTGGTGCTCATCGGCGGGCCGGGCACGGGCAAGACGCACCTGGCGACGGCACTCGGCATCGAGGCGATCCAGCGGCATGGCAAGCGGGTGCGCTTCCACTCGACGGTGGAGCTGGTCAACGCGCTGGAGGCCGAGAAGGCCGCGGGCCGGGCTGGGCAGATCGCGCACCGGCTGATGTACGTGGACATGCTCGTCCTCGACGAGCTGGGCTACCTGCCGTTCAGCCAGGCTGGAGGTGCCTTGCTGTTCCACCTGCTGAGCAAGCTCTACGAGCACACCAGCGTGGTCATCACGACCAACCTGAGCTTCGGCGAGTGGGCGAGCGTGTTCGGGGACGCCAAGATGACCACGGCGCTGCTGGACCGGCTGACGCACCACTGCCACATCGTCGAGAGCGGCAACGACTCCTGGCGCTTCAAGCACAGCAGCACGACCACGGCCGCGGCTAGAACCCGGTCAACGACTCAACGCAGGAAAGGATCGAACCCAGACCCCAAAACCGCAGAGATATCCACAGACCAGGGCACCCTCGGGTAGCCTTCAGGGGTGGGTCAGTATTGAACGAGCAGACCGGGTCAGTTCACGGCGAGCGTCAACAGCGTAGCCAATAGAGCGCCTGACCGGCCTCCAGCTGGCCGGAGGTATCCAGTCCTTGGGCAATAGCGGTCAGCTTCTGGTCTGGGTGACGCTGAAACTCGAGCATAAACAGCTGCTGGTAATGGGCGAGATCGTCCTGAGCGATGTCGTCTTCAGCATGGGCAGGATAGAGCCATTGGATATTGGCAAATGCCTCCCTGGATACCTCACGTTCCGTGACGATGACCCAGGGAATACCTTTTTCCTGCCAGTAGCGCCTTTCAAGCTCAAGCCTCTCGATGACTTCTGGCTTCTGCAGGTCGGCACTGTACTTGGCCTGAATCGCGATGCTCGGGCGCTGAGGATCTTCGAAATCCACCAGGAAGTCGCTGGTCAGTACCTGCGGAGTACCCTTGTAACGCCCGTGGGGCAGGCCAAGCTCCTCTGCGATGCGCACCGTATCTTCGACCCGCATCGGGAACTGTTCACGGATATCGGTGACATGGGGAGACCGATCCAAGGTCAGGAAGATGGCCAGTTCAAGATCGGATAGAAGATGGTGTAAACGCCGGGTCTTGCTGCCAGGCAGACGGTGGGAGCGCCCCAGCGAGGATACGTCCCTGGTGTAGATGAACGGCTTGTAGTCCGATCCCTGGCCTTGGCCACGCCCGTCCTTGAGCCTTCTATCGATCTGGGCTTGGGTCAGCCCCTTGAATGTTCCAGACATGAGAAAGCCTGCCCCCTGTGTCGATGACCTCAACATAGCGGATGCAGGCTCAGGATGAAACTTTATTTATAAGGATGATACTTTATTTGTACGGATGAAACTTTATTTGCATCCCACAGCATGAGTGCTTCCCGGTGGCGATGCCGGTCACAGAGGCTTTCCAGTTGCCGCCATCCGGCCTTCAGTCGCCGGCGAGGCGGCGAGTGTCCAGGCAAGGCCGGGTTATTCCATCGGTGTTGCCATATCACACAAAACCACGGACAATCAATAATAAGTCTCATTAGCATCTGAATCTGAGTGGAGTGAAGCCGATCAAGCCCGACGTGGCGAACCTGTCCGTCCCCACCCACGGCAGCGTGTTCTGGAACGACGAACGCATGGGCGACGAGCAGCTCGCGCAGCGGCTGCAGGCCTCCGCGCCGCGTCAACCGCAGCCCGAGGACCTCATCCGCGGCGACCGCCTGGTGGGCCTACGAGCGCGTCGCCCAGGTGTTGGCGGCTGCGCAGAAGTCCGGGTGTTGAAACTGAGCTTTGTGACCGACCCTGGCAGCGACCGGGGTGAGCCGAAAGACACCCCCCACGAAACTGCATCGGCACGCCCGCCCTGACGCCGGCGTGACGTCGTCGGCTGCACCGATCGCGGACTCCAGCACACGTGTGCGCCTGCGCGCTCGTGCCCGGCGCACCGAGCGGGCATGAGGTTTTGACGCGATGCCACCGAAGGAGGTGCTGACGGGATGCGGATGGAGGTGTTGGCGCCCGATAGGCCGAACCAGAAGAAGACAGACAGGAGGCGGCCTTGGATTTCAGATTGCTACGTTACTTTGTCGCAGTTGCGGAAGAACTGCATCTGGCCCGTGCAGCCGAGCGTCTGGGCATCGAGCAATCGCCTGTGTCGCGTGCGATGCGCGACCTGGAAAGCCAGCTCGGCGTACAGTTGTTCGACCGCAGCACACGCCTGACGCGGCTGACCTGGGCCGGCCAGGTGTTCCTCGGCGAATGCCGGCGCGTGCAGGCTACCGTGGAGCAGGCAGTCAAGAGCGCCAAGGCGGCTGCACAGGGCTACCAGGGCCATCTGCGCATCGCCATCTGCGACAGCCTGGCGCAGCCCCACATCGCCACCTTGCTGGCACGCAGCCGCGAGGATGAGCCCGAGCTGGAGATTCGCGTCTTCGAGCTGCCGTTCGCGCAGCAGCTCAAGATGCTGCACAACGATCTGCTGGACATCGGCTTTGCGTTGTCAAACGCGGTGCATGCTGGCCTCGTCGCTGAGCCGGTGTGGACCGATCCACTGTCGGTGATCGTGCCCGCACGCCACCCCTTGCTGGCACACATGCAGGTGCCGCTGGCCGAAGCCTTGAAGTTCCCGCTGGTTCTGTGCCATCCCGAATCGGGATCGGGCTGCCGCCATCAGATTCAAGCGATGCTGCAGGACGCGGGCACGCCGCTCAAGCTGGTCGATGAAGTGACCAGCCTCGGCGTGATGCTGACCCTGGTCGGCGCCGGCTACGGCATCGGCTTCGCCATCGCCTCGCAAGTGCAGACCCTACAGCGCCCGGACATCTCCATTCGTCCCCTGGCCGGCACCCCACCGATGCTCTCTACCTACCTGCTGCGCCGCCAGGGCGAACCCTCGGAGCCCATGATGCGGTTCATCGAGCGGGTGAAAGACAAGGCCGCGCCGATCGATGATGAGCCGGTCCTTTGAGGACGCAGCTCGCCTGTCCGTTGCGACCTGTGGCGTGGTGTGCCAGTAGACAGATAGACTTCGGAATGAAATCCGATGCTCTGGCTGTTGGTGGATGTGCTTGGCTCGCTTTGGATCACCCGCAACGGCCTGCGTTGACCAGGCCGAAGACTTGAGTCCACAATCGAGTCCATTCCGTGACGCTTGGATCGGAAAAGACGTTCGTAATAAACGAGTTAGCGAACGGGTGCTGTTCCCATCACCCGCTCCATTTCTGAGCTTTCGCGCAGCGGTCTGGACGGTAGCGGTCTCCTGATTCGTGCACGCGGGCCGTATGTGGCACAGATTCGCCGCATTCCGTCAGGTCCGGTGGTGCAGGTCGTTCAAGCCGGCTCGCGAACACCCTCGCTTTCGGCTCCCTCAGCTTGAAATCCGTCAGCTCCCTCTGGGCACTACGCCGACCAGGTCCTTAGTCATGACATAAACTGTCTTGACATACTATGTCAGAAAGCGTAGCGTCGGCGCTGTTCTTGCCAACGCCAGAGCAGCAATATGCCCGGACAGAAGAAGCTCCAGAACCTCACCGAACGCAGCATCCCAGGTATTCGCAAACATCTGGGGGTAGCCCGTGTCGATGTCGACGTTCTGCCGGGCGAAGTCCCGGTTGTCGAAGTCTCGTTTCCGGATTCGGATCGGCAGTCGATCTACATCACCGATGCTGGCGCTCAATTGTTGTGCATCGCTTACCTTTGGCGCGATGCCGACGTCATCAGCAAACAACGTGCGGCGCTGATGGAGACCTTGCTCGACTTGAATCCCAGCGTGCCGTTGTCCTCGTTTGGACGCATCGACGATCACTTCGTTCTTGTCGGTGCCTTGAGCCCGGCCGCGTCGGTGGACGATTTGGCGCTGGAGTTGGCCACTTTGAGCGACAACGCGCACGACGCGCTGACAACGCTCGCTGACTTTCTTAAGCGCTGAGGTGCGCCATGGCCTGGTGGGATGACGTGCTGGCGATGATCAAAGACGAGTTTGCCGCTGTCGGCAGCGGGCCTGCTGAGCCGTCGGCTGTCAAACAAGCGCAGCAATTGCTGGAGCGAACGGCAAGAGAATTGGCCAATGCACGCGCCAGCGCCGAAGCGGCCCGCCGGCGCAGCTTGCGCAATCAGCGCGAAATGCAGAAATTGAGCCAGGACGAGACCTCGCCGCACTATCGCGAACGATTGTCGCAACTGCACCGCGCCGTGAGTGCCGATCAGGATCTGGCCGCGAGTTTCGATGCGCACATTCAACAACTGGCTACGATCGAAGCGCGCGTTCGTAGTCAACTGGAGCGCTTTAACCGTGACGTGGAAATGGCGCGAGCCGCCGTCGCCGCGAAGAATGCAACGGTCGCGGCAGACCCCAAAACGCCGGCCCGTCCCGCGACGGGCGAAAAAGGCTTCAAGCGCGCGCGTTCGGAACAGGTCATGCGGGCGCTGCGCGATGCGCCGAAGAGGAAAGGCGATGACACGTGAGTTGCCAACGCGTTGGCGTGCCTCGGTCCCGGCCTTGCGTGCCGTGCAGGTAGCGTTCGACGTGTCCGAACAAGTGCTGCGCGCGATTCGCCTCGCCGCCTTCGAGTCGGAGCGCTCAAACTCCGATCAGGTTCGTGTGTTGCTCGGCCTGCCTGTCACGCGCCAGCCGCAGCGGCCAAGATTGACGATTAGTCTATCGCCGGGCGATTACCAATTGCTCGGTAAGCGCTATAAATTACCGAGCGACGATCACCTGGCGATCAAAGAACGCGTCAACGCTGAACTGATCGCTTTTGCCGAGCAAGCCAAAACACCGCGCCGGAGTGCCCAACGATGACTTTCTTGCAATTGCTGACGCATTTCCCCGGCATCATCCCCTCCATCTTGCTCGGTGCGATGCTGGTTCTATGGTTGCTGGTGATCCTGGGTGTCATCGACCACGAACACTTCGGGCCGGATTGGCTGGGCGGGGGTGTGGACGGTGCGGATACTGCGCCCGAGGTCCTGATGACGATGGGCCTGGACAAATTACCGTTTTCCATCGTGATCAGCGGCATCGTGTTTTTCTGGTGGCTGTTTACGCTCCTGGCGGTGGCGTTGATCTGGTCCTGGCTGCCGTTGCCGGCATGGATCGCGGGCAGCGCGATACTGATCGCCGCGCTCGTGGCCTCAGTCCCGGTCGCCGCGCTTTGCCTGCGGCCCTTAAAACCGCTGTTTGTCGTGCATACCAGCATTCGCGAAGAAAGTGTGGTGGGGAAACCGTGCAAGATTTTGACGCTGACAGTGGACGAGACTTTTGGTCAGGCGGAAGTGGTGGTTGGAACCGGTCACGTACTGAACGTCCGGGTCTGCGCTGACGTGCCCAATCAACTGACCAAGGGATCCAGTGCCCTGATCATTGATGTCGATCCCAAGACCAAACGGTATCGCGTCGAAGCCTATTCGGCCTGAGCCGTTCGCTTAATCCGTGCTGATGCATTCTGTCGGTCGTCGTCTTTTTTGATTCACTCGTTCGAGGGCAAATTCATGGACTCTTCGTTGTTAGTTCTGATCGCTGGCGTTGTTGTGCTGGTCGTGATGGTGCTGTTCATCGCGGCGCTCGTTGCCAAGTTCTATCGCAAAGTCGAGCAGGGCCACGCGATGATCGTTAATACGATGCGGGCTGAGCCGGAGGTGACGTTCACCGGGCGTCTGGTGATCCCGGTACTGCACAAAGTGGAAGAGATGGATGTCTCGATGAAGACTATCGAGATTGAGCGCTCAGGAAAGGAAGGCCTGATCTGTCGAGACAATATGCGCGCCGACATTAAGGTGAAGTTCTTCGTGCGTGTTAACAAAACTGCCGAGGACGTGCTGCGCGTCGCGCAGGCGATCGGCTGCGAGCGCGCCAGTAACCAGGAAACGTTAGAAGACCTGTTCAGCGCCAAGTTCTCGGAAGCGCTCAAGACCGTGGGCAAAGCGATGGACTTCGTCGACTTGTACCAGGCGCGAGATCGCTTTCGCGACGAAATTGTCCGCCAGATCGGCGGCGATCTATCGGGTTACGCGCTCGAAGATGCGGCGATCGACTACCTGGAGCAAACGCCGCTCGAGAAGCTCGATCCGAACAACATTCTAGACGCCCAGGGCATCAAGAAGATCACCGAGTTGACGGCGGAGGAAAACATCCGCACCAACGAGTTCCGTCGCAACGAAGAAATGCGCATCAAGAAGAAAGACGTAGAGACCGCCGAAGCAGTGCTCGAACTCGATCGGCAGAAAGCCTATGCCGAAGCGCATCAGCAGCGCGAAATCGCGATCACCAAATCGCGCGAGGAAGCTGAAGCCGCCAAAGTTGCCGCCGAGGAGCGCGCCAAGTCGGAGTTGGCCAGATTGTTAGCCGATCAGCAGATCGCCGTGCAGCAGGAGAATGTCAAGCGCGAGACCGAAGTGGCGCACAACAATCGACTCCGGGCCGTTGCGATCGAAGAGGAAAAAGTCACGCGTGCGCGCCAGCTCGAGATCGTCGATCGCGAACGCGAAGTGACCCTGCAGCAGATCGAGAAAGAGAAGGCCGTCGAGGTGCAAAAGAAAGCGATTGCGGATGTGATCCGCGAGCGCATCGTCGTCGAACGCACCGTGGCCGAGCAGGAAGAAGAAATCAAGAACGTGCGCACGATGTCGGATGCCGAACGCACCAGGAAGAGCACGGTGGTATTGGCCGAAGGTCAGGCGCAAGAGAAATTCATCGCCGAGACCCGAGATGCCGAGGCGCAAGAACAACGCGCGCGGCACAAAGCGAATGAAGAGCAAATTATGGCCGAGGCCAAGCTTGCTGTGGCGCAGAAAATGGCAGAGGCGAAGAAACGCGAGGCCGAAGGCATCGAAGCGGTCGCGGCGGCGGGCGGCCTGGCGGAAGCCAGGGTGGCGATGGCCAAAGCCGATGCGCATGAGAAGGATGGTTTGGTCGCCGCGAAGGTGCGCGTGGCCGAAGCCGACGCTCTCTCCAAGTACGGCGATGCCGAGGCGCATGCGCTGCAAGCCAAACTCGAGGCCGAAGCCGCCGGACGCGAAGTCCAGGGCAAGGCCGAAGCGCACGCGAAAATCGCCGATGCCGACGCCGTCGCCAAGCACGGCGCCGCCGAGGCGCAGGCACTGCAGGCCAGGTTGGAGGCCGAAGCCGCCGGCAAACTCAAGACCGGCGAAGCCGATGCGTTCGCGATCCGTGCGCGCTTCGAGGCCGAGGCCAAGGGCCTGAGCGAAAAGTTCGATGCGATGAGCAAGATGAGCCCGGAGATCCGCGCGCACGAAGAGCAACGCATGCAGCTCGACTACAGCCACGCCCAAGCGCTCAAGGCCATCGACGCCAACGAGCAGATTGCGCGCGAGCAGGCAGACGTGTTGGGCAAAGCGCTGGGCACGGCCAAGATCGAAATCGTCGGCGGCGACGGCGAGTACTTCGAGCGCTTCATGCGCAGCCTGTCGATCGGCAAAGCGATTGACGGCACGATCGGTCAAAGCCAGTTGCTAAGCCAGGCCTTCGCCGATCACAAGTCCGGCAAGCGCGATCTGGTGAACGATGCGAAGGAGCTGGTGGCCTCGTTGGGTGGGGCTGATGGCGTCAGGGACTTGAGCGTGGCGGCGTTGATGCAGAAGCTGGCGGCGGGCGGCAAGACCAAGGACGTCGAGACCTTGAAACGCTTGCTGGAAGGCGGGGCACGGGGCACGGGGCATGGGGCACGAGAGGAGTAACAGCGCTGAGGAATTGGCCGCTGTGGCGATTCAGAGCTATCGCGATCTCGACGTTTGGCAACGTGGAGTGGACGTCGCTGTACGCATCTACGCCCTGGCGCGACGGTTCCCGAAGGACGAAGTTTATGGGATGACATCTCAGACTCGTCGATCCGCGGTGTCGATCCCCTCCAACATTGCGGAAGGACACGCTCGAAGTGGAGCCCGGGAGTTTGCGCAGTTCGTTGCGGTTTCCTTGGGTTCGCTGGCCGAGCTTGAAACGCAGATCGAAATTGCGGTTCGAGTCGGTTATCTGAAACGCGATGAATCTGATGTTCTGGCAGCCTTGGAATCCATGTCTCACTTAAGAGCACAGTTACTCAACTTGCGCGCGGCACTGCTACGTCGCATCCAAGCGAGAGCGCGGGAGAAAGCCTGATGATTGGTTCGAACAAAGGTGGCGAACTGCACCATCCGTTGAGCATCTCTAGCATCACACTGCTACGTGGGTACTTTATAGCGCCGGAAGTGCTCGTGCCCCGTGCCTCGTGCCCCGTGACCCGCTCATGAGTACCGCGACGTTTGACCTGCTCCGCAAACGCCTGACTGCAGCTGCCCAGTCGCTACGAGCGAAAGCGGATTCGCTCAACTCCAAGCGCGTCGAAACCTTTGGCCGAACGGAGTCCAAGTTGCTGGCGCGTCTCTCGGCGCGCACCGAAAACAACTGCGTCGCCCGCGACATCGTTCGCGTAGGCAATGTGTTGTTGTTCGGCTACTCGGTGACGTTGGGCCTGAAAAAAGAAACCCGCGTCGACGATGTGTTTTGCCTCTACAAGCTCGATAGTGGCGCTGAGGGCACGGAGTTGACGGCAGTGCCCATGGAAGGCACGTTCCTTTCCGAGCAGCGTTTCGTTGCTGACTTTCGCGAGCTGTATACCTATTACAAGGCCACTGCGCTCGACCAGTTGCGCGTCGTCGGCGAGAAGCTGCTGCTGATTTTCCGCACTGGCAGCCAGCCCGGCGATAAGCGTGTGTTTCGCTTCGCGATCGAACGCGGCGGCGCAATCAACTACATCGACAATCGCGGCGAGCGCGATCATGTGCTGCCGGTCCCGCACAGTTTCGAGTGGGTGCCAGTCACGCGCGAACAGCATGTGATGGGGCGCTTTCCGCACATCAACATACTCGACACGGTGTTCGTTGAGACCACCGGCGGCGATCTGACGGTCAAAATCGAAAATAACACCGAAACGGGCCTGGGCATTTTTGCCGAACCCGTCGACGACAAGAATCAGGCATTGGCTGACGCCGACATCGCTTACGCCGATCTGGGCGCGCTGATCGTGCTCAAGATCCGTCCGTATCGCGAGAACGTGACACGGCACCTGGTGTTCAATCGGCGCCTCAAACAGGTCGTGCGCATCGACGCGATTGGCGATTCCTGCGTTGAGTTGCCCGAAGATCATGGCGTCGTTTTCCCAGGTGGGTATTACCTGGAATCGGGTGACACCAAGAACTTTCGCGATCTTGGCCACGATTTTGCTGGCTACCGCCTGAAGCGCACAGTGCGGGCGCCGAGCGGCGAAGATGTGCTGTATGTGTTCTACGACGAAGCCAGAGGCGACTATGCCTTGCTCGCTTACAATCTGATCGATCGTGTGATCGCGCAGCCTTTGTTGGCCAGCGGCTACGCGCGCTTCGACGACGGTCGCATTTTGCTGATCACGCCCGAAGGCGAAGATGCCTCGCGGCTGCACACAATGCAGTTGTGGCAGACACCATTCGCCTCAGACGAGCATGCCGGCGCGCAACCGAAAGTTGCCGGATTGCTGGGGCGCCTGGGTAACGCGAACGTCGTCCGCGCCTTGGCGGAACTGCGCGAGCTCAGTCGCCTGGCCGAAGACGCCAACACGCAGGCCTCTTACGATCGCCTGCTGAAACTCGCAGCGCGGTGCAACGACGCGCATCCTTGGCTGGCGGAATCCGAGGTCGACAAGATCGCCCAGGAAGTGGCGTTGGTCGGACGCAGCGGGCGCGAAGCGCTGGATGCGTTCGACAAGCTGGAAAAGGCCAAACGCGCGGCGAGCGAGTCATTAGTCGCCGCCACACGGCAGGTCACCGAATTGCTCTCGCGTGTGGCGAGCCTGTTGTGGAAAACGCCGGACGATTTCACCGATGCAATTCGCTCGCTGAAACGACAGCGCGGCGAGCTGACGGGATTGAAGGAACAGCCGCACATCGATGTGGCGGCAGTCGGACGCGAGGACGCGCGCGTCACCGACGAATTGACGCGCATTGGCGAACGCGCGCTGAAGTTCTTCTCCGATCCAGCCAGTTTTGCGGCGTTGCGCAAGGGTTTGAACGAAGCCTCGGCGGCTGTGGACGCGGCAAAAACTACGACCGCTTTGAAACCGGTGGGCGACAAGCTGGATGCGCTGGCGGAGTCGTTGGATGGTTTGTCGGAACTGATCGCCAGCTTCGAGCAGACCGATGCGCAAGTGCGCGCCTCGCTGCTCGGCCAAACGTCCAATCTGTATGCCGAAGTCAACCGCATTCGCGCTGCTGCTCGAGCGCGCCGCGAGGTGTTGCAAGAGCAAGAACAAGGCCTCGAATTCAGCGCGCAGCTGACGGTACTCGAACAATCTCTGACCAATCTGCTGGCCAGGTCGGATTCACCCGAGGCGATAGACGAGGCGATGGCGCGCACGCTGGGCACCATCGAGCAACTCGAAGGTCGCTTCGGCGCGCAGCCGCAGTTTTTGATCGAACTGACCACACGTCGCGAAGCTGCGCTTGAGGCGTTTGCGTCGCGGCGCGATCAGGTCACCGCGCAGCGCGACAAACGCGCACAAGGATTGCGCGAGGCCATCACCCGCGTGCTCGATGGCATACCGCGGCGCACCGCCAAGCTGGCGCAAGCGGAAGAGTTGCATGCGTTTTTCGCCGGCGACACGCTGGTCGAGCGAGCGCAATCGCAGATCAACGAGTTGCGCAGTCTCGGTGCGGCGGTCCAGGCCGACGAGTTAGCTGGACGTTTGCGCAGCCTCAAAGAATCCGGTTTGCGCGATTTGCGCGATCGCCTCGAGCTTGGCACAGGAGAATCACTGGCGCTCGGTCGCCACCGCTTTACTATCGAACGACGTCCGCTCGATCTGGCGCTGCTGCACGACGAGCGCGGGCTGCATTTGCAGCTGACCGGCACCGATTATCGTGTGTCGTTGGCCGAGCCTGGCGCTGAGCAGTTCCAGTCGGTTTGGGGACAGATGCTGCCGAACGAAACGCCGGACGTGTATCGCGCAGAGTTCTTGGCCTGGCGCGTCTGGCGTCTTGCCAGCGGCGGCGAGCAAGCGGCACAAGCAGCACTCAAGGCAGAAAACGCCGAGGCCTTACTGGACTACGTTGCGAGCGTCGCGCAGACGTATCCCGCCGAGGACTATCAGCGCGGCGTGCACGACAGCGATGCCGCGAAAATTGTTGCCATGTTGGCTCGCATCGCAGAGCAGGCGGGAGAACTGCGTTGGCCGGCCGCACAGCGCGTGTTGGCGCAAGCGTGGTTCGCGACGCTCGATGGCGTGGGGCAGGACGCGGTGAAAGCGCTAGCGAATGGCTTATCGTGGTTCTTGACCAAGGGCGCCATGCCACTGCCACCGTCGTGGGCCGATGGCCTGGCTGCTGTGGCAAAGGCGCTGGCGCTGCCACACGACCCGGCCAGCCAGGAGGGTGCAGCACGCCATATTGCCGCCAGCCTCGCCAGCGCCACACATGCTTTTGCGGCCAGTGGTGCGGCACTCGATCTCGCCGACGCGGTTGCGCGCGAGGTGCCGCGGACCGCGCTTGCGGCGCTGGAGGCGCCGTTGTCACTCGCCGAACGCTGGCAGCTTGCGTCCGCCTGGTGTGCCTCGCTGCAACGCGAGGCTCCGGCATCGGTGGTGTGCGAGGCGGCGGCTATCGTGGCCTTTCCGCAGCTCCAGCGCGAGCGTGTGAACGTCGAGTTGCATACCGTGATCAAGGAGTTGCGGGGTGAGCATCCGCGCCTCCATCAAGGTGCGCTGAAGCTGGATTTCGCGGAATTCTTGACGCGCCTGGCGATGCACGAGCAGACGATAGCGCCGGCTTGGCATGGATTTGCTGGGCTGCGCCATGGGCTGAGCGAACGCGAGCGCAAACGACTAGGCCTGGATCGTTTCTTCGCCAAGCCGCTCGCGGGTTTCGTGCGTAACCGGCTCATCGACGAGGTCTATCTGCCGCTGATTGGCAACAATCTGGCCAAACAAATCGGCACGCTCGGCGACAACCGTTCCGATCGTTCCGGGCTGCTGCTGTTGATCTCGCCGCCCGGCTACGGAAAAACGACCTTGATGGAATACATCGCCGATCGCCTCGGCATGATTTTCGTCCGCGTGAATGGGCCAACCATCGGCCATGAAACGACCGCGCTCGATCCCGCAAGTGCGCCACACCGTGGCGCTGCAGATGAGTTGGTGAAGTTGAATCTGGGCCTGGCGATGGGCGTCAACGTGATGCTGTATGTTGACGATATCCAGCACTGTTCCCCGGAATTCCTGCAGAAGTTTATTTCCCTGGCCGACGGCACTCGCCGCGTCGATGCCGTGATCGATGGCGTTGCGCGCACGATCGATTTGCGCGGCAAACGATTTGCACTGGTTATGGCGGGCAATCCGTACACCGAAACGGGCGACGTATTTCGCATTCCGGACATGCTCGCCAACCGCGCCGATGTCTATAACCTGGGCGATGTTCTGAGTGGTCGCGAAGCGCTGTTCGCGGACAGCTACATCGAAAACGCGCTCACCGCCAACCCGCTCGCTGCACCACTGGCCGAGCGTCCACGTAACGACATTTTGAGCGTTTTGCGTATTGCGCGCGGCGACGACGAAACGCCACCGGCTGGATTGCCGGGCGGTTTGGAACTGATCGAACTGGTGAAACGCATGGTTGCCGTGCGCGATGTCTTGAGCCGCGTCAATTCGGCCTATGTGGCGAGTGCTGCGCAGGACGATGCCTATCGCACCGAGCCGCCGTTCAAGCTGCAGGGCAGCTACCGCAACATGGTCAAGCTCACTGCGCAATTGTCGCCGCTGATGACCGAGCAGGAACTGGATTCGCTGATCCGCGATCATTACCGTGGCGAGGCGCAGACGTTGGGCGCTCGCGCCGAAGAGAATCTGCTGAAGCTCGCGCATTTGATCGGCCAGCCATCGGATGACGAAAAAGCGCGTTGGAGGACTGTGGTCGATGACTTCCAGCGCCTGATGAAGCAAGGCGGCAAAGACGCAGATGGCGCGACTCGCACCGCGCAAGTGCTTGGCGGGATTGCTCATGCTCTGGACAAGCAGAATGCACAAACCGCAACCGCCGCCCAGCGCGCCGCCGATGGTCTGGCGAGCATCGCTGCGCAGTTGCAGCAACAACACGCCGGCGCTGGCAGCGCAGCGCAGTCGTTGGAAAAGGCGATCGAAAAACAGGCAACGGCGATTGCGCAGCAACTGGAGCGGCAAACAGTGCAAGCGGGCAGCAACCGCAAAGCACTCGATGCACTGCAAAGCCTGAGTGCGATTCGCGATGCACTGGCACGCGAGCCCAAACTGGACGTGCCCGAATCCCTGGTCGTTGCGCTGGCGCGTATGGCCAAAGCCTACGAAGATACGCTGGTACCGATCGTCTCCGCGCTGCATCACAAAACCACGCTGGATCACGATATCTGGGAGCAGGTCAGGGCAGTGCGGGCAGAAGTCGATGCGATGATGAAGCGGATCGGTAGATCGAAGTAGTTGGGCTTGCACCGATTTCGACGCTGCTCAAATACCATGGTCTTCCAATTCATGGGATAGCGTGCGCAGTGATGGATTTTGTCAACCGTGGACACATCGAATATTCAGGCGGCTGCCACTGTGGGGCAGTGCGCTTTCGGTTCATGGCCGGCGAGGTCCTGGATGTGCTGCGCTGCAATTGTTCGATTTGCGCGCGCACGGGTTATTTGCACGTTACCGTGCCACATGCAGCCTTCGAGTTGCTCAGTGACCACTCCACGTTGGCCGAATATCGCTTCGGTACGCGCCGCGCCGCACATTGGTTTTGCCGGGTCTGCGGCATCAAGAGTTTTTACCAACCGCGCTCGCATCCTGACTGTTTCAGCATTCACCTGGGCTGCGTCGACAGCGACCCGTCTGCGCGCATCGTCGACTTCGATGGTCGGCATTGGGAACAATCGAGCGCCGCGCTCGGCGGCGCGGTCTTTGATGCAGCATTCGAGTAGCCCGCGCGCAGTCGATTCGATCGCCCCAAACTCGCTATCGTTCCGCCATGGCGCACATCGATCTCACCTTGCACTGGCTGGCGATCCCGCTCGACGATGGTCAGCAGTGGGTGCACGCGGCTGGCTTTCCTGAGATCAACCGCATCACTGCTACACGTAAGGGCGGCGAGCGTGCGCTGGCCAAACGCATCGACGCGCGATTGAGTCGAGAGAACATTGATCACGTGCACTGTCGCATCTGGCCAACGCCGAGTCTGACGACGATCCCGGTCGAAATTAAAGCGCCGGCACGGTCTGCCGAGTGGCGCCGACCGGTCACAATCGAGGTGCAGGTTCTGTACGCGCAGCACGGCGCGCAGTGGTTGGCCTTTGCGCCGGCGCTCGGTATGTCGCTGGCTGCCGAATCCGAAGAGAAACTGCGCGAGACCGTCGTTCAGCAGGCCCATGTTCGCCTCGGCAAACTTGAGCGGGCGCGTTTGCGCGAGTTGGCGCAAGTCGATCGCTTTCGCGGCGCGACCCTGACTTCAAGCTCCGAGCCGTTCGAGTTGCCATCCGCAAAAGCGAGAGCGGCGCGCCGCGAGCAGATCGATACCTCGGTGCTGGCGGAGGTTGCCGATCCCTTTCCGTCGCTGCGCGCAATCGCGCTGGACGCGACCGTGCTGCGGCTTGCAGAGGCGCTGAGCGGCGACATGGCGCATTCGGTGTTGCTCGTCGGTCCGCCGGGTTGCGGCAAGACGTCGGCCGTCGCCGAACTGGCGCGACGGCATCCGGCCCTGGGCCTTAAGCAGACCGATGGCGCACGCCTGATCGCCGGGCAGAGTGGCTACGGGCAGTGGCAGCAGCGTTTGCGCGAACTGGTGCGCGAGCTCGCGAAGGCCAAGTCGATTCTGCATCTGGGTCAGCTGACTGAGCTCATGGAGGTTGGACGCTGCCGTGCCGGCGAGCAGTCGATGGCGGGCTTCCTGCGTGGCGACATCGCGCGCGGCACGCTGCGCGCGATCGCCGAATGTACGCAGGAACAATTGGCAGCGATTGAGCGCGATGAGCCGGGTCTGATCGCCGCCTTCCAAACCGTGACGATGCAGGCGCCGGATGTCGCTACCACGCGTGAGATCCTGCAAGCTGAGGCGCGTGCGCTGCACATTGATATGGACGCGGCGCAGATCGGGTGGATCGAACGTTTGCATCGCCGCTACGCGGGCTATTCGGCGCGACCGGCGCGTGCCATCGAGTTCTTGCGCGATCTGGGGCAAAGCGGTGTGCAGTCGTCGCTGCCATCGATCACGCAGGCTTTCTCACAGCAAACGGGATTGCCCGCCTGGCTACTGGATGAGTCTCAACGTTTCGATCGCGATGGCGCCGAGCGTTTTTTCTCGACGCGAGTCCTGGGGCAAACCGCCGCCATCAAGACCGTCTTGGCACGCGTCGCCGAAATCAAAGCCGATCTGCATCGTGGTGGGCGACCGCTCGGAAGTTTTTTGCTGATCGGGCCCACCGGCACCGGCAAGACTGAGCTGGCAAAAACGCTGGCTGCATTCCTCTTCGGCAGCGGCGATCGGCTGACGCGCTTCGATCTCTCGCAAGCCACTGATCCGCTATCCGTGCAGCGTCTGATTGGCAGCAGCGCCTATGGGGCGCCAGAAGGCTTGCTCACCGCGCGCGTTCGCGAGCAGCCGTTTTGTGTGCTGCTGCTCGATGAGTTCGAGAAGGCGCACCCGAGTTTTTTTGATCTGCTGCTGCAAATGTTGGGTGACGGCCGTCTCACCGATGGCAGCGGGCGCGTCGCCGATCTGTCGAATGCCGTGGTGCTGCTGACATCCAACTTGGGCGCGAACGATGCGCAGCGCGCCGCGATGGGATTCGCCGCGCGCCAGAGCGGTGGCGAATACGAGGCGGCAGTGAAGCGCTTTGTCCGCCCCGAGCTGTACAACCGCTTCGATGCGATCGTCCCGTTCGCGCCGCTCGATCGAACGCAGTGCCGAGCCATTGCGGCGCGCGAAGTGCAACGCGCGCTGGCGCGCGACGGTCTGCGTCAGCGCGGCATCGAGCCGCAGTTGCCCGCCGATACGATCGAGCGGCTCGCGGACGTTGGATTCGATGCCGCGTTCGGCGCGCGTGCGCTGAAGCGCCACATCGAGCGCGAATTGGTGGTGCCGCTGAGCGAATCGCTCGCAGCAAATCCACTTGCAAGCCAGTTGATTCTGGTCGATCGGCGCATCCGTGCGTCGACGACCACTCGGCCAGCGAGCTCCGGCGCGGCCGTCGCAAACGCCGCGCGCGATCTGCGCCAACGCTGCGCGCGCATACAAAATTGCAGTGAACTTCAAGCATTGATCGATGAAGCCGAAATGCTCAAGCTCGCAGCGAAGCGATTGTCGCGTCGTCATCTGAAACCGCTGCCGACGGCAGTCGCGCGCCTGAAACTTCTGAGCGAGTTGCAGACCGATGCACAGGCGTTATTGAATGCGGCCTGCCTGCACGAGGACGCAGCCCTGGCGGGTTTGTGGGACCGAGAAGTTGGGCCGTCGCCGGCGCCGAATCAACTCACGCAAGAGCTGCTCGCGCTCAAGCGCCGCATCCTGGCCGCGGCTTATCGAGATCCGCATCGTATCGAGCTGTTGCTGGTTGCGGACGTGCATGGCTGGCTCTGCGAGTTGCTGGCCGCCTATCGCAGCCTGAAGGTCAAGCTGCGGGTCGCACAGATTGTCGAGCGCCACGGGACGGAGTTACGGGTGCGCGCGTTGGATGAGGTGCCCTACAAGGCGACCGTTCTGGATCAGCCGCCGCCCGTGGTGATCGGCCTGACGTTCGTCGTCGAAGGCGATCTTTGCGCCGCGCTGTTTTCTGGTGAAGTCGGAATCCACCTTTGGCGCCCGGCGCGCGAGGTGGGCGGTCCGCGATTGGCGATGCTGCGCGCGACCAGCGCTACGGAAGAAATCGATCTGACGCAGCTGCGTGATGTGACTGAGTGCGGATTGCCGCGAGTGCGTGAGTTCGATCACGACAAGGCGGAGGTGCGCGAAGGCAAGTGGCGGCGACTGTGGGACACGATGGCACCGCGGTATACAGTCGCCGAGCGCATGCGCGATCGGCTGCAGCTGGCCATCGACCGTATTGGCGCCAGCGAGGCCGCGCCGTGAAGACCATTGTGCCGATCTACATCGAGATGCGGCCGGATGGTGTGCACGTCCAGGCCTTGTTCGATAACGCCGTGACCATGTCCGGCGCGACGCTCGATTCGGCACTGCAGTCGTTCCAGGTGCAATTGCTGAAGCATTTGCACTCGCTGGCGGTCGAAGCGGACCAACGTGAGTTGACTGCCTGGTTGTCGACGCCGACGTTCACGTTTGAGGTACTCAATGTGCGCGTCCGCCATGAGGGGCAACAGCACGCCGGGCAATCGTTGCTGGTTCGCTATGAGGCGCTTGGACGCACGCTCGCTTTTACCCCAACCTGGCCCAAGCGGCATTTCGAACTGGGTGGCGACGAGCCGATCGCGGAGCGCGTAGGCCAGGTGTTCAGTGCCTGGCTCAAGGAGCGCGAGTCGCCGCCGCAACCGGATCAGCTGCTACGGCCTGAGCGATTGCGTGCGCGGGTGCGCACACTGGAGCTGGATTGGCAACCGGTAGGTGCGCGAAAGATCGAGCCTGGGCGCGATGCCGCGGCACTCGGCGGCAATGACGAAGAGTTCGATGGTGGCACCGAGCTGGCCAAAGTGGGCAGCGCGATGCACTCGCGCGAACGCGCGATCGAACGCGAGACCGAGGTGGCAGCACTGGGCTCGCGCCTGGAGCGCAAAGAAAAGCGCGCAGTACTGCTGGTTGGACAAAGCGGGGTAGGCAAAACATGTTTGCTCCACGAATGGTTGGCCGTACGCTCGAACGACGCAAAAGCCGCGCGCGTCTGGCACATCGCACCGCAGCGCGTGATCAGCGGTATGAGCTATCTGGGCCAATGGGAGGCGCGCTGGCTGGCGATGCTGCGTTTTGCTGCGGCCGAAAATGTGGTGCTGTATTTCGACGACTTGCTGGGCCTTTTCAGCGCCGGCTTGAGCTCGGGAAGCACGCTCAACATGGGCGATATGCTGCTGCCCTGGATGACCGCCCATCGCGTTCGCGTGCTCGGCGAAATCACGCCCGAGGCCTGGCGCGTACTGCGCGAGCGGCGTCGCGCCTTTGCCGATCAGTTTTTTGTGATCAACGTCGCGCCGCCGCCACCCGCGGCAACCTGGCGCATCGTGTCGAATTTGCTCCGTGAGTTGGAGCGACGCTTCGATGTTCGCTACGAGCTCGACTCGATTCCGACGGCACTGGCGTTGGCGGATCGTTACTTTGCGCAGCGCGCATTTCCAGGACGCATTGCCGATGTGTTGCGGACGCTGAGCGCGCGTTCGGTGGGCGTGTCTTTGACCCGAGCGGCGGTCATTGCCGAGTTCGTGCGTCGTACCGGTAGCGCCGCGAACATCGTCGATCTCGATCGACCGCTGACGCGCAGCGAAATCCAGAGCGCACTGCAGGCGCATCTCAAGGGTCAGCCTCAAGCGATCTCGGCGTTAGGCGATGTGCTGCTGCGGGCCAAAGCAGGGCTCAACGACCCAGATCGGCCATTGGCGACGATGCTGCTGCTCGGCCCCACCGGGGTTGGCAAAACCGCATGCGCCAAAGCACTTGCCACATATTTGGGCGGCGCGAGCGCGTTGATCCGTATCGATCTCAACGAGTACGCCGAACTCGGCGATGCCGCGCGGTTGGTCGGCACGTTCGCCGCGCCCGATGGTGTGCTGACTGCCGCGATTCGTCGCCAGCCGAACAGCGTGGTCTTGCTCGACGAGATCGAAAAGGCGGCGCCGGATGTGTTCGATGTGCTGCTGTCGCTGCTCGACGAGGGCCGGCTCACCGATGCCCACGGTCGCGTGGCGCATTTCCAGCAGGCGGTGATTGTGATGACATCGAACCTCGGCGCGCGCGAGGCCAGCCGGCAACTCGGGTTCGTCAACACAACGCACAGCGGCGCGACCTATGAAGAAGCTGCGCGGCGCTTTTTCCGGCCAGAGTTTTTCAATCGCATCGACTACGTGCTGCCGTTTTCGCCGCTGGGCGACGTTGAGTTGCGGGCGATCACCGAGCAGACGATTGCTGCCGCTTTGGCGCGCAGCGGAATTCGTACGCGCGAGTGTCTGATCGACATCGATCCGGCAGCCATCGATGCGCTGATGGCGATCGGTCGCGATGCGGCGCTCGGCGCACGTGCGCTAAAGCGCGGCATTGAGCGTGCCTTGGTGCAGCCACTGGCGCGCGCGCTGGCCGCCAGTCGTTTCGAAGTGCCGACACGTGTGCAGCTGGCAGTGAAACATGGCGAGCTGGTGCTCGAAGCCGCGCCGATCCACTTTGCGCAGCGCAGTGAGTGTGGAGAGGCGCGTGATGACGATCTGGATGAGCGCGAAGAGCTGGGTCGCATCGGCGAGCGGCTCGCACAGATCGATGCTGCGCTCGACGAGCACCCTGGCCGTGGCGGCATCACCCTGGATGGCATCGATACCAGGCAAACGCACTACGCGGTATGCCGCGAACAACTGCGGGTCGTTGCCGAACTCTTCGAGCGTGCGACACGACCGCAGCCACGCGGTGGGGCAAAACGACTGCCGCGAGTACGCGATCACTTGCAGACGTATGTACGCAATGAAACAAGCAAATCCGTGCAAAACGCGCGCGCCGATCTGGCACGCCACGAAATGGCATGGCTCGACGAGGCAAACGCGGCGCCGCTACCCAAGCTGTCCGGATTGCGTCGCGAACTGGCATGGCTCGAAGCGTTACTGGCGGCACCTGAGCCATCCAGCCAGCGCCTTCGGGTACGCGCATTGAGCGCGCGCGAACAAGTCGAAGCGGAGGCGATTGCCGGCGCGTTGGCTGCCGCTTTGGCGCGGCTTATCGGGTGCCAGGAAGCTCACGCTGTGAATAGCGAGTTGAGCGTCGCTGGTTTTGCGCTTGCGCCGTTGTTGGCGGCAGAAACCGGATATTGGTTACGCCGCGACGAGGGCTTGGCGCTAATCGAAGTGAGCGGCGAGACGTCGGCCGCCACACACATCATCCGCGTCAGCCGCGGCCGCCGGCATGTGGACGTACGCCATGGCCTGGAAATCGAGGGACTCGACGATGCCGAATCGCTGCGGCGTTTTTTGCTGCAGGGGCTATTGCGATGAGCGCGCGTACGCCGATCTTGCAATGGCGCGATCCACAAGGCGGCTGGCATGGTGTGTTATTGGGCGACGATCTGTACGCGAACGCCTGGGCAAGCGACAAGCGCGATCTGCACAACGAGCTGCGAGAATTGCATGCATGGATTGCGGCGAACGCTTCGTGGCGCCTCAACGAGCATGACGAAGCTGAGCTGATTTGGGTCAAGATCGAAGCGCGTGCTCGTTTCAGGCTGCGCGAGCGCATCTTTCCCGTTGACCCACTGCCGCTGCGCATTCCCTGTGTGCGCGCGTCGGATGATCGGGATCAGCTTTGGTGTTTGCAGCCGCAACTCTATTTGCGCTTCGATATCGATCGCGGTGCCGAGTTCAAAGCATTGGCCAAACACTACGCGCAGGAAGCGTTGCGCGATGCCGATCCTATGCAGCTGGCGCTGATGCTGCCGCCCGACGACTGCACGATCGAATGGTTGAGCGCACCGCTACGCGAGCGGCGCAGCTCGACAAGAATCGAGGATCACCCGCGGCTGAAGGTGCTGTTCGAGTGCGCCGAACCGGCGCTCAAAGATCGTCGCCTTCTTGGCGCGGCGCTTGGTCGCGAACGCGAGGCGGTGGCTCTGGCGGAGCGCTTGGCGGCCAAGCGTGGCAATGTGCTCCTTGTTGGCCCTCGCGGTGTTGGCAAGACCACACTGCTGCTCGACGCCGTGCGCCGCTGGCTGCGCGTCCAGGATGGCGACACAGATCTCAAAGACTATCGAATGTGGCGCATCAGCGGTGCGCGTATCGTCGCCGGCATGCTGTACCTCGGGCAATGGCAAGAGCGCTGCGAAGCGCTGGTGTCTGCCATGGGATTCGCACGAGGCTTCCTGGCGGTCGAGAGCCTGGCCGAGCTGACCCAGGTGGGCGGACAAAACCCGGAGAGCAGCGTTGCTGCCTTTCTCGCGCCGTTCCTCGCACGCGGTGAGTTGCGGCTGGTGGCTGAGGCCACCGCCGATGAGTTCGATGCATGCCGTCGATTGCTGTCGGGATTCGTCGATCAATTCGAAGTAGTGCGTGTCGAAGGCTTCGTCGGCGCGGCCGCACAAACGCTGATGCGCGATATCGCGCGCACGCTCGGCAGCAGCGGCCGTGGCGCGCTCGATGCGGGCGTGGCCGACGTGGTGTTGGCGTTACACCAGCGTTTCCAACCAGGCGCCTGTGTCCCCGGCCCGGCCGTGCGGCTACTGCGAGAACTGGCACTCAAGGTCCGCCGCGAACCGGTAGGCGTGGATAGCGCGATAGCGGCATTCGCAGCGCGCAGCGGCTTGCCACAAGCCTTGTTGCGCGATGACGTGCTGCTGCGCTTCGAAGACGTACGCGACGCACTCTCGAGCAAAGTCATCGGCCAACCGCAGGCGATTGCGGCCGCCGCTCAGTGCATCGTGACGCTGAAGGCGGGGCTCAACGATCCGGGTCGCCCGGTTGCTGTGCTGTTGCTGACGGGCCCGACGGGCACCGGCAAGACGGCATTGGCGCGAGCGCTAGCTGCGTATTGTTTCGGCGATGCGCAAGAACGTTTGCTGCGCCTGGACATGAGCGAGTACGCGGGTTTCGATGCCTTAGCGCGTCTGGTCGGTGGTGAGGATGGGCGCGCGCCGCGTTGGCTGCAAAGCATCGAACGCCAGCCGTTCTCGGTGATACTTTTCGACGAAATCGAAAAAGCCGCGCCAGAAGTCTTCGATGCATTACTTGGTCTGCTCGATGAGGGCCGCATCAGCGATCGCTTCGGCCGCGGCTACGATTTCACCAGCGCGATCATCGTGCTGACGTCGAACCTGGGCGCGAGCGCCAGTGCCACGATCGGTTTCGCGGCGTCGGCACAAGACGGTTTCGATCACGCCGCGCGTACTTTTTTCCGGCCAGAGTTCTACAACCGGCTCGACGCCGTGATCAGCTACGGCCAACTCGATCGAAACAGCATGCGCGCGATCGCCCGCAAGGAGCTTGAAGACCTGAGCCGGCGCGATGGCCTGGTCGAGCGGGGTTTGTCGCTCGTCTGGGACGAGGAGATCGTCGAGTACCTGGCGAGTGTCGGCTTTGACCCGCAATACGGCGCCCGGCCGCTACAGCGGGCCTTGGATGCGCATATCGTGAGTGCCATTGCTATCTGGCGTCTGGCACATCCGGAGGTGCGCGATGTTGCGTTGCGCATCGCACTTGTGGAGGGCGATCCCTACATCGCTGTCGTATAGCGCGGACATCTTGCATTTTCCGCGCGCCGCGGACGATGCTATGCCGCAAGAAACAGGAGCTGACCCATGCCGACGTTTCATATCAATCGCACCAAGGCATTTATCGATGCCATTGCAGCCGACACACGCCGCAAGTTGTCGCCGGCCCTGTTCGTCGGCGATTCGTGGTTTCAATATCCACTGCGCTCGTACCGTGATCTGCAAGGTCGCATCAGCCACCATTTCCATCATCAGCTGATCGGAATCGATGACAGTTACCCAGGTCGGGATGCCGATGAGATTCCGGGTCTGGCGAAGCGTTGGTTCAATCTCGCCGGTGAATTGAAGGCCATGCGGCATCCATTGAAGTTGATCATGCTGTCGTTGGGCGGTAACGACATCATCGGTCAGGACTTTGGTCGGCACTTGTTTGCCAGCGATCAGTCGCAGACACCCAACTGGCCTTGGCAACCTGTGATTCCCGATATCTGTTCGCGGCGCATCAACTTCACTGAACTCGGCAACAGCTTCGAGACAGTGCGTGCGGCGTATCAGATCATGATCGATCTGCGCGACAGCCAGGCGCCTGACGCGAGCATTTTGACCCACACTTATGCGGACATTACGCCGAGCGCAACGCCATACAAATTCGCCGGTTTGCCGGTAGCCGGGCCGTGGTTGCACAAGCCGCTGGTGAAGGTCGGTATCCGCAAGGCCAGTGAGCAGCGCGAGATGTCGCGCTGGCTGTTGGCGTCGTTTGCGGCGCTGTTGCACGATATCGCCGCCAGCACCAACGACTTTGTGGTGCTCGACAGTCGCAATGAGTTGCCGGACTTTGCCGGCTGGTGGGACAACGAAATCCACCCATTGGGCAAAGGGTTCAAACATCTCGCCGACAAGTACTGGATTCCTGCGGTCGGCGCAGCGCTTTGAGGCGGTCGCGCG
This sequence comes from Lysobacterales bacterium, assembly GCA_022844165.1. Taxonomy (GTDB): domain Bacteria; phylum Pseudomonadota; class Gammaproteobacteria; order Xanthomonadales; family SZUA-5; genus JALHMH01. Next base: position 26,375 of record JALHMH010000008.1, read on the forward strand.
CCCGCCATGGTTATGCGCGCAACGTGATTCGAACAACACACAACAGTGCGAGGTGCTTATGAGCAAAGGTATGAATCAAAAGAAGCAAACGAAGAAAGAACCGCTCAAGACCGCCAAGGAAAAGAAGGCGGAAAAGCGCGAGAAAAAAGCAAGCAAATAATATTCGTCGACAGCGCCCGGCATTCCCGGGCGTTGTCGACTGTTTTGGCGTTCGGCAAGCTCTGCACGCTTTTGCCAGTTCTATATCGGCGTTGCTCGCTAGTGAAGACGCGCTCATCCCGCGAGCTGCCAACCATGTTCTCACGTATGGCGATGTGGCGATCGAACAGGGCCTGTTGTTCAGTATTGATACTGTTGCGAATTGCGGCATCGGTGTTCTGCCGCAGACTTCGCATCTGCGCCTGCAACTGCCCGGTCACGATTTCCTGCTTCGAGACGACGGCACTGTCGTTGGCGATTCGTGCGCGGCGCAATACGCGCATTTCGCGGTTGTACTCGCCGCGTACGCTGGCCATGGTCTTGCGGTAATCGGCCTCTATTGCATTCACTAGCCGTGCCTGATCGGGCGTCAGCTGCAGGGCCGATTGCAGAGTGGCATCGGCATGCGCGGCGCCAGTCAAGAGTAGTAGCAGTCCAAGCCAAATTCGCAGTACCATCAGTTTTCCTCGCAAATGGGTGCCATTGCCCGTTGGCAATGAGTACGCACTCGGCAGCGCGAAACGACAGCGCCCTATTCGAAGCTCAACACCGAATCGGCCTCGCTCCAGCTAGAATCTGCTCATGGACGAAAAGCACTTTGCGGAATCACTGCGTGCGTGGGCCAATGGCGATGGCGATGCCGGCGATGCGCTGTATGCCATGGCTTACGACGAACTCAAGACGGTGGCGCGGCGCAGTCTTCGTTCCTACGGCCGTGGCGATCAATTGAGCACAACCATGCTCGTCAACGAGTGCTATCTGAAGCTTGCGCGTGGCGGCGTATTGGGTCCGGAGACGCAGCAACACTTCATGGCGCTGTGCGCACGGGCGATGCGTCAGATCATCGTCGATTCGGCGCGGCGCCAGCTTAGCGAAAAGCGCGATGCGGCGGCGTTGGATGAAGACGATTTTGCCGCCTTGCGGCCCGAGTCCGCGATGCATCTCTCGCCGGAGGCGATCGCTTCGCTCGACCAGGCGCTGCATGATCTGGATCGTCGCGACCCGCGCCTGGCGCGCATCGCCGAATGCCGCATTTTCAGCGGTATGGAGTGCGCCGATATCGCGGCGGTGATGAATGTCACCGAACGCACCGTTCAGCGCGAGTGGCAACGCGTCAAGGCACTCCTGGCGCTGGTGCTGGAAAATCGCGAATGAGGCCCACAGGCAACCAACGCGCTATAGCTGCTTCAGCAAGGCGATAAGGCGAGCGCGGTCCGCAGATTCCAGTACCGCCGGGATGGCGTCGATATGCGGCTTTGGCGAGAGCCGTTGCAGCAAGGGCGAACGCAACTCGCGAGTCGAGGCAGTTCCGGGAGGGGCGTCCCAGGTCAGGCCCAGCGCCTCCATTTGCATCGCGCTCTGCGCCGGACAATCGCTGGGCACACGCTTCTGCGGCTGCGATTCGCCCCGCAGTGCTGCGCGCAGCGCTACGTATTCCGCACGATCGCATTCATAGGTCTTGCGCGCATCGAACGCAGGGTCGGGACGATCGGGTAACGTCCCAAGTTCACCCAACAGTTGCAGCGTCAGATCGGCCTGTTCGTGCACTGGGTTGCGTTTCAGTGCAGTACGCGCAACGGTTTCCGCCAGTGCCGGTTCATTGAACTCGTACAGCGCCCAGGCGAGTGGTCCAAGATAATCGGCGAGGCGCGGCGAATCGCGACCAAGAACCCCAAGAACCGTCTCCAGACTGGTCAGCAGCGTTGGGAAAACGTCGTGATTGGCGCCGATACTCAGTGCCACGCGGGATCTGATCAGCAGGAGATGCGCGCGAGCCTGCGGATCGAGATTCTCCAGTCGCTTCTGATCGACGCCCTGCAACAACTCCAACGCGCGATGGTTCTGGGCGGAAAAGACCAACATGATGGCAGCGTTGATCACCGTTTGCGTGGGGCGAGGGTGATCCGATCCGAGTCTCTTCTGTGTTTCGCCGATCAAACTCAACAATTGCTCCGCCGCCTGATCGGGTCGCCCGGCGTTGCCCAACGCGGTCGCAACATTACCGCGATGGTTGAACCAGCGTTGCGATTGGCGCGGATCGTTGCGATCGATCAGAGTTTCAGCTTCCGCATAAACCTTCAGTGCCGCATCGGCATCGCCAGTCCTTTGCAGCAGGATGGCGCGTTCGGCGAGTACGTCGTAGCGAAAGCGCGGCTCGGCGCGATTCAGGTCGATGGCGTCCAATTCCCGCAGCGCCGCATCGAACTCGGCGCGATCGCTCAGGATGCGCGCTCGCGCCAGGACCAAGGTGTCAGGCGGCGGCTTGTCGTAGGTTCGGGTGAAGTTGGCGATCGCGTCCAATGCGGCGTCTTGCTCGCCGCTTCGTGCGAGTGCCTGAATCTGCTCCGCGGCGACCGGCGCTCGCTGGTCGGCGGGCGCAAGTTCCAGGGCGCGCGTCCACAGCGCCAGCGCCTTGCTGTAATTTTGCAGGGTTCCCTGCAGCTGCGCCAGGCGCTGCAGAATTTGCCGATGAAATTCGCGGTCGGCCGGCGTGGTGGTCAGAAAGTCGTCGCTGGCGGCATCCACCACGGCGCTGACGGTGACGCTGCCCGGTTGATGCAGATAGGGGTCGGCAGGTTCCAACATCTGGGTCATTGTCTGCAGCACGCGGTCGATACGCAAAGCGTGTTCTGCCTGTTGTTGCGCCAGGCGCAAGGCCGACACACCAGCGACAACAACGATGCCGACCACAGCTGCCGTCACAGCGACACCCAGGCGACGGCGCTTGACGAAGCGCGCGAGGCGATAGCTCGCCGTTGCGCGGCGCGCGCGAACCGGCAGCGCGGCGCGGAAACGCTGAAGATCGTCGCCGAGCTCAGCGGCCGAGCGATATCGATCGCTGGGATCGAACTGCAAACACTTCAGTACGATCGCATCGATGTCGCCCCGCAGCAGACGTTGCTGAGCGCCATCCACGACGGACTCGCTCGGTGCAATCAACCGCGTATCGGCATGCAAGCGCTCGGAGGGCCACGCCGCATCGGCATCTGCATAAGGCCAACGTGCAGTCAGTAGATGGAACATCAGCAAACCCAGTTGGTAGACATCGCTCGCCACACCAACCGGTCGTCCCAGAAGTTGTTCCGGAGACGCGTAGCGCAAGGTCATCGGCGCAGCGCCGGTGCGCGTTTTGTCCGCTCGCAAATCCAGGGTGTCATCGAGCACTTTCGCGATGCCGAAGTCGATCAGTTTCGGTTCGCCATGCGCCATCAGCACATTGCTCGGTTTGATATCGCGATGGATGACCAGATGCTGGTGGGCCAGACTCAGTGCATCGCATAAACGGAGGATCGCGGAAACGATGCGAGGAAAGTCCTCGCGGTTCGGATTGAGCGCGAGATCGATAGGCACGCCATCGATACGTTCGAGCACCATATAGGCGCGTTCGTCGGCGACCCCGACGTCCAGTAACGTGGCGATGTTCGGATGTTTGAGGCGCGCCAGAATATGTTGCTCGTTGAGAAAGCGCGCGCGGTCGATGGCGCCAGGTAACCACTGACGCAGTACCTTGATCGCGACCGGCTGCTCAGAACCGCTGACGAGTCTCACGCCGCCGTAGACGATGGCCATTCCACCTCGCCCGAGCTCGCCTTCGATGCGGTAGCCAGCGATATGCGGCGCGGGTAGTTCTTCCGCTACCCGGTGCAAATGTGAGCCGGCCTGCTTGAGGCTGAGCGTGTCCGCTTCAACGACCATGCGCAGCAGTTTTCGCAGGCTTTCGGCCATCGTTGGGTCTGTGGCTTCGATCTGCGCCAGGTACTCACGGCGCGATTCCAGCGGCAGATTCATCAGCATTTCAAGTTGCGCATCGAGTGCGGCGATGTCGCGCGCCATAGCTTCGAACTCCAGAAAGGCGACTGGTAGAGAGTACGCACTCGGGGCGTTCCAGCGACAGCGGTGAGGACGAATTCTTGTTCGGGCGTTTGCCTGCGCGCGGCGACGCGCCCGGCCCTCCGACGGAAGGTGGTGTTTTCTGCTTCGGCGGTGTCGTTTCGTGACCGCTTCTGCGTCTATAGAGGGTGTGGCACAGGATAATCCGCGTCAGATGCATCAAGTGCTCCTGCAACGCTGGACGAATCGAATCACAGAATGCGCAGAATCAAAGGGGATCGTCATGCGTCTGCGAATCGTCATTTTGGCCGTGGCCCTTTCGAGTCAGGCGCCAGCCCAGTCCACTACGACCGATTGGCCGACAGGTATTGGGTTTCCGAACGTTCCCCGCACGGAAGGACAGCTGCTTGCAGGGCCGTTTGGCGTGACCGATGGCCGCGGCGCGATTATCGCCTGGCATAACGGTGTTCTGTTCACATCGCCCGAGTCGCCATCGAGCAATCCGGGATCGACGATCCAGGCGCGCATGTGGAACATCAGCGATCCGGGCAATCCGCGAATTATCGTCAATGCGCCGGCGAACGCGCAGGGCTCGCTCGGCACTTCGCCGATGGCGATCAATGCGCATGGGTACTTTCATGTCGGTCAGAATATGGCGACGGGTGCCGCAGGTCATTGGTTGGTACTCGGCGCCGATTGGCCGCCTGAGGCGCCCTGGTCGTTTCGCGCGACGGCCGGGCAAGTGGGCATCACGCGCCAGGCATCGCAGCACTTTGGCGCCGGCGTGCGCGGGCAACTGTACGGCCCGTGGTTTATCGATCAGACCTGGTGGAGTTATGGGCAGGTCAGCGGACAGGCGCAGATCTACACGAACGGCGCACCCGGCAACCCAGGCAGTACATTGCAGTCGACTTTCGATCACCTGGGGATGACCGGTGTGGTGGGTCATCCCTTCTTGCTGGGCAATTTGCTGATTTATGCGTCCGATCAGAGCCGCACGGGCGTCGCGACGTACGACATCAGCAATCCGCAGCAGCCCGCACTGCTCGATGTGCTGCGTACCGGCGGCCCTGGTGGCTATTGGCCAGAACTGTGGGCCAGCGAAGGCGAGTTGTACGTGGTCTTTCCGTACAACGACAACGGCAACGGGATGCGCATTGTCGATGCCACCGATCCGACCGCACTGCGCTTTGTTGCCGATGTGCCGTTGCCCAGGCCGAACGGATCCTCCGGCGCAATGTATGCACAGTTCCAGGATGAGTTTGGGTTTATCGGGGACCACAAAATCGATATGCGAACCCGCGCATCCGTGCGCCAGTTCGCAACGCTGAGCAACAACATCGACATCAGCCAATTCGCCCTTCCCGTCGGGAATTTGCTGGTGACCGGCGGCATCGGAAATCCCGGGCAGGGATATGCGATTTACGCGCACCAGGCGACACCGGATACGCGCCCGCCGAGTGTCGCGTATCACATCCCACGCGCCGGACAGACCAGTTATCCGCGTGGCGCGCCAATCAGCGTGATCATCCATGAGACGCTGAATACACTGTCCATTGTCAATGGCGACACGTTCATGGTCCGCCAGGTTCTGAGCCCTGGCGTTTATGGCACGCCGCTCGCTGGTCGCTGGACTTTCTCATTCAATGATGTGCTGACCTTCCAGCCTAATGCGTTGTTGGCGGTCAATGCCACCTACGAGGTGCGGTTGTCGGGCATCACGGACGCTGCCGGCAATGCGATGCTGCCCTACGCGTTTACCTTTTCCACGGGCGGTTCGGTCGGCGGCAATCGGCCGCCCACGGTCACCGGTTTCACGGCGTTGCCATATCCGGCCGCGCCGGGCCAGAACGTCGATTTCGTCGCCACCGGCAGCGATCCTGACGGCGATCTGTTGGAGTATCGATTCGACTTCGGCGACGGTACGCCTCGCACCGCCTGGGGCGCCGCAGCCGCTCAACGCGCTTATGCCAACCCCGGACACTATCGGGCCAGCGTGCAGGTTCGCGACCCGTCTGGCGTGATCGCCACGCGCACTCGCGTGGTGACGGTACTCTCCGCGTTACCGGTCACTCGGCCCACAGCCAGTTCACCCATCGCGTGCGATGGCACCGGGCGTCGCGTGTGGACAATCAATCCCGATAGCGACACGATCAGCGTGCTCGACGCCGATTCACTGGCGAAGGTCGGCGAGTACCCGACGTGCAACGGTCCACGATCGTTGGCGCGCACTGGCAATGAGGTCTGGGTTGCGTGTCACGACGACGACATCGTGCGCATTCATAATGCCGGCACCGGCGCAACGCTGGCCAGCATCGATACTGGGTACGGCTCTGCGCCCGTCGGTGTCGCGGTCGCGCCGGATGGTGTGAGCGCATTCGTGAGCCTGACGAACCGCGGCGAATTGCGGCGCTTTAGCATCTCAACGCGACTACAAACCGGCGTTCTGGCGCTGGGGCGCACACCACGCGGGGTCGCGGTATCTGCCGACGGAACACGCGTACTTGTGTCGCGTTTCTTGTCGCCGCTGCACCATGGCGAGATTTGGGACATCAACGCGTCGACGATGCAGTTGACACGCACGATCCGCATTCCCAAATTTGGTGGCGACGCCAATCGGGACACCACTGCAAGCGGTCGCGGTGTCGCCAACTATTTGGCGAACGTGGCAATTTCTCCGCGCAGTGGTCGCGCATTCGTGCCGGCGAACAAACCCAACAATGAGCGCGGCTTGTTGATTCATCCGAGCCAGGATCTGGATCAGGACAACAGCGTCAGAAATCTGCTGATCGAGATCGATCCCGCAGGTGCCACGCCGCAAGATCGTTTCCGCCGTGGTATCGACATCGACAACAGTGATTCGGCCAGCAGCGTCGCGTTTTCGCCGCTAGGCGATTACCTGCTGGTGACATTGCAGGGAATGAATGAACTGCTCGTGCTCGACGCCCTCGCGCTCGACGCCAATGCCGGACTCGGTGCGCTGGTCACGCGCATCGCTGTTGGCGCCGCGCCGCAGGGCGTCTGCAGCGACGCAGCGACGGGACGCACCTTCGTACACAACTTTATGGGGCGCAGCGTCAGTGCGCTGGAGACGGCTGCGCTTTACAGCAGCGGCGATATCCAGGTTGCCTCGACGAATATCGCGATGGTGGCCAACGAAACGTTGGCGCCGAATGTGTTGCAAGGCAAGCGCCTTTTTTATCACGCGGGCGATCCGCGGATGAGCGCCGAGGGCTATATCTCTTGTGCAACGTGTCATATCGATGGGAGCGAGGACGGTCGCGTATGGGATTTCACCGGTCGCGGCGAAGGCCTGCGCAATACGACCACACTGAACGGCCGCGGCGGCACGGCGCATGGACGCGTGCATTGGAGCGCTAATTTCGATGAGATTCAGGACTTCGAGAACGACATCCGCGGGCCCTTCGGTGGCGCGGGTTTCTTGACAACGCAGCAATTCGCAGCAACCAGCAATCCGCTCGGTGCATCCAAAGCGGGCTTGAGCGCGGATCTCGACGCGTTGGCTGCCTATGTGGCATCGCTCGATCAAAGCCACATTCCGCGCAGTCCGTTCCGCCAAGCCAGCGGTGCCAACACCGCCGGCGCCGTGCAAGGCGAGGCCATTTTTGCGCGGGAGAATTGCGCCAGTTGCCATGCGCCGCCGCGATATACCAATAGTTTATTGGCATCGTCCAGCTTAAGCGATGTTGGCACGCTGCGTGCCAGTTCCGGTAGTCGCCTTGGCGGAGCGCTCACCGGCATCGACGTGCCGACCCTGCGCGGTGTATTTGCCAGCGCGCCCTATTTGCACGATGGCAGCGCCGCGACGTTGGACGATGTTTTTCGCTTCAGCGGAGGTGTGACTTTGCCGGCCGAAAATGCGCTGCGCACCGGCGGCGCTGCGTTGATCAACAATTTTGTCGACCTCAATAACGACGATACGGTGCGGGGCCGTGCGTATGTGCAGCTTGAAAGCAGCGGCCAGCGGCTGACCTTCAACAATGTCGATGGCGGTGCTGGTGGGGCAGGAGCATTGGAGTTGCGCTACAGCAATTCGCGCAGCGGCGGGCAGACGCAGGCGCTGACGGTTCGGGTCAACGGCGTGGCGCTGCCATCGGTCAATCTTCCCGCGACGGATAACGATCCGACGTGGCGAACGACCAACTGGAACAGCCTTCGCGTTGAGAACGTGGTGCTTAACGTCGGTACAAGCAACAGCATTGAGATCGAAACCAACGGTTGGTATCTGGCGGTCGACGAAGTGCTGATCGCAAACGCCAATCGGCTGCTCCTGGCGCAAGCACACCGTCGCGTGCTCGGTCTGCCCACGGGCGAACGCGACGCTCTCATGGCGTTCCTTCGCGAACTGGACAGCACGCCGGGCGTCGTCGACGGCGTGTTCCAAAATGGCTTCGAGTGACGCCGTCTGGCGCATAGCGCAAGGCAACGCCATCGTGGTTCAGTTTCTCCTGGTCGGACGTTCGAGAATCTGGCCGCCGACACTTTTCCTTTAGTTCGCGTCCTGTCGAACATACGTCTCATTGGCGTAGGTTCCGAGAGCAACCAAATTGCCGCGCACTGCTGCAACGCAGCAATTTTGCGTTACGCTCTTTCGTTAGTTTTGTGTTGCGTTCGGTTGACAGCACTACTAGCATCAATCCGATCTTGCCTTATCCCGAACCCCCAACAAGGAACCCGCGCATGCACCTTCAGCGGCTTGTCCCATTGGCGATTGCTGGTCTTCTGCTTGGCGCTTGTAGCGGCAGCAGCAATAGCCCGCGCGCCACCCCCGTCCAGGGCGCCACGAATAGCAACGGCCAGTTCGTCAGCGGTATCCATACGGCCCGTTTTGATCCATCGACCGGCGTCATCCCGTTTCCGAACAATCTTTTGCTTCAAGGTTCGCGGGATCTCACGATCAATGCGCCGGCAGCGAATCCGAACAACTTTGGCGACCCAACCGTCGCTCTGAACGCACTCGACGGATTTTCGACCACCTCGCCGTGGTCGATGACCTTTACCGCCGCGATAGCGCCGACGACGCTGACGCCCGGTAACACGGTGCGCCTCTTTGAGGTTGCGGTGGTGACATCCGGTCCTGGCGCTGGCGCAGTGCAGCGAGTGGTGCGTGAGTTGGCATCGCCTGCCGAGTATGTGGTTGCGATTTCGACCACTGATGCCACCAATCGAACGATGGCGATCGTTCCGACGCGGCCACTGGAAGAATTAAAGTCGTATATGGCCGTCGTCACCAACGGCGTCACCGACACCGCCGGTAACAATGCGACGCCCGATTCAGCTTACTTCCTGGCGAAGAGAACTTCCCCATTGTCGCAGGGAACCGGCACGGCATGCGTGTCGCTCGATCCGCTGTTGCCGGCATCCACCGCATGTGGGTTAGAGCCGCTCCGTCAGCTGACCAACTCATTCGAAGCAGCAGCTGCTGCGGCTGGCGTCAATCGCGCCAATATCGTGTTGTCCTGGGTTGCCAATACGCAGGGTGTGACACCCACACTGCGCCTCGTCCGCAGCAACGCGCGCCCGGCAACAACCCGGTTCGCCCGCACCGGGCTGACGACCGCAGCGGCCGGCCTGCCGCCGATCGCTGACATTTTCATCGGCACGATCGGGTTGCCCTACTACCTGACAGCGCCCGGTACGGGAACCCCTGCTGCGCCAGCGTCTGCGGTGCTGACGGGTTTTTGGCGCGCGGCGCCGGGCGCTTATGTGCCGCCGTTTAACGCCTTGGGACTGGACTCGACATCCACCAACCTGACGGTGGCTAACCCGATTCCGGTGGCGACCTCAACACAGACCGCGCCCGTCCTGGTGACCATCCCAAATGCCGCCAGCGGCCAGACGCGGCCAGCTGCGGGATGGCCAGTGGTTATCTTTCAGCACGGTATCACGCGTAACCGATGCGACATGTTGGCGATCTCAGCAACCTTCGCTCAAGCCGGTTGGGCTGTCGTCGCCATCGATCAGCCGCTCCACGGTGCTTCGCCGACCGCAACCACAGACCAGTGCCAACCGTTCTACATCGGCCGAACACCATTTGCCCAAGCCGGCGCTCGCGAGCGCACGTTCGACGTCGATTTAATCAACAATGCGACGGGTGCGCCGGGTCCCGATGGGCAAGTCGATCCCACTGGAGCGCATTCGATCAACCTGTCCAGCCTTCTCACCTCGCGTGACAACGTACGCCAGGCGGCGGCGGATCTGGGCGTACTGGCCGTCAGCATTCCGACGATGGATGTGGATGGCAACACCGCAGCGGATTTCGACGGCTCACGGATCGCTTTCGTCGGGCAATCGTTGGGTTCGATTGTTGGCACAACATTTCTCGCATTGGAGCCCACGGTGAACGTGGCCGTTCTAAGCGTGCCAGGTGGTGGTATCGCCAATCTCCTCAATGGATCGCCCACATTCGGCCCGCGAATTCGCGCTGGCATTTCGGCGGCCTCAGGTATTCCGACAAACGATCCGCGCTTTCCAGGAACATTGGGCCAGTTCCTGCTGATTACGCAGACGGTCATCGACTCGGGCGATCCGATCAATTACGCGCGACTTGCTTCGACCAAGCGCATCTTGCTTCAAGAGGTCGTTGGCGGTGGAACAGTGTTGCCGGATCAGGTGGTGCCAAATACGGTCGCTGGTGCGCCGCTGTCGGGTACGGAACCCCTGATTGCCGCGTTGGGCCTGAGCACCATCACCCAGAACACCACGAACGCGAACGGCATTCGTGGCGTGACGCGCTTCATCGTTGGCGATCATGGCTCACTGTTGTCGCCGACGGCATCGCTCGCGGCCACCGTCGAGATGCAAGGTCAGATGGCGTCGATGGTTGCATCGGGCGGAGCCCAAGTGAACGTCGCGAATCGCGCCGTGATTCGTACGCAGTAATCGAGAAGCGATCGGACACCATGGAGAAAACGATGAAAAACACCATACCCGTGCGCTCGCGTCTTGCGCTCGCTGTGCTTGGCGCGTTGGTCGCCTCGCCTACCTTCGCGTGGGAGTACAGCAACGGCGACTTTGCGTTAACCACGTCTAACACCTTCAGCTATGGCGTGCAGTCGCGTGTCGAAGATCCGGACAATGCCTTGATCGGGAAGGCCAACTTGTTTGTGCCCACGCCGCCTTCGGCGGCGTTGCCAACGGGCATTCCATTTCCTGCCGCCTTGCCGAACGCGCAGCAACGCCTGTTGCCCGGTCGTTTTTCGGTCAATAGCGATGATGGCAACCGCAAATGGGACAACGGCGATGTGTTCAGTAACGCCGTCAAGTGGAACGGTGAGCTCAGCTGGACGTATGGAGAAAACTGGGGCGGATTTGCCCGTGCCCTGGCCTTCTACGATTACGAAAATCAGCGCCGCGACGATATCAGCGATCTGGCCAAAGAAGCAGTAGGCAAGGACGCGCAGCTGCTCGACTTCTTCGTTTACAACAATTTTGCCTGGGGCCAGACCAATGGTTCGGTCCGTCTTGGACGGCAAGTGATCAGTTGGGGCGAGAGCACGTTCATCCAGCAGGGCATCAACGTCATCAATCCGATCGATGTTTCGAAACTGCGCGTTGCAGGTTCGGAATTGAAAGAGGCGTTCCTGCCGATCGATCAGATTTGGGCAAGCTTGAGCTTCAACGAGAACTTCTCGATCGAAGCCTTGTATATGTTCGAGTTTGAACAAACTGAGCCGGAGCCATCTGGAACATACTTCAGTTCGAACGACTTCGCGGCGCTGGGTGGCGAATACGTCATGTTGAACTTCGGTCTGGTGCCGGAGCCGATCAACTTTGGATTTTGCCCGGCGATCGGCGCCGGCCAAAACCCGGGTGGCTTCGATCCGTTCACGTTGGCGATTCAGCGATCCGCATGCGCTGCTGCAGTGCCACGTGCGCCGGATCGTTTTGCATCCGAGAGCGGTCAATACGGGCTGGCCGCACGTTACTTCGCGCCAGAAATCAACAACACCGAATTTGGCTTCTACTATCTCAACTACCACAGCCGGTTGCCGCTGCTGTCGGGTATCTCGGTGACGAACTCCAATGCAAACTCCGCAAGATACTTCGCGGAGTATCCGGAGGACATCGAACTTTATGGCTTTAGCTTCAATACCACATTGGAAGGATCTGGCATCGCGTGGCAAGGCGAGCTGAGCTTCCGACCCAACGCGCCGCTGCAGATAGACGATGTGGAACTGCTGTTCACGGCGTTGAGTCCGCTCAACGCGGTCATTCCGCAGCCCGTAAATCGCTTTGTCAGCCAACTGGGATCGGTAGGACCGGGCCAGTACGTCAGAGGTTGGGAGCGCCACGAAATCAGCCAGTTCCAGACGACGCTGACAAAAGTCTTCGGGCCGGAGAACCCGGTAGGCGCCGATCAGATTTCGGCCGTGCTTGAGGTCGGCGCAACCAAGGTTTGGGACTTGCCGGATCCTTCGGTGCTCCGCTATCAAGGTGACGGTACTGACACCGGCGGCGGCCCGGACTTCCTGACGGGTGCGTTCCGCAACCCGCAGACCTTGAACAACGGCTTTCCGACCTCGTTTTCGTGGGGCTACCGATTGGCAGGCCGCGCCGATTACAGTAACGCCTTCGGGTCGCCATTTACGCTGTCCCCGCGTATCGCATTTAACCATGACGTCAACGGTATCACCCCAGGCCCCGGCGGCAACTTCCTGGAAGATCGCCGTTCGCTGACTTTGGGTGTGGAAGCCAACTACCTGAATGAGTGGAGCGTCGATTTGAGCTACACGCGATTCTCAGGCGCGGGCATCTTTAATTTGCTCAACGATCGCGACTTTGTGGCCTTCACGGCGCGCTACGCGTTCTGACATGGATTGAGGCAGAGGAGAGTAAGATGAGGATGAGAACCAAACTGCTCGGCGCTCTGCTGAGCCTCGGACTGGCCAGCGGCGCCCATGCCGCAGTGCCAGCAGCGCAGGCTGACCGGCTGGGCAAAGATCTGACGCCGGTCGGCGGCGAGAAAGGCGCCAACAAAGACAACACTATTCCAGCCTGGGATGGTGGCATCACCCGGCCACCCGCCAACTTCAAGCTTGGCGATTTTCACCCGGATCCGTTTCCCGGTGACAAACCGCAATTGCAGTTGACGCAGGCCAACTACAAGGACCATGCAGCCAAGTTGTCCGTCGGCCAACAGGCGATGTTTGCGAAGTATCCGACGTTCCGGATGGATATCTATCCTACCCGGCGTTCGGCTTCGTTTCCGCAACGCATCTACGACATGACCAAGCGCAATGCCACGACTGCCAAGATGATTGGCGAAGGTGCGGGCGTGGAAAATGCAGCCGAAGGCTTCCCGTTCCCGATTCCCTCCGACGGCTACCAGGTCATTTGGAACCATAAGCTCAAGTACAAGGGCGTCTCGGTTCGACGCTGGGCAAATCAAGCGGCGCCAACGGCAACCGGTGCATTCACGCCCATTCGCATTCGCGAAGAGCTGCTTGGATTGTATTGGAAGGAAGGCAATACCATCGCCGACATCAATAACGTTCTGACCTACTTCTATCAAGAAGTGCTGGCGCCCGCCCGCCTGGCAGGTAACGTTTTGTTGGTGCATGAGACATTGAACCAGGAAGCGCAGCAACGTCAGGCGTGGGTGTACAACCCGGGTCAGCGCCGCGTGCGCAAAGCGCCGAATGTGGCTTACGATAATCCAGGCACTGCATCGGATGCGCTTCGAACGAACGATATGACCGATATGTTCAATGGCGCGTTAGATCGCTTCGAGTGGAAGCTGGTGGGCAAGCGCGAGATGCTGATTCCGTACAATACGTACAAGGCTCACGCCAAAGGGCTGGACTACAAGACGCTGATCCGTCCTGGGCATCTGAATCCAGATGTCATGCGCTATGAACTGCATCGCGTCTGGGTGGTTGAAGCCACGCTCCGCAGTGGTTTCCGCCACATCAACAGTCGCCGCACTTTCTTCCTTGACGAAGACAGCTGGCAGATCGCCATGATCGACCACTATGACAGTCAGGGTCAGCTTTGGCGCTACAGCGAAGCGGCGATCGTCAATTACTACGAACAGCCGGTGCTTTGGACCACACTCGAAACGCACCACGATCTGAAATCAGGACGTTACATCGTGTCCGGTATCGACAACCAAGAAGAATCCTACAACTTCTCGTTTGTGACGTCGCCGGAGAATTATTCCCCGCAGGCGCTGAGAAGCCGCGGCGTCCGTTGAGCGTTCGAAAGTGGTATCAGAACGCCGGCCCGGTGGTGAACTTGGCCGGCGTTCGCATTTGTGGGTTGGGTTCAATTCTGGCTGGGGAACGGCATGAGAATTTCGAAACGCGCGCTCGGGTTGCTGGGATTTGTTTGGCTCGGTGGGCTGTCGGCGCAAGATAAGACTTCGCCGCCGGCGTCGGTTTGGGCCGATCCGGCCACGGCGCCAGCGGAGACGCTCGATCTGGCGCGTATCCAGCGATCATTATTGGTCGATGTGGCGGAAGCACGGGATCGCGCCGTCATTGTCGGTGACCGAGGGCATATCCTGGTGTCCGAATCACGCAGCGAATGGCGTCAGGTCCCTGTGCCGACACGCGTGCTGCTCACAGCGGTGACGGCAGTCGACAATCGGCTTTGGGCCGTGGGTCACGATCAGGTGATTGTCTACAGTAGCGATGGTGGCTTAACGTGGACCTTGCAGAATTCGGATATCGCGGCTGAAGGTCCACTTTTAGATGTGGTGTTTCTCGATGGCGAACGTGGCTTTGCGATTGGCGCCTACGGCCAGTTCCTGAGTACTTCGAACTCTGGCGCCAGTTGGGAAGTGCAAACGATCAGCGATCGTGTTGCCGGCGTCGATCCTTCCTCCGTGCCGGTTGACGAGCCCGACGACGAGGCATTAGATGATGGGTCGATGCTTGCCAGCACCGACGTTGGTGAAGACGAAGGTGACCCACACTTAAATGCCATCGCCCGCACCAACGCCGGTTTACTGATCGTTGGCGAAGCCGGCTCCGTGTACCGGTCAATCGATGATGGCGCGACTTGGGAGCGCTCGGATCTCCCCTATGACGGTTCGATGTTCACCCTGGTTCCACTCGACAACGGTCGAATTGTCGCCGCTGGGCTTCGTGGCAACGTTTTTGTGACCGGTGATCTAGGTCGAAGCTGGCTATCGATAAGCTCGGGTACGGAAGCCAGCATATTCGGCGGTGCGGCTGTCGGAGGTAGTCGCGCACTGCTGGTAGGTGCGAGCGGCACCCTCCTCTTGGCGTCTGCAGATACGCTTGAACTAAGGCTTTCGACGTTCGCCGATGGCGGCATCATGAGTGCGGCGCTACCGATCAGCGAATCGGAGTTCGTGCTTGTTGGAGAGAACGGCGTGGCCACGCATTCCATTCATTAAACGGGAGAGCACGTCATGGCAGGAATGGGTTCGAACGACGTCAGCTACCCGCGACTGGAGAAGCTGATCTTTGGTAACCGCGGAATCGTACTCGGTATCTTCATTCTGATTACGCTCGGTTTCCTAATGGCGGCGATGCAACTTCGCATCGATGCCGGGTTCCGCAAGCAGTTACCGCTGAATCATGAGTACATGCAGACCTTCGTCGACTACGAGACGGAGTTTGGCGGCGCAAATCGCGTTTTCGTTGCGCTGATCGACAAACGCGGTGATATGTTCAACAAAGAGTTTTTCACGGCTTTGGAGAAGGCGACGGAGCAGGTTAAGGCGATCAGCGAAGTGGACAATTCGCGAGTGCGATCGATCTTTACGCCAAATACGCGCTTTGTCGAAATCGTAGAAGGTGGATTCGCGGGCGGAAACGTTATCCCGGCAGATTTCTCGACGACCGCGCCAGATTTCAATCCGACCGCTGACGATTTCGATGCAATCCGAACCAATATCGTAAAAGCGGGAATTGTCGGGCGCCTTGTTGCGAAAGACTTCTCTGGCGCGATGGTTCAAGCAGAGTTGATTCCTGAGACGGCTGCAGAAGGTGGCAAACTCGACTACCAAGGGGTCGGCGATAAACTCGAGCAGATTCGTGCTGCCATCGAAAACAATAATATCAGTGTGCATATTATCGGGTTTACGAAGGTGGTTGACGACATCGCCGATGGTGCCAGGTCGGTCATTTACTTCTTTCTGCTCACAGTCGTCTTTACTTTCATTCTGCTCTACGTCTACTCGACTTCGTTCAAGCTCGCGATGTTGACGGTCGTGGCGGCTTTCGTGGCAGTCATCTGGATGCTTGGTGCTTTGCGTTTGATGGGTTTTGGTATTGACCCGATGAACATGCTGACACCATTCCTGATATTCGCCATCGCAGTCAGTCACGGCGAGCAGATGATCAATCGCTATCGCGGCGAGGTGTTTTTCGGTGGGCTCGAAGAGGGTACACCTGAGGAGTTGGAGAAGCGTCAAGGAGTGTCAAGCGAGGAGGCAGCGAAGAGTGCATTCCGACGCTTGTTGATTCCCGGTTGCGTCGCCTTGCTCGCCGGGTGCATTGGCTTCGGGACGATTCTACTGATCCCAGTGAAGATGATCTTTGAGTTGGCTGTGACAGCCACGGTTGGCGTCTTTTTGACGATATTTACCAACTTGATCCTGCTGCCCATTCTGTTGTCTTACACCAAGCTGTCGAACCTGCCTAAGAAGCGTGCGTTCCGCTTGCGGCAGATCACAGCATTCGATCACATTTGGGCGTTTTTGACACGTTTCTCCCGCCCCGCAGTGGCCGCGGGCATCATTGTGATGGGTTTGGTGGTGTGGTTCTTCGCGCACAAACATGCCGAGCAAATGATGGTCGGCGATGCACGGGATGGTGTTGCCGAATTGCGCGACGACGCGCGGTACAACCAGGACGCGCGCGAGATTACGCAGCGATTTTCGCTGTCGACCGACATCATCAACATCATTGCCGAAGTGGGTCCTTTCGCATGTACCGAGAGTTTCCGGGCGATGGAGACGCTCGACCGTTTCGCATGGCATATGCAGAATGTTGAGGGCGTGCAGCAAGTTATCACCCTCTCGCACGTCGGGCGAATGGTCACGGCCGGCTATAACGAAGGCAGTCCGCGCTGGCGCGCTTTGCCTAGAAACGCTGAGGTCATGCGCCAGAGTTTGCAAAGCGTCGAGACAGATTCGGGATTGATCGATGCGCCAGAATGCAGAGCGATGCCGGTTATTGTCTTTACCACCGATCACAAAGCAGAGACGATCACGCGTGTGGTCAATGCGGTGAAATCGTTCCGTGAGAAGAACCAGGCTTTCGACATGAGTTTTCGTGTCGAGCGCGACAAGGCGGAAGTCGCGGCGATGGAAACCGGCGAGGAGTATCGAACCGATCAGGTCAACCTGCGTCTGGCGACCGGCAGCGTAGGCGTTGCCGCAGCAATCAATGAGACGGTCAGCGAACTCGAAAAACCGATGCTCTATTTGTTGTATGTAGCCGTGTTCTTGATGTGCATTCTGAGTTTCAAGAACCCGCTTGCAGCTTTGTGCATTGTTTTGCCGCTCATTCTGGTGACAGCGCTCGGTGAGGCCTTAATGGTCGAGCTTGGTATAGGCCTCAAAGTCAATACCCTCACGGTCGTCGCCCTGGGGGTCGGCATCGGTGTCGATTATGCGATTTACATTTTTGCGCGAATGCGCGAGCTGATGCTTCAGGGTAAGGGGCTGAGTCAAGCTTACTTTGAAGCACTGAAAACGACCGGAATTGCCATCTTCTACACCGCGCTGACGCTGGCTTGCGGTGTGGCAACATGGATATTCTCGGAGCTCAAATTCCAGGCGGACATGGGCTTGATGCTGACCTTCATGTTTGTAGTCAATATGATCGCCGCCATCGTCTTCCTGCCAGCATTGTGCCGCTGGTTATTGAAGCCTTTCGAGAAAGTGGAGTGGACCCCGCCCAAATCTGCTTAGCGATTGGCTTCGCCGAAGCCCCGATTGATGAGGCTCAACGAGGCGGCGCTCAGCGCCGCTTCGTTGTTGGGCAACAAAGAAGGCGAAGAT
Organism: Lysobacterales bacterium; assembly: GCA_022844165.1. GTDB lineage: Bacteria > Pseudomonadota > Gammaproteobacteria > Xanthomonadales > SZUA-5 > JALHMH01. Next base: position 44,406 of record JALHMH010000008.1, read on the forward strand.
CGCCATTGTTGCGTGGCGACCGGAGCTGCGTCGCAAGATGCGTGCGCTCAGAATCCGCGGCACCACGAATGAATGGCAAGTGGCAAGGTCGGTGCGCCGTCGTCGGCCGCATTCTCCAAACAGCGATGTCTCCGTGGTGTGGCGTCGATCGGACTGCATTGAACTTCGATCCGAGGACCAGGTTCGACTGCTGAAGGCGCCTTTTGGCTGCGGACGATGATCCACTCGGTATCATTCGATGTTGGATCGCTCGCCCGAGAGGAGACGGATCCCGTGAAACGATCTATCCGGCCCCGTGACGCTCCGGTCCAATCACGCGATTGCATGACCAGGCAATTTGCTTGCGCTGCTTTTTTCTTTCTTGCCCACTCGATCTCTGGTGATGCTTCCGAGCGGCGGACTTTGCCAGCACCGTTGGCGCGAATTCCGATGGAGCTGGATTGGACGGCATACAAGGTATTCGACAGCAATTCCGGCCTGCCGCAGAACACGGTGCTGGCCATTGGCCAAGACGACTTCGGCTTCATCTTTGTTGGCACCGAGCGTGGATTGGCCCGATACGATGGGCGGGCGTTTGAGGCGGTGCCTTTGGGCGAAAGCTCAGAGCCGGTTCGCGCCATTTCGAATGCAGATCATGCGCTCTGGGTGGGTACCGATTCTGGTATCTGGCGTCTGGCTGAAGATATGGCGCGGCCTGTTCATATCGCGGTTCCTGGGGTGAATCGATTCCTCCCCAGCACCGATCTGATGTGGGTTGCAACGACCGTAGGGCTTTGGCGTTGCGCCTACGCCGATGTCCGCAGCGATCGCCGTTGTGAACGGATCGAAGCGACAAGAGAACTGGGCATTCGAAGTCTGTTGGCCGACGGGGTCGATGCGCTGTGGCTGGGAACCAACGGACAAGGACTTCGACGTCTCGTGGATCTTCGTGGTGTACCGAGGCTCGATGACTTCCATTTCGACCGCGACGATGGTGTGCCCAACAATATCGTCATCTCCCTGGGGACGTGGCGAGGTGATTTGTGGATTGGCGCGGGGCGTGGTTTTGCGCGGTTACGCGATGATCGTCTTCGCGTCTGGTCTGCGGCCAGCGGTCTGGCGCCCGCAATGGCTTTTGATTTCGACGCGGGCGAAGATGGCATGTCTGTTGCGATGCGACCTGGCGGCATCGTACGCGTCGATGCAGCGGACAACTGGTATTCACAGCGGGGCGCGAATGGTCTGCCCGACGACAATGTGCAGGTGTTGTTTCGCGAGCGACACACGCGGAACTTGTGGATCGGCACTTACGGCGGCGGAATTGCCCGCGAAGAACGCGGGCGATTCGCTGTTCTTGACCAGCGCCGGGGTTTGCCCGATCGCGCGGTAGTTGGGCTCGGTTTGATCGAAGATCAGCTGTGGGTTGGCACGCCACGTGGCGCGGTCGTTTGGCAAGATGGCGCTTTTGTGCCGCTACTGCCAGATGCCTATGCCGATCTCCACGTCCGTGCGGCGTTGCGGACGGAAGGCGGCGAGCGCCTCATCGCGACCGACCGCGGTCTGCTGCTGCAACGCAGCGACGGTGAGGTGGTGGAGTACACCGTCGACAATTCTGAGTTGCCGGCCGTTGCGGCCAACGATCTTGCGCGAACAGGCGGAATCGTATGGGTCGCAACCAGTCATGGACTCGCGCGCTGGACCGCGACAGAGGGTCTGCGCGGAATGCGCGACGCCGACGGTTTGCCAGACGGTGCGGCCATTCAAGCGATGGCCAGCGATAGCGTCGAACGCCTGGTTGTTGCGACAGACAAAGGTGTCTGGCGATGGCAGGACGGGAGATTCGAGCCTGCCCGCGATGCTTGCGTTGGTCGGTTGGCGATCAACGATCTGAGCATCGACAGAGAGCGAATCTTGATTGCGGCGCGCGAACGCCTTGTGGCATGGACGCCTGGCCGTGGGTGCAGCGATGTACCGAACTCGCCGAAGGGCGATGGCTGGACCCATATTCGCCATAAGCCAGGCGGTTTTGCAGCCAGCAATGCCCAAGGTCTTTGGCTGGTCGATGAGCGCGGTGCGCGGCTCTTTGGACTGGATGATGGCATGCCTTCGCGCGAGCTGGCTCGGGGCAACACGCTCGCCATCGACGCTTCGGCCCGCGTTTTCGTCGGCACGCATCTGGGCGTCGGCGCCTTGCGTGATGTGCAGATCGAACCGAACCGACCGGCGCCATTGCGTCTTTGGGCCAGTCTTGCCGATGGTACGCCGATAGCTTCCGGTACAACGCTCTCTCGGTCTGAGGCCAGCGTGCATTTTCGCTACCGGCTGCTCAACTTCGATCGCGAACATCTGCATCGATACGCCAGGCAACTGTCCAGCATCGATTCGAGCATCGTGCGCGACGCGAGTGCTGCTGAAAGCGATTATGTCCGACTGCCAGCAGGTTCCTATCAATTTCGGGTGTGGGGCGCCGACGCCGATGGAACCGAATCTGGCCCGCTGACGTTTAGCTTCACGGTCGCAGCGCCATGGTGGCAACGCTGGCCCACCTTGGTCGCAGGTGCTGCGCTCCTGTTAGCCGGTGGTGTGCTGGTTGGGCGTCTCAGGACGCGAGCTTTGCAGCGCCGTGCAATCGAATTGCAGGAGCAAGTCCAACTGCGAACGTCCGAACTTGCCGAAGCGAATCAACGCCTCGCACAGGCGGCGCTGGCGGATCCGCTCACCGGTTTGCGCAATCGCAGATACTTGACCCAAATCCAGTCCGACGAAGAAGAGCGGGCCACGCGCCGGACACGCGCTGGCGATCGTCATGCAGACCTGGTGGTGGTTCTGCTGGACCTGGATCATTTCAAACACATCAACGACCAGTACGGGCACCCGGCAGGCGATGCGGTGCTTGTGGCCACCGCGCAGCGTCTGACGGGTGTGGCACGCGCGGGTGACGCGGTGCTGCGTTGGGGCGGCGAGGAGTTTTTGTTGCTCATGCGCGATAGCGATCGCGGCGCGCTCGTAGAGATTGCCGGTCGTGTGCTCGCCGCGGTCCATGGCGATGTTGAGTTCGGTGGCCGTCGCATCGCAGTCACCGCCAGCGCAGGCGTTGTGGCCTTTCCGGTGTATCGTCGGCCGGATGCTGGTTTGAACGAAGCCATTGTGATTGCCGACGGCGCTCTGTACGCGGCCAAACGCAACGGCCGGGATGGTGCCGTTGCGATACACAATGACGAACAGATTTGGATCAAACGCCCATGGATCGACAGCAGTTCATCGAGTTAGCGCATTCGCAAGCTTGGTCGCCGCAAGAAATATCGCGCGCTGCAGAATTGTTGGATCTTCGACCTGACATCGCCCAGTGGTGGCGGTTCGCTCTGTCGTTGTTGCGCGGTGTGGGCAGCGGTTTGCTCGCGGCGGGGATTGTCTGTTTTGTTGCCGCAAACTGGCAGGACTTCGGCATCTGGGGCAGATTCGCACTGCTGCAACTGGTTTTCGCCAGTGCAGCGCTTTTGGCCTGGTGGCGTCCGCCGCCGGATGTGTTTGGCGAAACCGGTTGCTTTCTAGCCGCTTTTTTGATCGGCTGCTTGTTCGCGCTTTTTGGGCAGCACTATCAGACGGGCGCCGATGTGCATGAGCTGTTCTTCTCCTGGGCACTGATTGCCTTGCCCTTTGCGTTCGCATCAAAAAGCGGTGCAACGGCGGCATTGATCGTGGTGGTACTGAACATTGGGCTGGCGCTCTGGGCCAGCGTTTTCGGCTTCGAACGGGTGGTCGCAAATCTGATCTGGGGATTCCAGCGGCCGCAGGTGGCACTCTCCGTGGCGGTACTGGCAAATCTGGCGGCACTCGCGATGCTTTGGTTTCGAGGTCAACGCCAGCACTGGTTGCTTGCGCTTCCGCTCCTCGCGGGGACGGTTTTTTCCTGCGTGGCCTGTGCGTTGACGGCGTGGGAAGGAAGCATCACGGCATGGTTGATGTTTGCATTGGGATTTGTTGCCTTGTTGACGGCAGCGCGCGCGCTCTCACGGCACTTGCGCAACGTCCTGCCCGAGACGATCGCTGCCGCGGGTCTGATCGCCGTCACAACGATTCTGTGGGTGCGGATTCTGTACGATGCGATTGATGACGCGATCTTGCCGAGCTTGTTCATAGCGATCTGGATCGGCGGTTTCGCCGCGTTTCTCGGTTCCAAATTGCTTGCCCGCCATCGAAGCTACGGAGCGGCCCGATGAACTTGCGCGACATTGATGTCGTGCGGCTCACTGAAGCGGGCCTGCTGACGCGCGACTTGCCTCAGAGTCGAACATCGCCGTGGATGCTGAAGTTGCTGCTAGGTGGTGCGGCTTGGTTCGCGGCGATTTTTGTCATCGCCTTCGTCGCGTTGTTGTTCGAGCCGGATACGCCCATCGAAGCCGGCATTCTCGGCATCGTGTTACTCGGCGGCGCTTTTGCGTTGTTCCTCGGATCGAAATCGCTATTCGTGGAACAGGTTGCGCTCGCGGCGTCGATGGCTGGCCAGGGTTTTTTGTTGTTCGCTGCTTATGAGGCGATCAAGTTCGACACGATTCGATCCGCGACCTTTGTCGCATGCGCGATTCAGATCGGCGTATTCCTGCTGTTGCCCAATCACCTGAGCCGACTGCTCAGCGCCTTTTTTGCAGCGCTCGCCTGGTCGCTCGCGTGGCGCAGCAACTGGATTGATGGATACGGACCTGGACCTGGCGGGTTCATCGGCATTCTCGACTGGCTTTATGGCGTCCTGCCGTTGATGGCGTTGGTCGCCGCGCTGTTGTTCAACGAACGTCGCTGGCTTGCGACGTCCCTGCAGAGCTGGTTGCTGCCAGCCACAATCAGCCTGATCGCTGCACTCTGTGTGGCACCGATCGTGATGTTGCCCTTCGAGCGTAGCAGCCTGTTCGGCGGTGGCAGCATTGGCTTGGCGCTGTGGCCCTTGTTATCGCTGGCCACCGCGTTATGCGCACTTGCGGCGGCGCGGTATCTCGCCCATCCGGCGCTGATGGCGTTGGCCATCGTCAGCGCCATCTTCAGCGTCATCGCGTTCTACTATGAACTCAGTATTCCACTACTCGCGAAGTCGCTGCTGATGCTGGCACTCGCCGCGATCGCCTTCGCGACACACGGCGTATTGCGCAAGAAGGGGGTCGCATGAATGCTCGATTCTGGATATCGATCGGCGCTGCCGTCGGCCTGTTTGCCATCAACTTCGCCATCGCTGGTAAGGAACGCATTGTGCGTTCCGGGATGCCGGTTTATCTGGCGCTTGCGCCGGTCGACCCGCGGTCGTTGATGCAGGGCGACTATATGGCGCTGCGCTTTGCCATCGCCGACCAGATCGCCGCCGAGATCGCCAATCACGGTGGCGATCGCCGCGAAGGCAAGTTTTACACGGTAGGCGTTGATGTCGACCAGCAGGGCGTGGCAACCCTGTCCGCGACCGCCACGCAACGACTCCGATATCGCTGGCGCAATGGCCAGCCATGGATCGGCACGAATGCGTTCTTCTTTGAAGAAGGCAGCGCCGGGAAGTTCGAAGGCGCCCAATTCGGCGAATTTCGCCTCGATCCAGAAACTGGCGAAGCAGTTCTAATCCGGCTTGTGGACGTGCCGAACAGCGAGCGATGAATCGAGGACTCCGCCTGAGCGCGCCTTGCCGACCTTGCTGGCATTGGCCCGGCCCAGTCGTTCGCTGATCCACTGCCCGGTCGCAACAAGTCGATCAAAGTCGATACCGTGTTCGATACCCAGTCCGTCCAATAGATACACCACGTCTTCGGTTGCGACGTTGCCGCTGGCGCCCTTCGCGTAAGGGCAACCGCCCAAACCGCCGACGGCGGCGTCGATCACACGAACGCCGGCGTCCAGGCAACGCAGAATATTCGCCACCGCCATTCCATAGGTGTCGTGAAAGTGCACCGCGAGCGCGCCCATCGGAATCTCGCTGGCAACGGCCATCAACATCTGCCGGGCTTTTTCCGGGGTGCCGACGCCGATCGTATCGCCCAGCGAAATTTCGTAAGCGCCCATGGCGTACAGTGCGCGGGCAACGCGGACGACTTCGCTGTTCGGGACCTGGCCTTGGTAAGGACATCCAAGGACGGTGGACACGTATCCACGCACACGCACATCGTCGGCTCGCGCCGCTTCCAGGATCGGGGCAAAGCGCGCCAGCGACTCATCGATGCCGGCATTCGTGTTTTTGCGATTGAAGGCCTCGCTGGCCGCAGTGAAGACAGCCACTTCTTTTGCGCCGGCTGCCCGGGCGCGCTCGTAACCCTTGAAATTCGGCACCAGAACCGGCAACGCCACACCCGCTGGCGCAGTCAGCGCCGACATCACATCGGCGGCGTCCGCCAATTGCGGTACCCACTGTGGGCTCACGAAACTGGTTGCTTCGACGGTTCGATGTCCGCAGTCGATCAGCCGCCGGATCAGTTCGATTTTGTCGTTCGTTGCGACGTTCCTGGCCTCATTCTGCAATCCATCACGAGGGCCGACTTCGACAATGCGTATTTTCATGGGATGGTAGTCGACAGGGTGGTAAGTGATCGGCTGTCACGCGTTCCGGGCCGCGTATGTGGTCGCCTCTGAGCCATTCGTCCGCGACGAGCAACGACAAACTACACCCAGGTGGACTACCGCGGCGAGTGTTTGATCGCGCGCCACAGCAACTTGAGTCCAGTCATCCAGCGTCTCAGGTAGGCGAGCGGAAGGGAACCGCGATTCGTCAATCGGTAACGTGCGCGCATGTATGCGGCGCTCGGAACCAATCGACGCCACAAGTTAGGCGTCTGCGATTCCAGGTACACGCGATCGCCGGCCCGGTCCGGGCGAAAAGGTTCTTCGGCAGCTGCGGCCTTGAGCAAAGCTAAAGTTGCCATCGGCCAGGAATACTGAAAATACTCGGTGCAAGCACGCATTGCGTCGACGCACGGTGCCGCCAACGCCAGATCGCTGGCACGGGCGACCAGTGTTGACCATTCTTCTTCGTCGAAACGCTGCGACAGAACAACGAAGTCGTAAAGCCAGATGAGGCGGTCGGCCGCTCCGATCTGGGCATTCGCCATGCGGTGGATGGCAGCATGCAAAAAAGCGTCGACCGGACTGAGCGCATCCATCGGTGGTTCGCCGACGCGGTGGCAACGCGAATGAAGATCGGCAAAGGTCAGGCGTTTGCCGAGAATGGGATGTGTGCTGAGGCGCCAATGCAGGTCAATCTGCAATTCGGGCCGGACCATCGTGAATTGAACACCATCCGGCAACCAGGAATCTGGGTCGATCGAGTATCCAAGCAGCGATAGTGCATCAGCCGCTTGACGCGCATCGGCCTCAGAAGCAAACAGCAAATCCAGATCTTCGCGCGCGCGCAGATGCGGCATCCGATAACAACTATTCGCTAATGCCTCGCCCTTCAGTACCAGGAATGGAACGGCGATGGCGGCCAACACCGCCCGTACGGCAGGCTCTCTGGCCATCTGCCAGGCGATCGCGCCCCGCTGCGCGCGGACGATGGCATCGGGCGCCGACGGGCCAAGCGCCTCGAACAAGAGCGCAGTGACACCTTCGCGTTTGCACAGACCAGCAAGGTCCGCCGGCGGCGGTTCGAGTATCCGGCCGAATAATGCCGCGCCCAACCAGGCGCGCTCATCCACCCCCGCGCGCTCCCGTCACAATGCCGCCCGCCGTCAGCGTCAATGGATCGAGCAAATCGCGTAAATCGTGATCGGACAACGCTGTCATCTCGCGAGCCACATCCATAATGGGTCGTCCGCTGGCGTAGGCTGCCTTGGCGATTTTGGCGCCAAGTTCGTAACCGATGACAGGATTCAGTGCCGTCACCAGAATCGGATTTCGCGCCAGTGCGTCTTGCAATCGGTCGTGGCGAACGCGCAAGCCAGCAATGCTCTGCGCCAGTGCCGGCAGCGCTCGCGCCGGCAGCTCGATGCTTTCGATCAGATTACGAGCAATCAGTGGCAGCATCAAGTTGAGTTGAAAGTTGCCGGACTGCCCAGCGATCGTGATCGCAGCATCATTGCCAATCATCTGCGCCGCAACCATGGTTACCGCTTCTGCGATGACCGGATTGACCTTGCCAGGCATGATCGAGGAGCCGGGTTGCAGCGCCGGCAATTCGATTTCGCCTAAACCGGTGAGCGGGCCGGAGTTCATCCAGCGCAGGTCGTTGGCGATTTTCATCATCGTACAGGCCAGCGTTTTCAACTGGCCCGACAACTCGACACATTCGTCTTTGGCAGCGATAGCAACGAACAAGTTGGCTGCGGGACCGAATTCAATCCCAGTCATAGCACTTAGTTGATGACAAACGGTCGCGGAAAACCTCGGGTCGGCATTGATTCCGGTGCCAATCGCAGTGCCACCGAGCGGCAAGGCCTGCACTCGCGCCAGGCTGTCAATCAGGCGCTGCTGCGCGGCTTGCAGTTGCGCCTCCCAAGCGCCGAATTCCTGGCCCAGGGTCATTGGCATTGCGTCCATCAGATGCGTACGCCCGGTCTTGACCACACCGGCAAACTCCCGGGCGCGCGTCGCGATCGTATGGCGCAATTGGCCGAGCGCTGGCAACAGCTGCTCGCGAACGGCGAGTGCAGCCGCGACCTGGATGGCGCTGGGGATGACGTCGTTAGAAGACTGCCCAAGATTGACCTCATCATTGGGATGGACCGCGACCCCGGCGCGAGTCGCCAACGTTGCAATGACTTCGTTGGCGTTCATGTTGCTGGAGGTGCCAGAGCCAGTTTGGAACACGTCGACGGGAAATGCCTCGGCGAAATCGCCGTGCGCGATCGCCAACGCCGCCTTCTCGATTGCCGCCGCTTTCTCGGCAGGCAGCCCGCCTAGCTCGCTATTGGCGCGCGCTGCGGCAGCTTTGATCAGGGCCAGCGCGCGAACAAACAAACGTGGCATCGGTTGTCCGCCGATCCGAAAGTTGTCGATCGCGCGTTGCGTTTGCGCGCCCCAGAGTGCGTCCGCCGGTACCTTAAGTTCGCCCATGCTGTCCTGTTCGATGCGAGTGTTCATGCGGCAGCGGCCCGGCGAGTGACTGGCGATTCTATCGCTCCTGGTCAGTGGACAGCGGCGGAACGTCCAGCCCGTCATTTTCTCGCAACCTGTTGCGCATCGGAGCGTCACACAGCCCGCCTAGCGTTCGCCGCTTGTGCGGCAGTCAGCCGTCTCGAGCCAACGCCAGAGGAAATCAGATGAGCACGTTTCACGATGATGGAATGAGCAACCACTCCAACAACATGAGCTTTCACGACGTGTTGGAACTCAATCAGAAGCGCCGCGAACTGTTGAAAGGCGGTGTCGCTGCGGCGACCGCAACCGTGGTCGGCGTTCCGTTGTTGACGGCCCGCTCGAACGTGGAAGCGCAGACCTTTACATCGACACCAGGCATCGGCTTTAAGCCCGTGCCGGCCACCGATGCCGACACACTCGTGGTTCCTGAAGGTTACCGCGCCGACGTGCTGATCGCCTGGGGCGACCCGATCTCCGACAACTTGAAGTTCTTCCGCTACGACGCGACCAACAGTGCCGAAGATCAAGAGCAGCAGTGGGGCATGCACAACGATGGCATGCACTTTTTCCCGTTCGAGGAGCGCGCGCTACTTGGGCGACCGGTACCATCGAGCCGCCGCGGCCTTTTGGTGAGTAATCACGAATACACCGACGACGGCATCTTGCACGAAGACGGTCAGCGCACCTGGACACCCGCGAAAGTCCGAAAATCGCAGGCGGCGCATGGCGTGGGCATTGTCGAGTTGTTGTACGACGGCAGCACGTGGCGTGTTGTTCGTCCCAGCGTCTATGCACGGCGCATCACAGGCTACACGCCGATGGCAGTCAGCGGTCCGGCTAAAGGGCATCGTCTGTTGCGTACTGCCGCGGACCCAGCGGGTGAGCGCATCCTGGGCACCATCAATAACTGTGCGCACGGCTACACGCCCTGGGGCACGTATTTGACGTGCGAGGAAAACTTCAACGGTTATTTCGCAAACGGTGCGACGATTCCCGCCGATCAGCGACGCTACGGCATCAGCGCCACCGGGTTCGGTTATCGCTGGCACGAACACGACGAGCGCTTTAACGCGGCCCTGCACCCGAATGAACCGAATCGATTCGGCTGGGTCGTTGAAATCGATCCTTTCGATCCGACCTCGACGCCGATCAAGCGCACCGCGCTCGGCCGCATCAAGCATGAAGGCGCGTGGGTTACCTTGTCGCCGGACAATCGCGTCGTCGTTTACATGGGCGACGACGAGCGCTTCGAGTACATTTACAAGTATGTCTCGCGAGGCTTCTTCAAGCCCGGCGATCGCAATAACAACCGCTCGTTGCTTGACGACGGTACCCTGTACGTGGCGCGATTTGACGAGAACCTGTCGGGCGAGTGGATCCCGCTGGTTTGGGGTCAGAATGGCCTGACGCCGGAAAACGGGTTCGCCGATCAAGGCGAAGTGCTGGTCAAGACGCGGCAAGCGGCCGATGTGGTCGGCGCGACGAAGATGGATCGGCCAGAGTGGATTGCTGTTAACCCACAAACCAAAGACGTGTATTGCACCTTGACCAACAACGATCGCCGCGGCAACACCGGTCAACCTGCGGTGGATGCGGCTAACCCGCGCGGACAGAACGTCTTTGGCCATATCATTCGATGGGCAGAAGACGGTCAAAATGCGACCGCCCGCCGATTCCGCTGGCAGCTGTTTGTGCAATGCGGCGACCCGGCACTTGGCAATCCGGCGCGCGCAGGCAATATCAATGGCGATAAGTTCGGGAGCCCGGATGGACTTTGGTTCGATGACCGCGGCATTCTCTGGGTACAAACCGATATTTCCACGTCCATCGTCTCGCGCCCGGGCAACGAGCGCGGTGACTACCGAAATATCGGCAACAATCAGATGCTCGCGTACGATCCGATCAGCGGTGAGTTCCGGCGCTTTATGACCGGACCGCGCGGCTGCGAAATCACCGGCGTGATTTCGACGCCGGACCTGCGCACGATGTTCGTCAACATCCAGCATCCGGGCGAGCCGGCCAGCGAACGCCTGACGCCCGAGAACCCGACCGCCATTTCGAGTTGGCCTTTCGGCGGACGGCCGCGATCGGCAACCGTTGTTATCCGCAAGTTAGATGGTGGAATCATCGGTACCTGAGAACCCACGGCGGGCTGCCGGATCGACAGCCCGCTATCGAATGGCGCTGACGCGACTTGCGCAGCGCCCGTTCTTCAGCTCTTCTCTTCTCGCTCTGCTTTGGTCTCAGATTCAAATCGGATCACCGCATCTTTGCCGTACCAGCGTCCCTCGATCTGAGTCAGTTCCAACTCGTGCGATAGCGGTGCGTCGAATACCGTGACGGTGGCGCGAACGAGCGCCTTGTTTCCCTCAACTTTCAGCGTTTGAAATCGGGCGCTTGCGGCAATGGCGTCGATATCCAGACCGTACAGTTTGACGGCTCGTTTGCTCGCCGCGAACATTTTGCTGGCCGAGCCCAGTGCTTCTTCAAACGACAGCATCTTGAGCTGATCGAGGTTCTGGATGCCCGTGTCACGCGCAGCGCGAGTCACCAATGTCAACGCTTCACGCGCAGTCGCCGGATTGAAAAAATCGGTGCCTTTCAGCCAACGTTCCAGCCCTGGCAAGACAGCCCGCAACATCTCGCGTTGCTCGGCTGTCATGGTGTTGTCGGGCTGCGCCAATGCCATCTGCATCGCGCCGAGAGCCATCAGAATCCCGCCCTCCGCTTGAGGCGCGATCTCATTGAGTTTTGGCTCGAATTCCGCCATCAACCGGTCGACAGCATCGTTGGCCGTAAGCTTGGCAATCGCTTCTTCGAACTCGGCACGGTCTTTCTCTTCAATGGGCTTGCTGCGCTGCATCTCGTACGCGCCGCGCATCATCTGGAACTGGCCGGCAGGCATTGAGGCGCGCAACAGTCCAGCCACGTCGTTATTGCGCAGATGGCGCACAGCTGCCTGCAGTTGTTCTGCTGGATCGACAACGGCAACGGTCTGGACCGACGCAGCTGCTTCTCGGGCCTGCAACGGAGCCGCAAAACCAGAGGACAACGCAACGCCGATCGTGACTGCTAACAGAATCATCTTCATTTGAGGCTCCTACGTATCGGGGGCAAGCGCCAGACTGGTCAGCTTGTGGGGCCATATTAGTGTGCTAGTGATGTAGTACACCAATGAAAGAAGTCATGGTTCAATCGAACGATTGGCGACCAGCGCTTCGCGGGTGATGGCGAAAACACCCATCTGCCCCACCGAAAACGGAATCCAGGCGACTGGCAAATGCGCGAAGCGGCGTTTGAAAGCACGCCATCCTTCGCCGATTTCGACAATCAGCAGGCCACCCGGCATCAGATGCTCGATGGCGCCGTCGAGGATTCGAGTCGTTGCATCGAGCCCGTCGATGCCGGATACAAGTCCCAACTCAGGCTCGTGTGCGTACTCTGGCGCCAGTTTCCTGAATTCGGCATCGGTCACGTACGGTGGGTTGGAGACAATCAACTCATAGCGAATGCCCTTCAGTTCTGCGTAGAGATCCGATTGGATGGTATGAACGCGCGAGGCAACGCGATGTCGGTCAATGTTTTCCTGCGCCAGCAGCAGAGCGTCGTGCGACAAATCGACAAGATCAACCCGCCACTGCGGTTGGTACACCGCCATTGCAACGCCGATGGAACCGCCGCCGCAGCAAAGGTCGAGCACGCGATGTACGCGTGCTGGCTCACACCACCCATCGAAACCCGACTCGATCAATTCAGCGATGGGCGAACGCGGAACCAGAGCCCGCGGGTCGGTCACGAAATCGAGCCCGGCGAACGGTGCGTGGCCAATCAAATAAGCCGCAGGAATGCGCTCCTGGATGCGGCGATTGATGAGCGCAGCAATTCGATCCTGCTCGGCGACTGTCAGCTCAGCACTGCCCAGGTTTCCCGGCCAATCGGCCGGCAGCTGCAAGGCGTGTAACGCCAAAGTGCGCGCTTCATCGAGCGCGTTGTCGGCGCTGTGGGCGACGAAAACACCCGCGGTTCGCAGTTGCGTTGCAGCAAGTCGAATGGCAGAGAGCAGGTTCATGGGCGATCGGTAGTTGGTGATGGTGGTCAGTCTCTTGCCAGACCGAGATAGCGCTCGATCGCGCGTAGACTTCCGCCCAACTGGGTTCTAAGCAGAAACCACCCGAGCAGCATACCGATGCCATTGGCCAGGAGGTCTGCGATCTCGGCATGCCGGTGCGGAGTTTGCGCCTGCAGGGCTTCGATCCCTATGCCATAGCCCAACAGCATGCCGAATGCTCGCGGTAAGGTGGTCAGCTGGCCGAAGTAACACGCCAGGACGATATAGGCGAGCGCATGGTTGAGTTTGTCGATATTCGGCACCTCGATTGCCGGGCCCTGGAGCGAGACCAGCGACAAGGTCGCAATGGCCGCCAGCAGCGCGATGCCCAGACCCCACCAGAACCCGCGCCATCGTAGTTCTACCATTGCCATTTCATGCTTCACGTTTCAGCATCCACCTATCTTTGCAACAGCGCGCGATCATGTCTTATTTCCAGCATTTCAATGCCAGTGATATCGAGCGCGAATACCCGCGTGGGCAGGCATTCATCGACAAGTTTTCGCGCATCAGTCGCGACGCGTTGTGGCACGAGCAGAATGATCGCTTCAAGCGCTTGCTGGGGCGGGCGTGGAGAATGGCGTTTTACCGACGCCTTTGGGGCGCTGCGGGCATCGAGCCGGGCGATATTCGCTCGCTGGAGGACATCATCAAGTTGCCGACCTTCGGCAAACACGAGTTGATGGCCTCGATTGCGCTTCATCCGCCACTCGGCGACTTTCACGGGCGCGACAGTTTCCCGTCAGACCCGCCGCCGATGGTCATGCACACCACCAGTGGCACCACCGGCACACCGCAGCCGCTGTTTTTCGGTCCTCGCGGGCGCGAAACGCAGAATCTGCTGCTGGCGCGAGCGTACCTTCTCCAAGGCCTGACAGCGAGCGATGTTGTGCATTCGGTTTACGGCCATGGGCTGATCAATGGCGGTCACTTCGTCCGCGAAAGTGTGTTGCACTGGACGTCCGCTCTTTTCCTGTCTGCAGGTACCGGCATCGAGACGCGTTCGGCGCGCCAGGTAGAGTTGATGCGCGACTTCGGCGCAACCGTGATCGTCGGTTTTGCCGACTACATCAAGAAGCTTGCTGAAGTCGCCCGAGAGGCCGGGATCGAACCTGGCCGCGATATTCGCATTCGCATGATCAGCGGCCATCTCGGTCGCGAGTCGCGCGAACACATGAGTCAGCTCTGGGGTGGCGCGCAGCTCTACGATTGGTATGGTGTGGGCGATACCGGCACGATTGCCGCCGAAGGCCGCGATCAAAACGGATTGTATTTAATGGAAGACGCACAGTTCGTCGAAGTCCTTGACCTGGATACCGGCGCTCGAGTCGACGATGGGCAGCCGGGCGATCTGGTGGTGACGACGCTCTACAAGGACGACATCTATCCGCTGATCCGTTTCAATACCCACGATGTCACACTGATCGAAACGACGCCGTCGGATTTGGGCTTGAACCTCAGGCGAATGCGCGGCTTCCTGGGCCGCAGCGACAACATGGTGAAGCTGCGCGGCATCAACGTGTTTCCGCAAGCGGTCGGGCCGATCCTGGATGGATTGCCGGGATTTGCGGGCGAGTTTTTGTGCATGGTCGAGCGTCTCGGCGCGCGCGAGGAAATGACGGTACTGGTCGAGACTCGGGACGCGAGCGATGCGCGATTGGCGGAGGCGGCAGATTTGTTGCGCGCACGCCTGGGTGTCGATGTGCTGGTTGGGTTTAAACGGCCCGGCGAACTGGCGACGCAGACGGGCATCGAAACACGGCAAAAGCCCATCCGGCTCATTGATCGTCGTTGAATCGACGTGCCGATGGCATGCCCCGCTGCTGCCAATCCACTTGCGCTCTGTTCACAGATCCCCACTCAAACTTCATTGTCCAAAACAGGAATCCGTCATGTCCAGAATTCTCTTCGCGCCGCTGTTACTGGCCGCATCGATGGCGAATGCTTCGTGCCCGCCGCTGCTCGATCACAGCTTCCGCCCGCTTGCCGGCAAAGAGCCCGTCAAGCTCTGTGAGCAGTTCGAAGGCAAAGTGCTGCTGGTGGTCAATACTGCGAGTCAATGCGGCTTTACGCCCCAGTATGAAGGCCTGGAGAAACTGCACAGCGAACTAAAGGACAAAGACTTCGCCGTGGTGGGTTTCCCGTCGAATGAGTTCGGCGGACAAGAACCCGGCACGGAGGAAGAGATCAAAGAGTTCTGTACGCTGACCTATGGCGTCGCATTTCCGATGTTCGAAAAAGTACAAGTGAAGGGTGACAACGCCACGCCATTTTATCGGGCCCTGGCCAAGGCCGGCGGTGGCGAACCGCAATGGAACTTCCACAAGTATCTGATCGACAAGAACGGCAATGTAATTGCTGGTTATGGCAGTCGCGTCAAACCCGACGCGCCGGAGCTCCGCGCAGCAATCGACTCCGCACTGAGCGACTGATCTACTGTTTTGAGTGCGTCAACGGTCGCTGCCGCGCCTGCTCACGGCGACCATTCGCGCACTTTGGCATGATGGTGCCACTCAGCTCCGGGCTGCAGGGCACTTGCAACGATCAATGTTGTGCGGCCATGGTTGTTGCGCAAGGCCGCGTCATGCCGAAGCCCTGCATCACCTCCCCGAATGTCGGGGAGCTGTCATAGCAAAACCAAAGCGATTTACAGCGATCGCGGGAGAATCCATGCAAGCCTTCTATCGCGAGCAGTTCGTGATCCCAGGAAATGGCGACTGGGCGTATTTTTGCGGTAACTCGCTCGGCCTGATGCCACGTTCCGTGCCGCATGCGGTCCAACGGGTCACCGAACAATGGGCAACGTTGGCGGTCGAGGCGCATTTCACCGATCGCGACGCCTGGATGCCGTACCACAATTTGGTGCGCGATCAACTGGCCCGTCTGGCTGGCGCAAAGCCGATCGAAGTTGTTGCGATGAATACGTTGACCACTAATCTGCATCTGATGATGGCCAGCTTCTATCGGCCTCGTGGCGAACGCCGGGCAATCCTGATCGAAGCGCGCGCTTTCCCATCGGATCGTCATGCAGTCGCCTCGCAAATCAATTTGCACGGTGGCAGCGTCGACGACGATCTGATCGAGTTAGCGCCGCTGCCCGGTCACGAGACCATCGCGCCAGAGCAAATCGCCGCTGCCATTGCGGCCATCGGTGAACGTCTGGCTTTGGTGCTTTGGCCGGGCGTGCAGTACGTCACGGGTCAACGTTTTGATCTGGCAGCCATCACCCATGCCGCTCATGCCGTCGGCGCTGTGGCCGGGTTCGACCTGGCCCACGCCATTGGCAACGTGCCCGTCGACTTGCACGCGTCCGATGCAGATTTTGCGGTGTGGTGCAGCTACAAGTATTTGAACGCCGGACCGGGGTCGATCGCCGGATGTTTTGTTCACGAGCGTCATGCCGATCGCGGTTTGCCGCGAATGGCCGGATGGTGGGGCCACGATCCGGCAACGCGATTCCAAATGGGGCCCGAGTTCCGGCCAACGCCAGGGGCCGATGGATGGCAGCTCTCCAACCCCTCAATCTTCGCATTGGCGCCGCTGCGTGCTTCGTTGGAGCTATTCGACGCTGTTGGGATGGCTGCCCTGCGCGATCGCTCAATGCAAATGACCGGGTTTCTGGCGGCTGCAATCGATGCCGAGATGTCCCGGTATCTCGACATCCTCACGCCACGCGATCCGCAGCAACGCGGCTGCCAAATCTCACTGCGCGTTCGAGCCGGGCGCGAATCGGGCCGCCGATTGCACGATGCGTTGCATGCTCGGGGCATCATTGGCGACTGGCGCGAACCCGATGTCATTCGCGTCGCGCCAGCGCCGCTCTATAACAACCAAAGCGATATCGAGCGATTGCTGTCCGGTTTGCGCGAGGAACTGCAATGAGCGCACCTGTTGTGATCGCCGGGGCAGGGCTCGCTGGCGCTTTGCTGGCAGCGCAACTGGCGTTGCGTGGGCATCGGGTTGCTGTGTACGAAAAGCGCGCAGACAGCCGCCGGGAAGAGGTTGCCGCCGGACGCTCGATTAACCTGGCGCTCGCCGAGCGGGGCTGGGAGGGATTGCGTCGCGCAAATGCGGTGGATGCCGTGATGCAATTCGCCTTGCCGATGCGCGGACGCATGGTCCATGACCGGCACGGACGTTTGTCTCTGCAACCGTATGGCGTTCGCAGCGATGAGGTCATTTATTCGGTACATCGCGGCCATCTCAACCAATGTCTGCTGGATGTGGCACAAGACGCCGGGGCCGAACTGCATTTCGACGCACCGCTGACACGAGTCGACTTTGCAGCGCGACGAGCTCAGTTTGCGCAGGCCGAGGTGCCTTTTGAAGTGCTGATCGGTGCTGACGGCGCCGGCTCGGTGGTCCGTGCGTCGATGAGCGCCGCAGCGCCGCTGGGCGACTACACGGACTTTCTCGATCACGGTTATAAAGAACTCCGCATCCCCGATCGGGACGGAGCCTTTGCGCTCGATCCGGAAGCGCTGCATATCTGGCCGCGCGGTGGTTACATGTTGATCGCGCTGCCCAATCCAGATCGCAGTTTCACCGCCACGCTGTTTCTGGCCAATCGGTCCGAGAATGGGGAGGCGAGCTTTGCAGCGCTGTCGGATGCAAACGCGGCCCAGCGGTTCTTTGCCGCACAATTCGCGGACGTATTGGGATCGATTCCCGATTTTGATCGCCAGTGGACGGACCACCCGGTTGGCATTCTGGGAACCTTGCATTGTCCACGATGGCACCACGGCGATCGCGCGCTACTGATTGGCGACGCTGCCCACGCGATAGTGCCATTCCATGGTCAGGGTATGAACTGTGCGTTCGAAGATTGCGTTTCGTTGATCGACGGCATAGGCCACCACACGCCTGGTAGCGCGATCGATTGGTCGGCAGTATTCGATCGATTCGATGCGGATCGTCGCCAGCACTGCGAGGCGATCGCAGCTATGGCCCTGGAAAACTACATCGAAATGCGCGACTCGGTCGCCGATCCTGCGTATCAGCTACGTCGCGCATTGGAACTGGAGCTGGCCCGTCGCCTGCCGGAATTTCGCCCTCGCTACGCTCAAGTCATGTTCACCAACATTCCCTACGCTCAAGCGCGTCAGAATGGCCGCGCCCAGGCAGAACTGATGAAGCGGCTGACCGAGGGCAAAACTCAGTTAAGCGAAATCGACATCGACGCTGCTACGGCTGCAGCTTTGCGCCTGCGCTCCGGCTAAGCAACTCGTGCAAGGCAGCGCTGAGCTGTTCGATGCGAAAGGGTTTGCGCATGAACATTGTGACGTCGTCTTCGGCGCACAAGTCGGCTGCATGTTGTTTGGAATAGCCGCTGACGAACAGTACGGGCAGTGACGCCCGCACCTTGCGCAATTCGGCGGCGACAACTGAGCCGTCTTTGTCCGGCATCGTCATATCCACCACCGCAATATGAAAGCGATCGGGCTCATTCGCGAACGCAGCAACCGCATCGTCGCCGACCAGGTAGGCACTCACGTTGTAGCCACACTGTTCCAACATCACGACAGTAATTGCCAAAACGTCCTCATCATCATCGACGGCCAGCACTTCGATCGACTCTGGACTGATTTGAATCGAAACTTGCTCTCGCTCGACCGAAGACGAAGGTGCTGGCGCATCGATCAACGGCAACAGCAGTTTGATTTCCGTCCCAATGCCCTCTTTTGTTGTCAGGCGGATCGAGCCGCCTGACTCACGGATGATGCCCTGCACGACCGAGAGCCCGAGCCCACGGCCGGTCGATTTGGTGGTAAAAAACGGCTCAAAAATCCGTCGGGCTGTCGCCTCATCCATTCCTGGGCCATCGTCTCGCACCGATACCTCGACATAGCGCTCCGCATCGGCAATGGGCCACTGCAGCGTGATCGGTCGTACGTCCTGAGATGTGACCGCTTGAGCGCGCAGCAACACGGTTCCGCCGCGTTCGCCGATAGCGTCAACGGCGTTTTGCACAAAGTTGAGGATCACTTGTTCCAGTTGCGTCTCATCGCCCAGGACCCAGAGCGCCTGTTCGTCGACTTGATAGCGCAGGCGCACGAAGCGTCCGGCGGATGCTTTGAGCAAGGGTTCCATGTCATCCAGCAACCTTGCTACATTCAGCGGAGAACGTCGTCCGGATGATTTGCCCGCATAGGCAAGCATACGTTCGGTCAGGCCCTCCATCCGCGCCATAACGCTCTCGACGGTATGTAGATACTGTCCCAGGGGCGACTCATGGTTCACTGCCGATAAAGCGAGATTCAACTGCCCCAGGGCGGCCATCAGCATGTTATTGAGGTCGTGTGCGATGCCGCTGGCCATGACGCCGAGGCTTTCTGCCTTTTGCGCTTGATACACCTGACGCTGCAAGCTGTCGCGCTCAGCAAGTTGCCGATAATCGTCGGTTTTGTCTTGCAAAACGGCGAGGAAGGTTCCGTTCGTATCGGCGGCGTTCTGGCGCTCCAGTCGCATATGCGCGCGCAGCCATCGTTCGCTACCATCTGGCAATAAGATGGGATAGTCGATGGTGTCATGCTCGCCGCCACGCAGCAACGCAAAAATCCGATCGCGCAATAGATCGCGATAGTTGGGTGCTACCAATGCGAGGAGTTCTTCGGTGCTCACGATGTGAGGATGGGCTTGCCCATAAAGTTCCGAGTACGCCCCAACCATCTCCGATCGCATTGATGAGCGGTCGACGCGCAACGCGCCGACGTGAGCATCGCGCAAGATCCGATCGAGCCATTGGTGGCGGTCGATCAAGGACTGGCGTTCGTGTTGCACACCGCTGGCATTGGTGCCGACAAAAACAAAGTGCCGCTGGCGCTCACCCGGGGCCGTAAAGGTGCTTGCATCGACATTCAACCAGCATTCTTCGCCCGATCGTCGGCGCATGCGCCAAGTCGTATTGAGCGCACCCTTGGCCAACAGTTGCCGTGCAAATTGCGCACGATATTCGATGCCCTCCGGGAAACATAAGTCGATGATATTCAGGCTCAGCGTCTCCGAAGGAGACGCTCCAACTGCGTGGCTGAACGCCTCGTTGGCCATGACCACCTGGCCCCTGGGATCGAGCATCCAAATGCAGGCGGTAGACGTATTCAAGAACGATTCGAGCCGAGCCGCAGCACGCTGCGACTCGTACTCTGCGGTGACATCACGAGAGACGCCAATGACACGGGCGACCTTTCCATTCGGACCTCGCTGGACCACGGACGCCGATCGCAGCCATCGTATCTGGCCGTCGATATGAACCCGGAAGTCCACAGTCGGCAGTACGCCATCTTCAGGGTTCGTCCAGCGCTCGCGCAACCACTGTCGGTCGTCGACGTGCACCGATTTGAGCCAGTCGTCGATTTTGACTGGCACTTCGATCGTCTGGGGAATGCCGAGCAGCCGCCGGTAACCGGGAGAGGCATGAAACTCGACGCCCGGACGCCAGCTAAAGAACTCCACATCAGCGACGTGCAGTAACAGGCGCAGCTGTTCGTTGTCGGCAGTCAGGTCATCGATCAGTCGCTTCCGCTCTTCAGCGAAAGCGCGCTCCCGATCGGCCAGAGCTGTCGTCAGCTGCTCGACTTGCGAGCGCAATTGGTTGATCAACTTCGACGCAGCCAAAACTGCATCTCCTTGGCGCTTTCTTGCGCCTCTCCTAGTTCACGCCAGGAAAATTGTGCCTTCATCGCTGGCACAGGATGATAGCCCCGCGAATGCCAGAACGTGTCCAGCGAACGCGCCAATGCGGGGCGCCGCGGATCGGCCGGATGACGAACCACTGCGCAGAATGCCGTGATCGGATAACCCAACTCTTTTGCGCAGCGCTCGCGTTCATCGAAAAAACGATGCCCGATGCCACGGCCGCGCCAGGTGTCGAGCAACACCGACTCGCCAAAGTAAAACACCTGGTCGATCGCTACGCCGGCATGCTCGAAGGGCGCGCGACAGTGGTCCGGCTCGTCTTTGAGCGGCACGCCGGTGGCGCATCCCACCAGGTCAATGCCGTCGAATGCCAGGACAAATACCGCATCAGGCGATGCTGCATAGGTGCTCAGATAATTCTGCTCGTACTGAGCATCGCCATCGTACAGGTACGGCCACTGTCGGAACACTTGCATACGCAACGTGGCGAGTTGTGGCAAGACCGATCTCGCTTCGTCGCCCGTAGCTGTACGGATGGAAATCATCGCATCGCTCGCTCGCGGGCGAGCCACAATGTGGCCGGAAAGTCACCGAACAGGCCGTCGCACCCGGCGCCATAGGCGCGAAAGGCAGTCTCCTCCGGGTCAGCGCCCGGGGTCTCGTCGTCATCGCGAAAGGTCCACGCATGAATCGCCTGTCCTCGTTGATGCGCTGCCTCGATGAACTGTGCGCCGCCATCGAGCGCGGTTCTGGCGATGCCATACCCGTCGACGCCATCGACCAGTGCCAGTGGCAAGTCAGTGCAGAGCAACGTGGTTCGCAAACCAAGCATGCGCTTGACTTCGATCAGCGTCTTCAGGTCAAAACACTGCACCCACACCGGTGCATTCGCACCCCAGCCGAAAGCGGCAAGATCCTTCGCAAGCGAGTGCACCATCGACATCCCTTGCGCCGCGAAGTAGTCCGGGTGTTTAAGTTCAGGATAAACCAGGAGCGGGCGATCGCGGCGCCGGCGTTCCTGGTCCAGGAGCAGCAGCACGTCGGCAAAGCTCGGAATCCGATAAGCGCCGCTGCGCTCCATGGGGCGATCTGGGCGCGGCTGGATCGCCCGAAGTTGCGCTAACTCACCGGCGGCAAAGTCGCTCACCCACCAGTCGTCGCGGCCTTCGTCATGGCGACAGCGAGCTGCGAACTCGGGGCGCTCCGCGATATCAGTCGAACGCCGCAGGGTCAAATCATGGCGCGCATGCAATATGCCATCGCCGCTCAACACCAGGTCGGGCTCGATCACATCGGCACCCTGCTCGATCGCCAGCGCATAACCCGGCAGCGTATGTTCCGGCACAAGGCCGCTCGCGCCGCGGTGCGCGATCACCCAGGGTTTTGCGAATGGTTGCCAGCGCTGCACAAGTGCTCTCGAATACCGACAGTCGCCGAGACTAAGCCAGAAATGCGCCACATCGGCGGCTCGGCCACGCTAATTTGCAATCGCCTACGCAGAAGCGAGAAATGGTAACCAGTGTGCCAGCCAGGTTGCCGCTTCGGCACCTAGAAAATACACTGCATAAAAGAAGCCACCAAAGTAGACGGCACTGGCAATCAACCAAAAAACCGACATCGGCACCATCCAGCCATCGCGCTCCAGGATGGCCACGGCACCAAACAAGCAGCCGAGCGCTGGAATCGTATTGTTGAACGGCAGGACCGGAACTGGAATCGCAAGCAGTACACCGCCAGTGAGGATCAGTGCGCCGCATAAACGCTCGCCTGTGCGCCCGTCAACCCATCCTGTCAGGCGCTCGCGCGTCAGTTTCGCCAGCATACGAATGACAAATTGGCATACGCCCAATAAGCGCTCCCAGGCTTTGCGCGAAGGTTTGATGGCGTAAATGCGGTCGGGCAACCATAACTTGGTTCGTCCTTGGTACAACTGCCATCCCAGAGAGGCCAGTACCAGGCCACCCGCTGTGGACACTGGCCCCAGCGTCACCGGTGTCAAGAACGGCAAGGACAGCAGAACAGCCGACAGTGCTAATGCAGATGTGCTCAAGCTCGCGAGCACTTCGCCCAGACTTAGGCTCTCGTGTTCAGCGCGTTCCACGCACTGCTCGAGTACACGAATCAAGGTTTGCCGATGTTCCATTGCGCAGGCGCCACCAATCAAGAAGCGCCGGAGAATAGACGTTCGCTGTGACCGGGGAGCGGTTCGAATCGCCAGCAGAAGGCCAAGTGCATAACGGAATCGCTGATCGACGCCGATAATTCAAGCGATCTTAGGTTTGCGCCAGGACGGGGAACTTGTGAGGCGCGATGGGCGACATGCCGCGAACAAACAGATATGGATCGGGATCAACGCCTGTGGCTTTTGCGCAAGGCCAGAGTCGATCCGGACAAAAGCCAAATCGGAGACGTCGGACAGGGCGCTCGATGAGCCGCGGCAGGTATTCCGTCAGATCGACTGGATGGCGGCTGATGACGTCCAGCAGATACAAGGTATCGTCGGCTTGTTGGGAAAAGACGAATGTCTCATCGTCTAACTGGCGCGGCGCCGAGACAAAGCCATTCGCCAGATACCACTGCACGATTGGGCCATGTTGCACGCAGGCAAAGCGCTCGCTGATCGGCGTTGTCGCCAGGGCATTCAGTTGCTCGCGCAGTCGGGCGTCAGTCGGGTCGATCGCCGGGGCCAACGTCGAAGGCTGGATGTCGACATCGGCAAAAAACAGAGATTCCTCGCGCGGCTCAAATCCGTATCGTGGATAGAATCCCAGAACGTCCGGGTTGGCGAACAGCAGCGCCGGGTCGTCGCCGACGATTTCCAGCGCGCTTGTCATCAAAATCTGCGCGAGCCCTTGCCTGCGCGCTTCCGGGCGCACGCCGACAGCGCCGAACTGCCAGGCGCGCTTGCGGCCACCATCGAGCACCAGATGCATGGTTTGAAGCGAAACATTGGCCACGATGTCATCGCCCTCGAACCAGGACAATGTCCGGTAGTCTTCGGTCCACTGTTGCCACTCAATCCAGCGCTCGAAACCGGCGCTCGGAAACACGGCACGGACATAGCGGCAGAAAGCGGCTTTGTCGAGAGCCGAGCTGTCCTGGCGAAGTTCACGGATCGGCATCGCCATTTCTCTAGACCAGGCACAAAGTCTGCTGCGTGGATTCCAGCCCCCACTCACTCGACATGAGTTCCCTTTTTTGCCACATCTGTGATTTGCCGAGCTGAGCCCAGGCACCCGGCAAAACGCCGGGTCTAAAAGCCAATCCGGACACGAATTCTCAATGGACTCACGTGACGCAGATCGCTGCTTTCAACGCCGCGGCAACAGCGGCATCGGGTCTACCGGTTTGCCATTGCGCCGAATTTCGAAGTGCACAAGCACTCGATTGGCGGCGTTTTTGCCCATTTCGGCGATCTTCTGACCGGCTTTGACCTTATCGCCTTCCTTCACCAGCCGCACTCGATTGTGGCCGTAAGCACTCAACAGTTCAGGCGAGTGCTTGATGATGATCAGTTCGCCATAACCAATCAATCCGGCGCCGCTGTACACCACTTCGCCGTCGCGCGACGCGACGATGGATGCGCCCGGTTCGCCAGCGATGTCGATGCCCTGGCGCGTCGGATCGCCCGCTGCGTAGGTTACGACGACGCGCCCCTGGGCGGGCCAGATCCAGCCCGCCGAGCTGGGTTGCTCGATAGACACCGGCTTGGGCGCTGCACTGGGCGTCGCGCCGGCCGCTGTGTTCGCACCAGTCGCTGGGGTGGTGTCAGTCGCTGCCGTCGCAGGCGCGGTAATTGGGGCAACTGCGGGCGCAACGACGGGCTCTGGGGCGCTCGTGATCGGCGTTTCGGCGGGCGTCGGCGCGGGTGGAGCGGCAATGCCATCCAGTGGGACAGCGCCCTCAGGTACGGTGACGCCGTACCGTTGGTCAAACCCCGGATCGCGTGGGCCAACCACCGCGCCGCCAACCCGTTCGCCGCCGACGGGCATTGGTGCACTGGCGATCGGCGCAACAGCCGACGTCGGCTGCTCTGCCACCGGAGGGGAGGGTGCTTCGGCCGTGACTGCCGGCTGGCCTTCGTTGCTGGCGACTTGCAGGCGCTGTCTTGGGTAGATGGTATATGGCGCTTCGATGCCGTTCCATGTCGCCAGATCGCGGTAGTCGACGCCGTACTGCACGGAAATTTTGTACAGCGTATCGCCTGCCTGGACCTCGTGATACCGCGGCGCATCGCCGGATGCCTGTATCGCTGGCGGCGGCTCGGTCACTGCCGCCGGTCGCACGACGACCGACTGTTGGCAAGCCGCCAAACTCAGCAGAATCAGCGGTCCCAGTGCTCTCATGCCACGCCCTTTACCCAGGGCACGAAACTGACCGCGCCGAGCGATTCTTTGGTCCATCCCTCTGTTCCCCTTGTCATCCGAACCAACGTTTGTTGTCCTGGCGGCCCGACCGGTGCGACCACGATACCGCCAACGCGGACCTGATCGAGCAGTGTCGGGTCGATGGATTCGCGCGCCGCAGTGGCCAGCACGGCATCGAAAGGTGCGCATTCAGGCCAGCCCACGTTGCCGTCGTCGTGTTTCGACCGAATGTTCAGTGCGAGTTTGCGAAAGCGCTTGCGCGCCAGTCGCAGCAGTTCGTCGATTCGCTCGATGGTGAAAACCTCTTTGAAAAGTGCCGCCAGCACCGCCGCCTGGTAACCCGATCCGGTGCCGATCTCGAGCACTTTTTCGACACGATCGACATGCAACGCCTGAGTCATCAGAGCGACGACATAGGGTTGCGAGATGGTCTGTCCCATGCCAATCGGTAACGCCGTGTCCTCGTAGGCGCGGCTCGCCAATGCCTCATCGATAAACAGATGCCGGGGCAGGGCACGCATGACTTCAAGCACAGCTTCGTCCTTAATGCCGCCCGCGCGCAAGCGCTCGATCAGACGATCGCGCGCGCGTTGACTGGTCATGCCGGCGCCTTTCATTGCAGACGGCGGCGGCGCGGTGAAGCGCGTCATAGCGCCAACTCCGCACGCCCGCCGCTGGGATTGACCCAGGCACTGAGTTTTTCGAGCGCCGTGTAGCGCGTCAAATCCACCGTCAGCGGGGTAATGGAGACAAAACCGGTGCGCACGGCGTGAAAATCGGTTCCCGGGCCGGCATCTTGCTCCGGACCGGCAGGCCCGATCCACCAAACCGGCCGCCCGCGCGGATCGGTCTGCCGAATGCAGGCCTCGGATCGATGCCGATGGCCCAAACGTGTCACTTCAAAACCGCGGATCTCACTGACGGGGCGATCGGGCACGTTGACGTTGAGGATCGTGTCCGCTGGAAGAGGATCGGACAGCAGCCGCAACACCAACTTGACGGCGACTTGCGCGGCAGTTTCGTAGTGTCTGCCGAGGTGCTCGCTGGTCACCAGCGACATGGCGATCGCCGGCAAACCGAGAAATCTCCCTTCCATCGCCGCCGCCACGGTGCCCGAATAGAGCACGTCATCGCCCATATTTGCCGAGTTGTTGATGCCCGAAACGACAATGTGCGGTAGTTCGTCGAGCAGTCCTGCCAAGGCCAGGTGCACACAATCGGTGGGAGTTCCGGCGACACGGTAGCGCCCGCCACCAAGCTCGAATGCGCGAATCGGTTGGTCGAGCGTCAGTGAATTGCTCGCGCCGCTGCGGTCGCGATCCGGGGCGACGACGCTGACGCGCCCCAGTGCACGCAGCGCGTCGCTCAAATGCGCTATCCCTGGCGCATCCACGCCGTCATCGTTGCTGACCAGTAAATGCATCGCTGATACGCACCAACCGCTAGTCTTAATGCCCGGGATCATACGCGGGGCGACGCAAGCATTAACGTCAAAGCGAAAACGCGCCGTATCGTGGTCAGCAATGACGACCGCGAACTTTTCCGTGGGGCCATAGGGCCGGTTCGGAAGCTTGATGCTGCGCCCGATCTGCGCCGGGAGACAGCGCCCCAGCCGGCGCCGCTGCCCGTACAGTCGGAGGCGGACGAACGTGCCGTAATCCGCGAACTACTGGCCAGCGATGAAACTGCCAGTGGCGCCACGAGTGGCGAAGCGTTGAACTTTTTGCAAAACGGTTACCCGCCCAGGCTGCTCAAGCAACTGCGCCGTGGCCAGTTCCGAATCGAAGACGAGATCGACCTGCATCACTTGCGGGTCACGGAGGCTAAACAAGTGCTCGCCGAGTTCTTTGCCGCTGCGCGAAATCACCGTCGCCGCTGCCTGCGAATCGTCCACGGCAAGGGCCGCAGTGGTGAGGGTATTCTCAAGTCATTGGTGGATGGCTGGTTACGGCAGCGCAGCGAGGTTATCGGCTTTGTCTCCGCACGCCCGGCCGAAGGTGGTACTGGCGCCGTTCTCATCCTGCTGAAATAACCTGCCCGGAACGATGGCGATAATCCTCAGGGGCTGCGGGCTTGACCTTGGCGCCGCGACCAGTCCACGATAGGTCATTGATCGCGAATCTGTGGCTTTTTGAGATCGCAGAGTGATTTCCAAGAGGGGTTGAAAAATGAAGTTGGCCATTCGAACGCTGGCATTGGTGTGCGCATTCTTGCTTACCGCGTGTGCGACGAATCCAGCCGGGCGCAATACGCTGAACATGATTCCAGCTTCGCAAGTCAATCAGATGGGCCTGGCCGCATTCGCTGAATACAAGACCAAGAAGCGGGTCGCAAACGCACCGCGAGAACAGGCTTACGTCGAATGTGTCTCGCGAAATCTGATCGCCCAGCTGCCGGATCAGCAGCGCAGCCTGCCATGGGAAACCGTGCTGTTCGATGACGAGACGCCAAATGCTTTTGCGCTTCCAGGCGGAAAAATCGGCGTGCATACCGGTTTGCTTGCGGTCGCTCAATCCGAGGACCAGCTGGCCAGCGTGATTGGCCACGAAATCGCGCATGTCTGGTATGGGCACGGCGGCGAGCGCGTCTCGCAGCAGTTTGCGGCTCAAGCCGCGTCGGCGGCAGTGAACGCATACGCCGGATCTCGGCAGGATGGCAACTCGCAACAGGTTGTTGCGCTCTTGGGGCTCGGTGCGCAAGTGGGTGTTCTGCTGCCATTTTCGCGCAAACATGAGACTGAGGCCGATGTTGCTGGCGCAAGGCTGATGGCTGAGGCTGGTTATGCACCCGGCGAAGCCGTGGCGCTCTGGGAGAACATGGCGCGCGCTGGCGGGCCGAACGTGCCGACGTTCTTGTCCAGTCATCCGAACAATCGCCAACGCATTGAAGGGCTGCAGCGCATGCAAGACGAGTTGTCGCAAATCGCCGCTGTCGCCCAGGCAGCGGGTCGGCCGAAGCGTTGCCGTTGACCGTGCAGCGGTCGTGACATACCGAGAGAGTCTCACCGGCTTCCCGAACAACGATCATTGATCCAGTTGCCTCGTAAAACGCAACTGCGCAATAACGTCTATCCGGTCTTGGCGTGACGTCCCGAATGTGCTGCCGAACCCGCTTCAGCCAACCAGGTGTGCACCCGCCGCGTTCACAGCGCTGACGATCACATCGCTGTCCAGGCCAGCTTGCCCAAACGCTTGCTGCATCGCGGCACCCGCCGCGGCCGCAGTCGGGCGATCCATGAACCACGCGAACACGCTCGGGCCGGCTCCGGAAATGGATGCGCCGATCGCTCCGGCATCGATGGCCGCTTTCTTGACTGCAGCGAAGCCCGGAATCAGCGCCGCTCGCCGGGGCTCGATGAGTACATCGCGAAGTCCACTACGCAGCAACCCGATATCGTTGCTGAAGCAACCCGCCAGCACAAGCGCCAGTCCCTCCGACTGATGGACGAACTCGCTCAGTGCGTACACACCTTGCAGCGCTTCTCGTGCTCTTCGTGTTTCCAGCACAAAGTGCGGGTGGACGACGACAGCGATGAGCCCCGGTGGCGTCGGAATCGGCACTACCCGATCGCGCGTCGCCAGCACCAATCCGCCGTAGAGCTGCGGACCGATATTGTCACCGTGTACGCTGCCGCTGGCTGCGGCTTCCCCCTGCAGTGCATGAAGATAAAGTGTCGATAGCGGCAGCGGTTGATCGAGCAGCGCATTGGCCGCAACGACGGCAGCGCAAGCAGATGCGGCGGAGCCACCCAGTCCCGAGCCTAAGGGTATGCCTTTGTGGATCGTAATCTCGAACCCAAAGTGCAGCTTTTCGCCATCAATCAGCGACTGCAATGCGCGTGCCGCTGTGTTCTTCTGGTTGTCGACAGGCAAGTCCGTCACAACACCGTCGATCCGTGCGACGCGGGCGATCCTCTCGGGGATGCGCGATGCTGTGACGGTATCGCCCAGTCCTTCCAGTGCGTGGCCGAGCAAATCGAAGCCGACGCCAACATTGCCGACGCTCGCCGGTGCGAATGCGCGCACACTCATACGCGCGCGCCCAGCGCTGCGGCAACCCGCAGCAGATCGGCAAACACACCGGCAGCAGTGACATCCGGGCCTGCACCTGGTCCGCGAACGATCAACGGGTTGCGATGGTAGCGTTCAGTGGTAAAACTGACGATATTGTCCGTGAGCGCGATATGCGCGAACGGATGGTCTGTCGGCAGTGCTCGCAACTGCACCGCTGCGGCGCCATCCGCCTCCAGCAGCGCACAGTAGCGCAGCACTTGTCCGCGTTCTTTGGCCTCGCGAAATCGCGTCGCCATCGCGGCATCAAAACTCGGAAGTCCGGCGAGAAACGCTGCGCTGTCACCGTCGAGTAAAGCGTCCGGAACCAGACTCTCGACCGTCACCTGTGAGAGTTCCAGTGCGACACCCATTTCGCGCGCCAGGATGACCAGCTTGCGCGCAACATCAAGGCCGGACAAATCGTCGCGCGGATCGGGCTCGGTATAGCCTGCTTGTCTGGCCTCCAGCACCAGTGCCGAAAATGGCTGACTGCCATCGAAACGGTTGAACAAATACGCCAGGGTGCCGGAGAAGATTCCCTCGATGCGTTCGATGCGATCGCCGGTGTCGATCAAGTCGCGCAATGTGCCGATCACTGGCAGGCCGGCGCCGACCGTGGCCTCGTAGCGCCAGCGAGCACTTTGGCGCGCCGCATCCTGGATAGCGCGATAGCGCGCAAGCGGCCCTGCGCCGGCTTGTTTGTTGGGCGTCAGGACGTGGATGCCGGCTGCCAACCACTTGGCGTAGTGTTCGGCGACGTCCGAACTGGCCGAACAATCGATGATCATCGCGTGCGGCAGATGCTCGGCGCGCACATGCCGGGCAAGGGCATCGAGATCGCACGACAGGTCGCTGCGTTCGAGCGCCGCTTTCCAGTCGCTCAGATCCAGCGTCAACTCGTCCAGCACCATGCGTTTGCTGGCTGAAATCGCGCGCACGCGAAGGTCGATATTGTTGTCGCGCAACAGGCGCGGTTGGGCCATCCGGATTTGTGCAAGAAGGGCTTGCCCGACATGCCCCGGGCCAATGACCCCAATCGACAGGGTTTGAGCCGAAAGATAAAAGCCGGCGTGCACGGCGCGCAGAGCGCGGGTCGCTTCGCCTTCCGCCAATGCAACCGAAATATTGCGCTCTGACGAACCTTGGGCAATCGCGCGCACATTGACTTTGGCGCGCCCTAAAGCGTTGAACACCTGCGCGCAGATGCCCGGCGTGCCTGCCATGCCGTCGCCGACCACGGCAAGGACGCTGATGCCGCGTTCGCTGACGACCCGTTGAATGAGGCCTAGCGTGATCTCCCGGCCAAAGGCGTCGGCCAGTACTTCGCGCGCCCGATCGGCGTCGCCGGCATGGATGACGCAACAGATCGAATGTTCGCTGGAGCCCTGCGAAATCATGGTCACCGACACCTTAGCCGCGCGTAACGCTGCGAACACGCGTTCGGCGGTGCCCGGCACGCCAATCATGCCAGCGCCTTCGATGGTGATCAGTGCGAGGCCGCCGATCGTTGTGATGCCCTTGATCGGCGGTTCGCGCCCCCCGTCGTGATCGATGCGCGTACCGGGGTGGCTCGCGTTAAAGGTGTTGCGGATATAAACCGGTATTGACTTGGCGGTTGCCGGTGCCATCGTTTGTGGGTGGATGACTTTGGCACCGAAATACGCGAGTTCGAACGCCTCGTCGTAGGAAACGTGGTCGAGCACTACAGCCTCGGGCACCCGCCTGGGATCGGCCGACAGGACACCATCGACATCGGTCCAGATGTGGATCTCGGCAGCATCGAAGAGCGCGCCAAAAATGCTTGCCGAGTAGTCGCTGCCGTTGCGGCCTAACGTAGTGATTCGATCGTTCTGATGGCGCCGCGCAACAAAGCCGGTAATAACATAGCGCTTCGATGGATGGTCATGCCGGAATCGCGCCAGCAATTTCTCGCTCGGCAACCAGTCGACCCCAACGTGCAACTCGTTCGGTGTCACTCTCAACACATCGCGCGCATCGAGAAAAACGCCGGGTTGATCGAGTTCGTGAAAGTGTGCCGCGAGCAGCATCGCCGACCAGACTTCTCCGAGGCCCTGCACAATTTCGACCATTTCTTCAGGCGCAGAACCAATCAGCTCCATCGTCCGCAGCAGATGCGCAAGATCCTCGAAACCGGTCCGATAGGCGCTCAGGATCTGGCCGGGGTCGGAAAGCAGTTCGCGCGCGGCGGTGTTGTGTTTGTTGTGCAGCGCGGTGAGTTTTTCCACCCAAATCGAATTCTTGGCACTGGCCAACTGCGTGAGCTCGATGAGCAGATCGGTCACGCCTTGCATCGCCGAAACGACAACGACCTGCTCAGTGTCGCCTCGAGCGATCATCAATTGCGCAACGTGTCGGTAGCGCTCGGCGCTGGCGACACTGCTGCCGCCGAACTTGTGGGCAATAAGGGGCATGGGTTTCGATTGGTTGGATAGTGATGGTTGGTGGTTGGTGGCAAAGCTGCACGCAACCGCTGGGCCGAAAACTAGCAGTTTTCCAGAACGCAATGACTCGATCGCGATAATTGCAAGAATCCCGATGTCACGACCACACATCCCCGTGCACACTGAGCGCTCTAGAATCATCGACCACCAATCGATTCCGTGCGGTGGCGCTATTGACAGATGGGAAAGCCGCGTCGCCAAAGGGTGTTTTGCACAGCGCGCCAATCGGCCGAACTTTTGTTGCAGGATTGTCAAGGAGCTGTCTTGCCGAAACTGCAAACGTTTGATTTATAAGCATTTTACCCAGTCGGCAAGGAACTGCCCAAGAGGCGAAAAAGGGCGTCCCGACGCGGTTTTTGCGGTCGTCAAGAGGCATGCTCCACAGGGTTATCCACAGGCAGTGTGGATAAGGAGGAAAGCGCCTTTGTTGGCAACCACTTAGCTCGAATTGCTGAAGCAGGCGTCAAGAATGGGCTGCAAGTGACGCATAAGGTCAGATCACGAGAAATCGAGCGGGTCAACATCAATCGAATAGCGAAGTTTAATCTTCGATGCGCGCATCCGTGCAACGCGATCCCTGAGAGCCGAATGCAGCAGCGCTCGTTGCGTAGACAACACAATCAACTGGTATCGATATCGATCCTGACGTTTCCTGTTGGGGGCTGGCAGTGGTCCCACGATTTCGACGCCGGCCATTGGCGGATGAACCAACTCGCCAAGAAAGGACTCGGCAACCTGAGCATCGCGATGTTCGGCGCGCAGTACGGCAGCATGTTGAAGCGGCGGCAATTCTGCTTGTGCGCGTTCCGCCAGCGCGGCTTGTGCGTATGCGCCGTAGCCTTGGGCAATCAGCATGGTCAGCATCGGGTGTTCGGGCAGGTGCGATTGCAGCAGTACCTCGCCAGCGCGCGAAGCGCGTCCGGCGCGCCCAGCGACCTGCACCAGCAGCTGCGCCAAATGTTCGGCGGCGCGAAAATCCGGGCTCATCAAGTGTTCGTCGACGCCGGCGATTACCACCAGCGACACGTCCGGCAAGTGGTGGCCCTTGGCCAACATCTGTGTGCCGACGATGAGCATCGGCTGGCCTCTCAGTACCGTCGCGATCGCATCCTCGAATGCATTCTTTCGCGCTGTCGTGTCGCGATCGAGTCGCAGCAATGGTGTTTGCGGAAAGTGTTCCGCAAGCGCGACTTCCAGCCGCTCGGTGCCGCTGCCCTGCGGCATCAGCGCCAGACCGTGGCACTGTGGACAGGATCGCGGTGCGCGGATCTGATAACCGCAGGTATGGCAGCGCAACACGCCTTCCCCGCGGTGCCACGTCAGGGCGTGTTCGCATGCTTCGCAGTAACCGTGCCAGCCGCAATCGTGGCACATCATCGCTGGCGCATAACCGCGGCGATTCTTGAAAACCAGCACTTGTCCGCCGGCATCGAGATGGCGGCGAATATGCACAAGCGACTCGGGCACGAGGCCATCGCGCAGCGATCGCTGGCGCAGATCGATGGTGGTCCATGTGGGTGGCTTGGCGGAGCCGATTCGCACCGGCAGTTCGAGGCGCCTGAACTTTCCCGAAGCGACGTTGTGCAGCGATTCGAACGACGGCGTTGCGCTGCCGAGCAGCACCGGCGCACTCGCAGCCTGCGCGCGCAGCAAGGCGACATCGCGCGCGTGATAGCGAATGCCATCCTGCTGTTTGAACGAGGCATCATGTTCTTCATCGACAACGATCAGACCCAGCCGCGGTAGGGGCGTCCAAACGGCAGAGCGGGTGCCAACCACAACATCGACCTCGCCCCGTGCAGCGGCGGCATAGGCGGCCGCACGTTCGCCGTCGCCGAGGCTCGAATGCAACGCCGCAACTCGTGCCGGTAAACGCTCCCGCACACGCGCCAGCAGTTGCGGCGTCAATCCAATTTCCGGCACCAGCAACAAGCCTTGTTGGCCGGCGCACACGATATCGGCCAGGCGCTGCAAATAAACCTCGGTCTTGCCGCTGCCGGTGACACCATCGAGCAGACAAACATCAAAACCAAGTGAGGCCCGCAATGTGGTCAGCGCGCTGTTTTGCGCAATGCTCAGCGGCGGCGCTGGCGCGAGGATCGGCGGCGGCGAATATGGCGAGACCTCGGTGACACTGACGAGGCGCTTGTCGCTCCAGCGGCGCACGATGGCTCGCCAGGGACCATGGATCGTGGCCAACTCTGCGCCGAATGCCGGCCCCGCCAGGAGGCGTTGCCAGAGCGCTTTGGCGTGCGCGCCGCGCATAGGGCCCGGCGCAGTGCGATCAATAAGCGCGATCAGCGTCTCGCGCTGCACGTCGATGGCTTCGGACCGCTTCAGTCCCGAGGGGAGTGCCGTTGCGATCAACTCACCCAGCGGCGCATGGTAATAGCGCGCCGCTCGCTCCAAGGTCTGCCACAAGATGGGATCGAACAGCGGTTCGCGATCGAGCACTTCGGCGATCGATTTTAAGTCGCCATCGTGCTCCTTGCCGATGGCCGCGACCACACCAATCACTTCGCGTTTGCCGAATGGCACGCGCACGCGACAGCCGACTGCTGGCGGGTCGCCGTCATAGCGATAATCGAACAGCCGGTCGAGCGGCACGGGAATAGCGATTTGCAAAATTGACATGCGACGGGCGTCTCGTGGGTAGGCGAACGCTACGCTAAGAAGAACGGTCTCAGGGATTGAGAATAGATCCGCGCCTCGTCTGCAGGCGTTGGCTTGGGGCAGCAATCCAATGGCAGAGGGACACGATCAGCAACACGATAGGCAGTACCGTTGACCGAGGCGCATGTACACCTGAAAGCACGGGAACCGTGCGGTTTGCCTGAACTGCTCGCTGAAGCCGCTCGCCCAATCACGCCCTCCCGACGGCGGCGAACGCTAACATGCGCATCAGAACTGAGTACATCATCATGATCGATATTGACGCTGCTGCCACTTCGTACTTTCAGAAGCTCATTGCGCAACAGGGCATCAAAGACCTGAGCATTCGCCTTCGTGCATTGCATGCGGGCACGGCGAAGGGCGATTGCCGGCTGGAGTTCTGCGAGCCGAGTGAGGTGGAGAGCGACGATTGGCGCATCGACTGCGAGGGGTTTTCGCTGATCGTCGATAGCGCCAGCGAGCCGTTCTTGCGCGAGCTATCGATCAGCTATCAGCCGGATCGTACCGGTGGTCAACTCACGATCCGTGCGCCGCAGCTGAAGGGCAAGCCGCCGGAAGCAGGTGCGGGTGTGATCGAACGTGTGCAGTACGTTCTGGCCAGTGAAATCAATCCTGGTGTTGCCGCGCACGGTGGCAAGGTGAGCCTCGTCGAAGTGACATCCGAAGGGGTGGTGGTGCTGCAGTTCGGCGGCGGCTGTCACGGTTGTGGGCAAGTCGATGTCACGCTCAAACAGGGTATCGAGAAGACCTTGATGCAACGCGTGCCCGAAATCTCCGCCGTCCGCGATGCCACCGATCACTCCACAGGACATGCGCCGTACTTCAAGCGCTGACGGCACTCAGGCTTCACGCATGATCGAGCGGTAGTGGTTGCCCGCCTGGAGCGCGGCGAGCGTGCGAGAGGCCAATGTGTCGAGGTTCAGCGCCTGAACGTCGACCGTCGGTTTTCGCGGCTCGGCAAACGCCGGTGCAAAAAGGCCGCGTTCGCGAGCGATACGCCAGGCGGCGACGAAGTGCGTGCCGTCCCAACGGGGTGCCAGATCGAAATCATTGCGTTGCCAGGGCTCGTACGGCAGCGAGTCGGCCCCCGGTAACTCGGCAACGAGCGCCGCACTCCAGCGGGCACTCTGACTCGAAACTGCCGCATCGATGAATCCCAGTTCGCGCGCCACTTCGGCCACGGGTCCGATCAAATCCGATGGTTCAAAGTTGCCTTGAGTCTCGCCATGCAATGGCAGATCGACGCGCAGACAGGGCGTTTCGGTATCGAAGGGATCGGCAGCCATCGACTCACATGGCGCATGCAGACGGATGATTGGCCGACCCTGGCCTTCCGTTTTCAAGCACACATGCAACACGCCATCCCGCACCGGTTGAAAGCGCTTTGCCGCTGCGCAAGGCGTTGGCGCCTCTTGCCATTCGCCAACCTCAAGCGTCGCACGGATGACGGCAAAACGCTCATCGGGACCAGCGTCGGCCACGCGAACGCAAGATGGCAATCCATAAGCGATGAGCGCATCGATCTGTCGCAACAGCAGACTCGATTGCCATCGAATCAATGTTGTTGGCACGGTGAGGCCGGCATATCGTGAGGCATGTTCATTGCAAAACGCAGCGCGATAGGCGCGGTGGTAATCGGCGCCTGCGCGGAGCGTATCCAGAGCCATGTGGTGGATCACTTCGAGCGGCGGCAGCTCGCGCCGCAGTCGCGCTTCCGAGCTTTGTTCGAACCACGGGAAAAATGTGTAGATTTCGCGCGCGAAATGCCACAGCTCAGCCAAATGTGCGCCGCTGGCACGTGGCGACAGGTCTGGGAAATAGGCTTCCAGAATTCGTGCGCGCTCCGGCTCTTCAAAATGCGCGGCATTGTCCAAAACCAGATGCGCCAGCCGCTCCGGATAGCGTCGCGCAAATTCCAGTGCGATCTGCGCGCCCGTAGCGCTGCCATAGAGCGCAAATCGTGTCAGGCCCAGCGCATCAGCCCACTCGCGCAATCCGTCGGCGTAATCGGCGACGCTCTTTGGGTTCTTCGGATCCGCACTCGACAAGCCGTAGCCCGGTGTATCCGGCGCCAGCACAGTAAATCGATCCTCGAGCGCCTGCATCAGCGGCAACATTGCTGCCGAGG
This sequence comes from Lysobacterales bacterium, assembly GCA_022844165.1. GTDB lineage: Bacteria > Pseudomonadota > Gammaproteobacteria > Xanthomonadales > SZUA-5 > JALHMH01. The sequence goes on from JALHMH010000008.1 coordinate 80,849, forward strand.
ACATTGGCGACGGATGCAATGCGACCACCACCGGACCGCGCCCACAGCGGCGGTAGTGAATGTGCCGCGATTCCAGTGCCGTGAAGTAGCGGCCGATCACGCAGCAGCCCGAGCGTAATCCCGGATCTTGGCGAGCACAGCCGACAAGCCGTTTTTTCGCGTTGGCGACAAGTGCGCCGAGAGTCCGATTTGCTCAATGAACTGCGGTTCCAGCCTGGCGACGTCGGCCGCTGGCCGGCCGCTGTAAACACGTAACACCAAGGCCAGCAATCCAGAGACGATTGCCGAGTCGCTTGCTGCCTTAAAGACCAGCGTGCCATTGGACTGCGCAGGCTTGAGCCACACCATCGATTGGCAACCAAGGACTCGGTATGCGTCGATGCGATCCTCAGCGGGCAGCGCATCCAGTTTCTTGCCCAGATCAATCAGGTACTGATAGCGATCCGACCAGTCCGTGAACAGCGCGAACTCATCGACGATGGTCTGCTGAATTTCATCCATTGTCGGTGTCCGTCTATAGCAACAAGCGTCGAATATCAGCCAGCTGTTGTGCAAAGTAGCTGGTGAATCGCGCGGCATCTGCGCCGTCGATAACGCGATGATCGTAGCTCAGGGACAGCGGCAACATCAGTCGTGGCGCAAATTCACTGCCGTTCCAGACCGGTTCCAGGGCACTCTTTGAGACGCCCAAAATCGCCACTTCGGGTGCGTTGATGATCGGCGTAAAGGCATGGCCGCCAATGCCGCCCAGACTGGAGATCGAAAAACACCCGCCGGACATGTCTGCGGGCCCGAGCTTCTTGTCGCGCGCTTTGGCGGAAATCGTTGCCATTTCCCTGGCCAGATCCAAAAGCCCCTTTTTGTCGCAATCGCGAAGCACCGGCACCACCAGTCCATCCGGTGTGTCGACCGCAATGCCAATGTGGAAATAGCGCTTCAATATGAGGATTTCGCCGCTCGCATCCAAAGACGCATTGAAGTTCGGGAAGCGTTTGAGCGCGGCTACGGCTGCCTTGATCAAGAACACCAAAGGTGTGACTTTGACGTCCTTTTGCTCATCCGCGAGGCGCTTGCGGAATGCTTCCATCTCGGTGATGTCGGCTTTGTCGAACTGCGTAACGTGCGGAATGCGGATCCAATTTCGCGCAAGATTGGCGCCCGAAATCTTCTTGATGCGCGATAGCGGCTGCGATTCGACCGCACCGAATTTGCTGAAATCGACTTGCGGCCAGGGCAGTACATCGAAACCCAGGTTGCCACCTGCGGCGGTTTTCGCCGGTTCCGCCAATGTGCGTTTGACGAAGCCCTGGACGTCCTCCCTGGTGATGCGTCCCTTGCGGCCAGTGCCAGTAATCCGCGTCAAATCGACACCGAGTTCGCGAGCGAACAGGCGAATGGCCGGCGAAGCATGAGGGCGATCGCCGGGCTTGGGCTGCGCGGCGGTCGTCACCGGTGGCGTGACGCTGGTCGCTTTTGCTGGTGTCGACGCCGGCGCGGCTGGCGGTAGGGCGACCGGTTCTGAAGGTGCCGCCGGCGTGACTGGAGCGACCGGGGCACTCGCAGCAGCACTTGCCGCAGCAGGTTCAATGATCGCGACCAGACTGCCCTCTTTCAGAGAATCGCCCAGTTTCACTTTCAATTCGCGAACGATACCCGCCACAGGCGAGGGTACTTCCATCGTCGCTTTGTCCGATTCCAGGGTCACAAGTCCCTGATCGAGTTTCACGGTATCGCCTGGTCTGACCAGGATTTCGATCACCGGCACATCCTGATAGTTGCCGATGTCCGGCACTTTGGCTTCGATTGTGGCCATTCGCGATCCCTTGAGAGCTTTGCGCCAGCCGCGATTGATAGCAGTAAGCCGGGTGCGAGTCGAGCTTGCCAGAGACAGACGCTTGCGACGGATCGCGAAACGAGCGGCCACGATAAACCCGACAAAGATGGAAGAATCGTCCGGGAGCGGTGTTTGGATCGATTTTTCGGATTGGCTTTGATTTTGCAGCCCAAAATCAAGGTGCTTCGACCCCTTGCGCGATGCGTGCCAGGGCGCGATTGACACGCATTCGAACAGCATCCGGTGTGTCGTCCAGCTCGGACGCGATTTCGTGAAAACTCATGCCGAACTCGAAGCGCATCAAGACCAGATTGCGCAAATCGGCGGGCAGCGATTGCAGTGTTTGTTCATAGGCCAGCCAATCGTCGAGCGCTACCGTATCGGCGGGCAAGATCGCATGCGCCGCATCAAAGCCGATGTGGTCGATCGGCGCGCGGCCATGGCGTCGCAGCGCTTCTCGCAGCGCGTTGATCAGAACCGTGCGTAGGTAGGCGAAGAAGTCGCCGGGGCCGGTGGTTGAGATTCCGTCCAGTTTGTCGAGTACTTTGAGCCAGGTGAGCTGCACCAGATCCGACGTATCTTGTTCGTGGCGCAGCAGCTGTGGCACCCGGCCATGCGCAAAGCGCTGCAACAGAGGTTCAATACGGGCCACCAGAAGTGCGCGGGCGCTGGTATCGCCGCTGCGCATCCGACCGAGCAGGAACTGGGTTGTGTGGGTGGCGTTGTTCATCGGTCTGCGTTGCCACGGCGGTGCCTGGCCTTGCTCACGGCGGCAGCCAGCTGGGAGGCTTCCCAGGCAAGAAACCGCCAGGCCAGATCGCTGAGGAGGGCAGCGACCAGGCCCACCAGCACCCCACCGATCATCAGCGCGTTGGCGTAAAACATGGCCGTTGGCCACTCGGTCCCGATGTTCAGAGCGCTCATGAGAGACGCACCGGTCCAGCCGGTAAATGCGTACACAGGTACGATCGTCAGTGGGTTGGTGACGAACTGCAGGGCTACCATGACCGTTACGTTGGCGCGCAATCCTAACGCGACAACGAATGCAATGAAGAATTGCACGCCATACAGCGGCAGCAGCGAAATAACCCATCCGGCGTAGAGCGCAGGCACGATCTGCGCGCGCTTGAACGACCAAAGATACGGGCGCGCTCGTGCGGCGTCGCCGAACCAGCGGATGACCGGGTAGCGATGCGCGTTGTCGCGCCTGGGCAGATGCTTGAGCAGACGGCGCAAACGCGCGCGGCGCCGATTTCGGCGCTGCGTCAGCGAATCGAGATCATCGTTGTCAGACATACTGGATCAAGTCCCATCGATTACCGTACAAATCCTCAAACACGGCAACCACGCCGTAGCTCTTTGTGTCCGGGCCGCGCACAAAGTGCACGCCGTGACTCTGCAGGCGCGAGAACTCTCGGTAGAAGTCGGTCGTTTCAAGAAACAAGAACACACGTCCGCCGCACTGATCGCCGACGAACCGCGCCTGCTCTTCGGTTGTCGCGCGTGCCAACACCAACGCAGCGCCGCCGCCGCGTGGGCCAACACGAACGAAACGTTTGTTCTGTTCCGGGACGGCGCGATCCTCGATCAATTCGAAGTCCATCGTATGACAGAAAAATTCAATTGCCTCGTCGTAGTCGCGGACCATCAGCGCCACATGCGCCAGTTTGTTCATCGAGAGTCTCCGCGAAGTGCAGCCAGCCAGGCCGACTGCTTGCGTGCGAAGGTCCAACTGGCGTTGGCCGGGCTGGTCGATGGCAGTTTCAATACTTGAAGGTCTGGGCGCTGGGCCGCAATCGGGGCAAACCAATAGGCAGCTGTTGCCCCGTTCAACAGAATACGGCGAAGATTGTGATGCTCTTGGAGGAACGGTCCAAGCGGATTGATCACTGCGCTCGACCTGTCGATTTTGCTGTCGAGGCTTCCCAGGCGTCGACATTGTGCGAGCACGTCCCATAAGGCAATGCCATGTGCGACCAATGCGGCGCAGCGTTCGCTATAGGGTGCTGCGGCGGCAACGCCCGTGACTGTCGATGCGATCGACCAGAAGACATTGCGTGGGTGTGCATAGTACTGGCCCGCGGTCAGCGAAGCTGCGCCCGGCATCGAACCGAGCACAAGGAGGTTCGCGGAAACATGCGACAGCGGCAAGAAAGACTGTATTGCGGACATGCTCGCCAAAGTCCGAATTCTGTCAAAAGGGCATGGACCGAAGTGTCGCTGGACACAAGGGTTTTCTGCAAGCGGCCTTTTTGATTTGGACGGGCGGAAGCGGGTTCAGTGGACCTTATGTAACGCGTCGAGAAGTACAGCGCAAGCGGTGCCCGCAGCCGCCGCCCACAACAGCGGACTGCCCAGCAATCCGACCCCCGGTAGTAGTGTCAGAGCGTCTGAAGTGCGCAGAGAATCCACGAGTATCGGACCCGCAAAGACAGCCAGGCAAACCGTGGCGACAGCACCAGCAACACGGGTCACCCAGCGCTCGATATGCTCGTCGACTTGCGCATCGCGCACCGCGCGCGCAACTGCGGCTGCAAAATCGTCCGGCGGTTCGGAGCGCGGCATTTGTGTGAGTGCGTGAAACAAGAGACGGTACTCGCCGATCGTGTTGGTATCGGTGCAACCGCCACTGGATGCGGTTGGGGACAACGGATCAGGCTGTTGATCGCCAGGCAAAGCGCATCGCCCTGACGCATATCTGCGTAACAGCTCCAGTGCCCTTTCCTGTGCCAACCACTCGTTCTGATTCGGCTGCGATGGCTCGTTCATGCGACTACTCCAATGGCCTGCTCCAGACACGCGCGCAATCGTTTGCGCGCGCGAAACAGGCTGTTCTTGACCGTTCCTTCGGGTAATCCCGTCATTTGGCTGATCTCGCCGATTCCCAACTCGTCGAAATGATAAAGACTGATCAGCGTTCGCTGCACGGGAGGTAGCGCTTCGACCGCGGCGGAAACGGCGGCGCCGAGCTCCGCATCGGCATAAGCATCGGCGAAGTCGAAGTCGTCGGCAATTCGCGTCAGCGGATCCTCCGACGAACTGTCTATGCGATGATCGTCGTTGACAGGCAGCTGTTTTCGTTGCAAATGGCGGGTCGCCAGCGAGAATGCGATACGCCCGATCCAGGTCGCCAGCGAGCTGTCGTACCTGAACTGCGACAGCTTTTGGTACACGCGAACGAAGACCTCCTGGCTGAGTTCGCGCGTGTCCTCCGGGTGCCGCACCATACGCTCGACCACATGCCAGACCAGCCGCTGGTGTTGCCGCACCAAACGATCGAACGCACCCGGGGCATATGCCAGTGCTGCTTCCACCAGAGTGCGGTCATCGTTCATGGAAAGATGGATACCACGACCGCATCTTCGGTTGCAGTGCCGCCGCGAGTGAGCGTCATGCCGTGGGCGCTTTTTTGGTACCGCATGCAACCGTAGCCACCTTCCCCGTATCTGTCGGATGCAACGGGCAATTCGACCCGAGCCACGAGGAGCATGGTTGTGAACCTGGAATTTTTGATCCCGATCGTTTTGTTCGTTTGTATCGCAGCGGCCGTCAAGTTCGTGATGGACGGCCGGGTGCGGCAACGATTGGCGCAGTCCGGCACATCGGAAGATCTGGTGCGAATGATGCTGGCGGCCGACGAAGTGAATCGTAAAGTGTCTTCTCTCAAATGGGGACTGGTGCTGGTTCTGATCGGAATCGCCTTTGGCATCATCGATATCGCAAACCTCGACGGCAACGATCCCGCCACCTTCGGCATCGTGATCGGCGCTGCCGGACTGGGTATGCTCGGATTTCATGCGCTGGCCAATCGCAAGTGACGAGGGAACGATCTTGAACGACTGCCGTTCAAATCGTCCATGAGCGCGCCAGCAGGGGATGCCTGCGGAAATTCGCGATCCGTGACGAGCAACCAGGATGGCGTGCATCCGCGCTTGTTTGACGTGGTATCCCGCCATCGGAGGCATCAAGATCGGACGCCGATTCACCCGCGCGATGCGGCCGTGGTCGATCAGTGGTTGCAGTTTTCCAGCCCTTTTTCGGCCACGGCCTTCGATGCTGGCTGCGGCACCGGTGAGAGTACGTTGCAACTGGCGCAACGCCGGCCAGACCGGGCGGTGCTGGGTGTCGATCAATCGGCGCATCGTTTGTCGCGCATCGGGCGCCATGCGATGCGCAACGCGCTGCTGATTCGCGCCGATTGTTCGGGCGTATGGCGCGCGATGGAGCGGCGCGATGTCACAGTCGATGAGTTGTATCTGCTGTATCCCAACCCTTGGCCGAAAGCGCATCACTTGTTGCGGCGTTGGCATGCGCATCCGGTGTTCCCGGCGTTAGTAAAAAGCGCGCGAGTTATCGAGTTGCGGACCAACTGGCTGATCTATGCGGAGGAATTTGCCGCCGCGCTGGGGGTTTTTGGCATCGATGTCACGGTTGAGCCATACCTGGCGCAAGAGCCCATCAGCCCTTTCGAACGCAAATACCGCGACTCGCACCATCCGCTCTGGCGTCTAAAATCGAAGGAAGCCGCCTTGTCGCGAACAGGCGTATAGACGTCTAAACGTCTAGCGGTTTAGAATGCTTTCATCGATCGCCATGACGAGGGCAGCATGAGCAACACTTCCACCACCACCAAAGCGGTTCGCGCCGGGATCGATACCGATCGTGGTCACGGCGCAATCGTGCCGCCACTGGTGTTATCCAGCAACTTCTCGTTCGCGGGATTTGCGCAGCCGCGCCGCTACGACTACACACGCTCCGGCAATCCAACGCGCGACACTCTGGCCGACGCTTTGGCGGAGCTGGAGGGTGGCTGCGGCGCGGTGGTCACGGCGACCGGGATGGCCGCGATAACGTTGGCGCTGCAGTTGGTGCCTGAGGGTGGTCATCTGGTCGCGCCGCACGACTGTTATGGAGGAACCTGGCGGCTGTTCGATACTCTGGCGAACCGCGGGCGCTTTCGGCTCACGCTGGTCGATCAAGGCAATACCGCTGCGGTTGTGGCAGCGCTGGCAGACGGCGCCGATTTGTTTTGGATCGAAACCCCAAGCAATCCGCTCTTGCGCGTTGTCGATATCGCGGCCTTGGCCGCTGCTGCCAAGGCTCATGGCACCATTGTTCTGGTCGACAACACTTTCTTATCCCCGGTTTGGCAACAGCCTTTGCAATTCGGCGCTGATCTGGTTTTGCATTCGACCACCAAATACTTGAATGGTCATAGCGACGTTGTCGGCGGCGCTATCGTCGCCGCAGGGCCAGAGCATCTGGAGACGCTCAAGTGGTGGAATAACTGCATGGGCCTGGCGGGTGCACCTTTCGACAGTTACCTGACACTGCGCGGTCTGCGTACGCTGTCGGCGCGGCTCCGGGTGCATGGCGAGAATGCGCAAGTGCTGGCGGAACTACTGGCCGCACATCCGGTCGTCGAGCACGTGCATTTTCCGGGCCTGACCGAGCATCCGCAGCACGATCTCGCGGCGCGCCAGCAGCGCGGTTTCGGCGCGATGATCAGCTTTGAGGTCGCCGGTGGTGAGCCCTCTGTTCGAGCACTGATTGATGGCCTGAGGCACTTCTCGCTTGCCGAATCCTTGGGCGGTGTCGAGAGCCTGATCGCACATCCGGCGACGATGACGCATGCCTCCATGACGCCAGAAGCGCGCCAGGTTGCAGGCATCTCCGATCGGTTGTTGCGCCTGAGTGTTGGCATCGAGGAGGTGGGGGATCTTGCCCACGACCTGCGCCAGGCCCTGGACCGTGCCGCTGCGGCCCGGCCTGGGCTGAGGCGGGCCGCGTAAGCCAGTGCGATTCCGGAGCAGCGCTTTGAACGCGCACCGCACAGGCTGGCGAACGGAATCCGCGTTCAGTGTCGGCGAGCGCTGACAGCGAGCGGCTTGCGGCAATATTTTTGGCCGGGCTCGCGGAGAATATGCCTGTCGGCGATTCGTGCGGACCGAGATCGCGCACTCGCGCAAGCACGATCTGGGATTGGCGCAGTTGCTCAACGGCGAAACTTCACATATGAACCGGGTCAGCCCCCGGTTTTGAGCGACCGCGCAGCCGTCATTGACCTGATACTTCGCATTGAGCTCGATCAACAACCCGTCACGGTCGATGGATCGGTCGAAGTCCTCGCAGGGCGTCTCTCCCTTGCCATCGCAGGCCGGGCCGATGATCCGCACCACGACCAATGGCAACTAAAGGCACTGCGTCATCGCGCCGTGTGATGCTGCACCCACCATTGCCCGGCGGTGCGCACAACGAATGCGCGCCCGTTCGGTTCACCTGACGAGACCTCGCCATGGAACAAGACTTCAGCACCATCACCGTCGATGCGTACGCGGTCGACGACTGCATTGCTCATGGCGAACGGGCGCCACAGCCTGAAATTCTCCCGATGCTCGGCGATCTTGTCAGCACTGCGTGGATCCTGATAGCCGGGTGGAAGAGAGAGTTTCCTGGCCAGATCGTAGTCGCCATTGGAGCGTGCCTTCAGCAGCGCCAGCAGAGCCTCGGCGGGCGCCGAATCGTTGGCGGCGGGCGACCCGGGAGTAGAGAGTGTGTCGCTGATCGGAACATCAATGACGAGATCGGATTGGGCATAGCGCCAAGTCGCCTGGACTCTGCCGGTATCGACAGATGCGGATAAGCGCCATCCGCCAATCGGGTTTCGGTCGTCTTCCATATCCGGCGTGCCAGCACTATCGAAGGCGCGAAATTCGCCATCAGGATGCAGCTCGAAAATCGCAGTTGCGTATGAATGCCGCGCCTGATGTTCGTCGCGAATCACTCTCTTATTGACGATGCCGGCGTCGGCAATCGCGAAGCGATCGAAGCGATAGTCGCTGATCGCTACGTACAGCCGTTTCTCCTCGCGCCAGGCAATGGCATCCACCACGTCCCAATGGCGACCTGCATCGAAAAACGTCCCAGTGACGGAACCTGATTGGGCCAGCGCAGATGTTGCGATGGCGAACAGAACGACTGCGATCCGGAACATGCCTGACTCCCGCTCAAGTGATGTACTCAAATCACCTACGCATGATCGCAGCAAACCGGGTCACCAAGTCGCCAGCCGCGGGTTAGGCTGCCTGAGCGCTGGTGCGAACGAAATCCACGATCACCTGCGCCAATTCCTCGCCACAATCTTCCTGCAGAAAATGGCCACCGCCAATGAGCGTGGTATGGCGCTGCTGATTGCAGCCCGGGATCAGCTTCTGCAGAACAGCATCGGCGCCGCGTGTGATCGGATCGCCGTCGCTGAACGCAGTGAGAAAGGGTTTGTCGAATCGCATCAGCTGCGCCCACGCCTGGCGATTGGGCTCCGCGGCCGGGTCATCGGGACTTGCAGGCACGAGTGTCGGAAACGCGCGTGCACCGGCCTTGAAACGTTCGTCGGGGAACGGCGCATCGTAGGCGGCCTGTTCTGCCGCGGTCAGCGATTTGACGGTGCCCCTGGCGATGATTTGTCCTGTTGGGAACACCGGTACGGTTTGCGAGAACTCGCGCCACGCCAGGAAAGCTGCGCCGGGTTTGCTGTCGCCGGTTGGCAGGAACGTATTCGCGGCGACCACGCGCGCAAAGCGTTCGGGCATGGCTGCGACCAGGCGCAGCCCAAGCAGGCCGCCCCAATCCTGGCAAACCAGTGTGATGGAATTCAGATTGAGCGTGCAGACAAAGTGTGTGAGCCAGTCGACATGTCGTTGGTAGCTGTAATCGCTGCGCTCAGCGGGTTTGTCGGAGCGACCAAATCCCACGAGATCCGGCGCGATGACCCGGTGACCCGCAGCCGCAACGATGGGAATCATCTTGCGATACAGATACGACCAACTAGGTTCGCCGTGCAGCATCAACACCGGTGCGGCGGCGGGCGGTCCCTCGTCCACATAGTGCATGCGCAGAGTTTGTTCGCCTTCGCCGGCCTGGATGTGGACAAAGTTCGGCGCGAAGGGAAACCCAGGCAGTTCGGAGAAGCAGACATCTGGCGTACGTAGCACTTGCATGGCGGGATCCTTCGACGGTGCGGCATCGGTGGGCGGATCATCGCTGCTTTCCTGATATCAGAGTACTTGGGCACCAGGGTACTTTGCGGCTCACCAGCCGCGTATTGTGGCAACAACTTTGTAGCCATTCTTTCTATGACTCGATACTTCGCGCCACTCGGCACATTGGTTCTCTGCGCTGTCGCTGGCGCAACTTTGCAGGCCGCAGTGCCGGAACTAGAGCGCTTCGATCAGCGCTTTCGTGAGGTATTGATCGAACAATCCATCCCAGGTGGCGCTTACATCGTCGTTGGCAAAGGCCAGGTGCTAAGGTCGGGCGCACACGGTGTGCGACAGATCGGTCAGGTGGAGCCGGTGGATGTCGACACCGTGTTTCGTCTCGCCTCGGTGTCGAAAACCTTCGCCGGACCGCTGGCGCTCCAGCTGGTTGCCGAGCAACGGATCGATCTTGCCGATTCGTTGGTCACGCAGCCGCCCGACTTTCGCTTGAAGCCCGCACTGATGAAACAACTGCGCGTCGAAGATTTGCTTGGGCAATCGACGGGGCTGGTGGCGAATGCCTACGACAATCTGCTCGATGACGGTCTGCCTTTGGCCAAGATTCTCCCGCAATTCCGCACACTGGAGCCGATTTGTGCGCCCGGTCGCTGTTACAGCTACCAGAACATCGCTTTTGCGCAGATTGCGCCCATCCTGTCCAGGGCGGCCGGCACTTCTTACTCGGAGTTAGTCACGCAGCGTCTGTTCGATCCGCTGGGGATGCGCAGTGCGACGTTTGGACGAGACGCATTGCTGGCCGAAGCGAATGTCGCGCGACCGCATCGCCGCAGGGACGGCGTCTGGGTTCCTGCAGAGTTGAACGAAGCGTATTACCAATTGCCGGCGGCAGCAGGCATCAATGCCAGTGTCAACGATTTGAGCAAGTGGTTGCTTGCAATGCTGGGCAGCCATCCGGACGTATTACCGGCCGAGCTGATTGAGGCAACGACGCGCAAGCGCGTGCGTACGCCACGCGAACTCAAACGGCAATTATGGGCCGATCTGCTCAGCGATGCCCACTATGGTCTGGGTTGGCGCATCTACCAAATCGGCGAGGATGAGCTGTATTTGCACAGTGGTTGGGTCAGAGGTTACGTCACCGAGATCGCGTACTCGCGCAAGCACGATCTGGGACTGGCGCTGCTGCTGAACGGCGAAACTTTGCACATCAATCGAATCAGCACCTGGTTTTGGGCCACCACACACGGCCGCTCCGTGCCTGGCGACCCAATGCCGGCTGCTTCGAAGTGAGCGCAGGCCGAACGAGGAATCCGCTATGGGTTGGATAAAGACGGGTGGGATCAGGACAGCCTCGCCGGTACGGTTGCTGGAGCTGTTGATTACCCGGTCCGCCGCTTAAGCGGTTGCACTTTTTGCTTCGCTCTTGCTGTCAGCATTCAGGCAGCGCAAGCCTGATCACACTCACTTTTCGCATTCGTCCGAGTTCACCCATGCGGGCTAAGGCATCCCGTCGTGCAATGCTTCCGCTTCGTCACGACCTTGCTGGCGAATCGCTGCGACTTGTCGCGCGTCTTCGATGGCGTCGAGGACTGCATCCACGTCGGCCGGACTTTCGTCGAAAACAAACGTGCCGGTCAGCTCAATATCCGGAGTGAGCGCGCCGGCCTCGAACAGCGCCCACATTTCTTCGCCGTAGTGCGTGAGCATCAGTTCCGGTGCGAAGCGGCTGAAGCTGGCGCGCAGGTTATGGACATCGCGCAACAACATGTCACGCGCGGCATTGTTGCCAGCTGCGCTCACGACCTGCGGCAAATCGATAATGACCGGACCGGCGGCCTCGATCAGTACGTTGTACTCGGATAAATCGCCATGGATCAGGCCCAGACACAACATACGCACCACATCGCGCATCAGCCGCGAGTGCCAGTCGAGCGCTTGCGCGTGAGTCAGCTCGACTTCGCCCAGGCGTGGCGCTGGGTCGCCATGTTCGTCGGTGACCATCGACATCAGCAGTACGCCGTGGAAGTAACCGTGCGGCTTCGGCACCGACACACCCGCGGCCGCAAGACGGTAGAGCGCATCGACTTCGGTGTTCTTCCACACCGCTTCTTGCTCCCGGCGGCCAAACTTGCTGCCGCGATGGATCGCCCGCGATTGCCGGCTGCCGCGCACATTGCGGCCTTCCTGATATTGCACGCGCGCTTTGAAACTGCGCTGCGCCATATCCTTGTAGACCTTGGCGCACAGCCGGTTCGGCCCAGATCGCACGACAAAAACCGAGGCTTCCTTGCCACTTTTCAGCGGCAGCAGCACCTCATCGACAAGGCCATCGTCGACCAGCGGTTGCAGGCCTTTGGGTATTTTCATCTGCAGTGACCGAAGAACTAAGCGCCCTAGTATGGCGCAAGCGTCCCCGAGAGCACCTTCAATTGCCAATGCACGCAGCTGAGCGTCACTTCGCCAACCACCGATCAGCCAACCGCACGGCGTAGTGCCGTTCGCCACGCCGTGCCGCGACGATGTCTCGGGCCTGCTGTACTGCAAGGCGATCCAAGGTCGGGCCTTGCATGAGCCGTTCGAGCAACGTTGCGATTTCGGAAAGTCTGGTCGAGTCGTCGCGCGCAATGCGCTCATTGGCAGCGTGCAGCGCCGAGCGTGCGTTGTCGAGTTGTTGCTGTTCAATGGCGAGAGCGGCAATCGACAAGCACACGCTGGCGATGTCGCGTGGGGCCTTGGTTTCGACGGCCATGGTACGTATCAGCTCAGCCATCGCGCTGGCATCCGGAGCAAGGCGTAGCCGTATGGCGACAAGCTCGAAGTAGCGCCAACGAGCGTTGCCCGCGATCTGGGGCGGCGGGTCTGGGCCGCCCGGTGGCAGAAGCTCGAGTGCGCGGGCAGCGCGACCGGTTTCGGCGAGCGCGATAGCGGCGTAACTGACGGCGTCCAGGTAGAGCGGATGCGCCTGGCCGACTTCGCGTTTCAGGTCCGCAAGCGCTCGTTGTGCCTCAGTTGCGGCATCTTCGTAGCGTTGTTGGCGATTCAGACTCATCGCGAGAAACGAACGCGAGCGAGCCGCCGCATAACTTTGCGGGCCGTAGTGCTGTTCGCGAATGCCAAGTACCTCGCGCCACAATGGTGTGGCATCCGCGCTGGGGTCACTTCGGGTGCGAATACGGGCAAGCTCTTCCAGGATTCTGGCCAGCTGAGGATGCTGGTTTGGATAGGCGCGCCGTGCGACGCTCGCGGCGCGCTCGGCAAAGGGCAGCGCTGCTGCGATATCGCCTTTGATGCGTAGAACGCCGGCGACCCGCATGGCAGCGTAAGCGGTCTCCGCATGGTCCTGTCCGAATCGTCGCTCGGAGAGCTGCAGCGCGCGACGCGCGAGGGTTTCGGCTTGCGCACGGTAGATTTGATCGTGCGAATAAGCGACCACGGCCTGAGTGAGTGCGCCGATTTCCCGGTCGGCGTCTGGTGCCGTACGCGCGATCAGATCCAGCAACTCATCGGCCAGAGAGCGTGCGGTATCGCCATCGTCGCTATCGACGTTGGCGCCGATCATCTCCATGAATTTGCCCATCAGCCAATCGTTGGGCGCGCCTTGCGCACGCGCTTGCGCAACTGCGCTGCGCAAGGCATCCAGCCCGTGCGCGCGGTTGCCAGGATCGAGTTGCGTGTGTACCGTGGCCAGATCGGCTTCGATGGCTGCGCTTTGCCAGATCGGTGCGTCGGCGATTTCAGGAACCAACGCCTGGGCGGCTTCGAAACTGCGGCGCGCTGCAGACCATTGACGCTGTCCTCCCTGGATGCGGGCCAGGGACAGCAACAGCGACAGCCGAGCGCCGGGCTCGGCATTGGTGTCGGCCAGCGCCTGCTCGGTGCCGCGGGCCAGCAGTTCAGCCGTGCTCGGAAGTTCGTCGCGCGGCGCTCCGGGCAGTTCGTTGGCGAACAGGTCCTCAAGAAACGACTGCACATACGCTGCACGCTGCGCCTCGCGGCGAGCGATGTGCGACTGTTGCCAGGCGCCGATCGCGCCGACCATGCTGGCCAGCAGGCCAATCGCGATTGCGCTGCTGGCGACACGATTTCGAGCGATGAGCTTGACCAGCCGATATCCGGCGCCCTCGCGTACGCGCACGGGCAAACCATCGAGCCATGCCGACAGTTCTTCGGCGAGCGCTTGCGCATTGCCGTAGCGGCGCGCGGGATCGGCCTGCAGCGCGCGCGCGAGTACGGCATCGAGATCGCCACGCAGCTCACGCGTTCGCTGACGCACCGCTGGATCTTCAGTTCGCGCAACGACGCGCGAGGCAGGCAATAGCATCTCACCCTGGCGCTGCGGCCGCTGTCCGACCAGGAGTTCGTGCAACACCACCCCAAGGGCGTATACATCGCTCGCTGTACTGACCGGCTCTCCGCGCAGTTGCTCGGGTGCCGCATAGGCTGGCGTCAACGCGCGTCCCATGGCATGCGTCAGTTCGGTGCTGTCGCCGAAGCCGCTGTGATCCAGCAATTTGGCGATGCCAAAGTCGAGCAGCTTGGGTATGCCGGAGCGATCGATCAGAATATTGGCAGGCTTGATATCGCGATGGACAATCAGCTGGGCTTGTGCAGCGGCGACCGCATCGCAAATCGCGCGCATCCAGAGAACGCGACCGCGCACGTCCAGCTTGCTGCGGTCGGCAGCGTCCAGCAGCGGCTGGCCATCGACGAACTCGATCACCAGAAACGGCTCGCCCGAGGCCGTCATACCGCTATCGAGCAGTCGCGCGATGTTCGGGTGTTTCAGGCGCATCAAGATGTCGCGTTCGCGTCGCAAACGCTCGCCGAGCACGGCTTGCGACAGGTGGCTGCGGATCAGCTTGAGCGCGACATCGATATGCGCTTCATTTTGTGCGAGCCATACCTCGCCCATCCCACCCGTGCCAAGCATTCGTTGCAACCGATAGCGCCCGATCGTATCCCCGGGTGCGTGCGATGTGCCGAGATTGGGTTCCAGCCGTGCCCAGGGCCTGGCATCGAGCATCGGGTCGTCTTGCTCCGCCGCATGGATCAGTTGCCGCAGCTCCACTGCCAGGGTTGCGTCTTCGCCATCGAGCGTATCGAGCATTGCGTCCCGCTCGGACGACGTCGCATTCAGCGCTGCGTCGAGCAGCGCATCCAGTCGCCGCATTCGCCCGATATCCCGGTTCATCGCGCAGCGCTGAGTTCGCCCAACCACGCTTTGGCGCGTTTCCAGTCGCGCTGCACCGTGCGCACATCGACGTCCAGAATATCGGCCGTTTCTTCTTCGGTGTAGCCGGCAAAAAAGCGACACATGACCACTTCTGCGAGGCGCGGTTGGATCTCGGCGAGCGCCTTTAGCGTCTGGTCCATTTCGACCAGACGTTCGGCATCCAGCTCCGGTGCCAGCGCGACAGGGTCATGATCGTCCGTTGCCGCAGTCTGCCGGACGCTACGGCGTCGCGCATCGTCGATCAGAATTTCGCGCATTGCTCGAGCTGCCAGCCCAAAGAAGTGCTTCCGATCCACCGCAACGGCGCTGCGTTCGCGGCTCAGCTTCAGGTACACCTCGTTGACCAGAGCTGTAGTCGCCAGCGTTTCGCCATGCGGCATACGCCGCCGCGCGGCATGCGCAAGGGTGCGCAGCTCATCGATGAGCGGTGCCAATGTTGCGGGGTCGGAGTCGAAGAAGCTCATAGCACGGAGAATAGTCGTCCTCTCAAAGCTTCCCAAACCTTACGTCGGCGTTGTGCATATCAGCGCACAACACCATTGAAGGTTCGCGATCAGCCGCGCACCATCGCCACCGTTATCCGCCGCTTTTCCGCTAGGCTCGTGCGGTGCAGGGCGTCCAGACGCGTCATCAGCGCTGCCAAGTCACGCGAGTGGTGGCGCAACAAGTACTCGATTGCGGCCGGCTCCAACGGGATTCCGGCATGCCTGGCCTGCAATTGCAGAATGTGCCGACGGTCGTCGTCACTGACGAGCGGCAACAGCAGTTGTTCGGCGCGCGCGAGGCGCGAGTGCAGATCGGGCAAACACGTTGGCAATGCCGTGCCGGCGCAGAGCACTGCTCGCCGCGCGTCGTGCTGGCGATTGAGCAGCGCGAACAGGGCCAACGCTGCGTCAATCTCACCAATGGCATCAACATCATCAACGGCGATCAGCGCGCCATCGGCGTTGCGTAACCACTCGACCGCATCGGCGCGCCGCAGCGAAACGTAAAAGGCGCCAATGCCGTGTTCGCGCGCGCGCTCGCAGACCGCGTGCAACAAATGCGACTTACCGCTGAGCGACGGGCCCGTCAGCACAATCTGCGCTTCGCCCGGGCTGGCTGCGAACGCGATCAGGCGCTGCGCAACGATGTTGCCGGGCGCGGCGTAGTAGTTCTCGAAACCTGGAGCGCCGATGCCGGGCAGCGCGAGTGCGAGTTGATTCACGACGGCGGCGCAGCATTGTCTTGATAGAGTCGGCTTTGCAGATACTGCTCGTGCAGATGACGCAGGATGACCATCAGCACTGCGGTGACGGGTAAAGCCAACAACACGCCGACAAAGCCAAACAATTGCCCGCCCGCGAGAATGGCGAAGATAACCGCCACCGGGTGCAGGCCGATGCGATCGCCTACCAGCCACGGCGTCAGCACAAAACCCTCGAGCGTCTGGCCGACGCCGAACACGATCAGAACGTACATCACGTGGACCAGATCGCGATGCTCCACCAGCGCCGCTATCACCGCGCCGCCGACGCCGAGAATGCCGCCCAGGTAAGGCACGAAACTCAGCAACCCGGCGCACATGCCGATCAGAAACGCCAGCTTGATGCCGGCAAGCCAAAGTCCGATCGAATAGATCAAACCGAGCGCCAGCATCACCGCCAACTGACCGCGTAAGAACGCGCTCAGCACCACGTTCGATTCGCGAGCGATTTGCGAGACCTTTGGCTCGATATGCCTTGGCAGCAGCTCGCGCACACGTTCGATCATGGTGTCCCAGTCGCGGAGAAAGTAAAACGTCACGACCGGAATCAACAGCAGGTTCATCGCGAATGCGACGATCGCCAAACCGGACTTCGACACTTGCTCAAGCACGGTGGCTGCGATGCCGCCCGCTTGCTGCCAATGTTGCTGCAGGACTGCCATGATTTGGTCGGTGGAGAACACGTTTGGATCGACGCCGAGGCGGTCAACGAGAATCGGCATCAGTCGCTCGCGGACCCAGCTGATGTAAGCCGGCAGTTTTTCGATCAACAGCCGGATCTGGTCTTCCAACAACGGCACCAGCACCAGCGGCACCAGCAGCAGAATCAAGGTCATTGCCGTGAATACGATGCCCACGGATGCGCTGCGCGAGAGCTTCAGGCGTTCCAGTGCGTCGACGATAGGATCGCCCAGATACGCGAGCAGCGCAGCGACCGCAAATGGCGTCAATATAGGACCGAGCAGAAACAGAAAGAGCCCAACGACGGCCAAGATGGCGGCCAGCTGCGCGCGATAACTCCAAGTCAAGTCAATTTCTCCTTCGTCAGACGCCGGGCCTTCTCGCGCCAGCGTCGCACATAGTCGATGCCGCTGGATACAAGAAATATGGCGGTCGCCACAAATGCTGCCTGTACCGCAAGCATTGGCACGTGCGCAGGATAGGCATTTGCGACCAACAACAGCAGAACCATTAATACTTGCGCCAACATGGTCATCTTGCCGAGCAACGTCGGCGCAGCGCGCAGGGGCGCATAGTTGAAATGAAAAGCGACAGCGCCCCAGACGATGACGATATCGCGCATCGCGATCAGCGCAAACAACCACAGTGGTAGATCGCCATGCCAGGCCAGCGCCGCGGTGGCGCACAGGATCAGGGTTTTATCGGCCAGTGGGTCCAGCCAGCCACCGAGGCGGCTGATCCAGCCGAATCGTTTGGCCAGGTAACCATCGATCGAGTCTGTCAGGCCAGCGGCAAGGAACAGCCAGAGCGCCATCTGCGCCTGTTCGTGCGCGATCAGCCACGCGATCGGCGGCGCCGCGAGCAGCCGCAGAAGCGTCAGGGTATTGGGCAGGTGGCGGAGCATCGGGTTGCCGGTCACTCGTCAAAACAACCGGTGCGGTGCCGAATGGTCGCAAGCCACCGGAAGCTGCGGGCGCGGCCCTGCCGCGTCATCGGAGATTGTACGACCAAGAGCACTCAGCGCAAATCGAGCACCACCTCACCGTCGATCGACTCGCCGGCGGCGGTCATGACATCGCCCAGGCCGACGATCGACTTGAGCCGATCGCCACCGCCGGCAACGCTCATGTCCAGCGTCAGCGTATTTCCGGCAGCCGCGCTGGCGCGCAGATCGCGCACGATCGAAAGCGACGCCAGATAACTCTGAGCGCGCGCATAGGCGCCAGCATCGCCGATGTTGCGCACCACGGCGCGCACAGCCACCGGCGTCGAGTCGGCTGCGTCGAAGGCATATCGCTGCGCAAGGCGATTGGCGGTTTCGTCGCCTGCGGCGCGCAGTGCTTCGAGCTGAGTCATACCGCTGACCTCGAAACTCTCGGTTTTTTCGCCATCGTTAAACGCGAATCGACCGATCACACCGCTGCTCGACGGAAACAAGCGGCCCGCCAACACACCAGGAACACCCGCGCGCGAAGCGATCTGGCGCAATACATCCACATCCCGTGCATCCAGGCTGCCGCTGGCGGCCGCGTCTTCATCCAGGCCTCGTTTCAGTAAGATCCCGCGTTCAGTGCCGCGACGCAGCAGCGGCTGCAACTCGCTTTCGGACAGGGCCGATCCCGAGTCGGCCCCGGCCACCCAGACCATCAATGTCGGCCGCTCGCGCGCCCACTGCGACAGCCCGCTCGACGATAACAGCCGGGTGACTGCGCGCGGCTCGAAGCTGGCGACGTAGTACAGTTTGAGCTGCGGCACGGCGCCGCTGCGATCGACATCCTGGCGATAGTGGTAGGCCTGCACCAGCGAGCTTGGATCCTTCAGCGCGCTTGCGACCTGCGGGCGCTCCGCAGCGGATTGATCGCCCGAAACTTTGATCAGAACCTGCTTGAGCGCACTGATATTCGCCGCCAATCGTTCCGCTTCGGACTGGTCGGCGACGGCAACCTCGCCGCTGTACAAATCGGCCAGCGCCGGTAGCGCAACCAGCATGCACATCAGGAAAAAGGCGTATCGCAGCATGTTGTCGAATCCATGGACCGATTCGCAGAGTATGCCGGTTTGCGTCCGGGTCGCGCGCGGCGGGAACCGTCGGGTGAAGCCGCAGACAAATCGCAGCCGGTGTGAGCCATGCACGATCGGCCGCCCACCCTGTGCGGATCGTCGGCGAATCCAGGTACGGCCTGCTCTTCGCGTACGGGTTTTTGCCCCTTAAACATCGCCTTGCATTTATGCTCCGGGCATGAACCCTACGCCTGCTTCCGTCGACGCCTTTCTCGCCCGCTGGTCGGTGCGAAGCGGCAGTGAGTTGGCAAACTACCAGTTGTTCCTGACCGAGCTGATTGCCCTGCTGGAACTACCGCGTCCCGATCCGGCCAGCGAGGACACGCGCGACAACGCGTACGTGTTCGAGCGCCGCGTGCAGTTCGCGCATGGCGATGGCAGCAGCTCGCTGGGGCGCATTGATCTGTATCGCCGCGGTCATTTCGTCTGCGAGGCGAAGAAAGTCAAAGCTGGCGCGCACACAAAGGGCTTCGATCTGGCGCTGATGCGGGCGCGTTCGCAGGCCGAGGAATATGCTCGGGCGCTGCCTGCGGAGGAAGGGCGGCCGCCGTTCCTGCTGGTCGTCGATGTCGGCCATACGATCGATTTGTACGCCGAGTTCTCGCGCTCCGGTGCCACCTATACGCCTTTCCCCGATCCCTCCTCGCATCGCATTCGCCTGCCCGATTTGCATCGGCCCGACGTGCTGGAGCGCTTGCGTGCGATCTGGCTGGATCCGCTGTCGCTCGATCCCTCGCGCGTCTCGGCGCGGGTCACGCGCGCCATCGCCGCCGATCTGGCGGAATTGGCGCGTTCGCTGGAAGCCACGGGCCTGGACGCCGAAACCGTGGCCGGCTTCCTGACGCGCTGCCTGTTTACGCTATTTGCCGAGGATGTGGAGCTGTTGCCCACCGGCAGCTTCACGGGGCTTTTGGCCGAATGCGAGCGCCATCCGGCACAGTTTGTGCCGCTGCTCACCGAGTTGTGGCGGGCGATGGATGTCGGCGGTTTTTCGGTGGCGCTGCGCGCCGATTTGCTGCGCTTCAACGGCAAGCTCTTCAAGCAGCCGCTGGTGTTGGCGCTCAGCCGCGAACAAATCGAGTTGCTGACGCGCGCGGCGAAGCACGACTGGAAACACGTTGAACCGGCGATCTTCGGCACGCTGCTCGAACGCGCGCTCGATCCCACCGAGCGGCACGCGCTCGGCGCGCACTACACGCCGCGCGCGTACGTGGAGCGCCTGGTGCTGCCAGCGGTGATCGAGCCGCTGCGCGCCGACTGGAACACCGCGCAAGCGGCGGCGCTCACGCTGCTGGCGGAGGGCGACGCCAAAGGCGCCATCGCCACGGTACGCACCTTCCATCATCAGTTGTGCAGCGTGCGCGTGCTCGATCCGGCCTGCGGCAGCGGTAACTTTCTCTATGTCACGCTGGAGCACTTGAAGCGCCTGGAAGGCGAGGTGCTCAATCGCCTCACAGAACTCGGCGACACCCAGGGCC
Source organism: Lysobacterales bacterium (assembly GCA_022844165.1). Taxonomy (GTDB): domain Bacteria; phylum Pseudomonadota; class Gammaproteobacteria; order Xanthomonadales; family SZUA-5; genus JALHMH01. Next base: position 101,379 of record JALHMH010000008.1, read on the forward strand.
TGCTCGATTTGTCCGGTGTCAGCGTCGATCCGCATCAGTTCCTGGGCATCGAGTTGAATCCGCGCGCAGCGGCGATTGCCGAGATGGTGCTGTGGATCGGCTATCTGCAATGGCACTTCCGCACCCGCGGCCACGTCGCGCCGCCGCAGCCGGTGCTGAAGGATTTCCACAACATCGAATGCCGCGACGCCGTGCTCGCCCACGATGGCGCCGAGTTCGTGTTGGATGAGTCGGGCAAACCCGTCACCCGCTGGGACGGCCGCACGATGAAGCCGCACCCCGTCACCGGCGAACCCGTCCCCGACGACACCGCCCGCGTGCCGCTGTATCGCTACCAGAACCCGCGCAAAGCGCAGTGGCCCGAGGCGGATTTTGTGGTGGGGAATCCGCCGTTTATTGGTAGCAAGCGCATGCGAGAGGCGCTCGGCGATGGATACGTCGATGCGCTACAAGCGGCGTTTCCTGAGGTGCCCGAAAGCACAGACTTGGTGATGCGCTGGTGGCATCACGCTGCTTGTCTTGTGCGTGATGGCAGAATTAGGCGGTTCGGCTTAATCGCTACTAACAGTTTGCGCCAGTCATACGTTCGGCGGGCAGTCGAACCTCACCTGCTTGGTGACCCCCCGCTCAGCTTGATTTTTGCCGTCCCGGATCATCCGTGGGTGGATAGTGCGGATGGAGCAGCCGTTCGCATATCAATGACTGTGGGTATTCGCGGCAGCGAACCAGGGAGACTAGTCAAGGTTAACGAGGACAGGACAACTCCGAACCAGGACAGCGAAGATCTTGTGTCATCGGTAGAGAGTCGCACGGGAAAGATCCACCCAGATCTCTCGATTGGTGCCGACCTCACCACCGTGGCGACTCTCGCAGCAAACTCGCAAATATGCTCCGTGGGCATGAAGACAATAGGCGAGGCATTTCAGATCGGGTACGAGAGGGCTAAGCAAATCGGCCTTGGCACGAGCGAAGAAATTGGGTGTTACATTCGCCCGTACCTGAATGGGCGCGATTGGGTGAGCAAGAGCCGCGGGATTTGGCTCGTGGACTTCTTCGGCCTAGAAGCAGAAGAAGTTCGCGATCGATTCCCTGCGGCTTACCAGCACTTGCTCGACAATGCCAAGCCGATGCGTGAGCAAAACCGGAACTCGGTGTTTCGTGATCGATGGTGGGTCATCGGTCATCCGCGGCAACAGTTCCGGGCGGCCATGGTGGGCTGTCGGAAGTACATCGTTACGGTCGAAACTCAGAAACACCGATTCTTTGGATTCGTGGACGAAGCTGTGACTCCGGACAGCACGCTGGTGACGTTCGCGTTGGAAGATCCGTATCTATTGGGCCTGCTATCGGCTCGTTCGCACGTCACTTGGGCATTAGCAGCAGGTGGAACACTCGAAGACCGACCGCGCTACAACAAAACCCGCTGCTTCGAGACCTTCCCGTTTCCGTCTTTCGACAATCCGAATACCGCCAGCCACCAATCCCGAATCCGTACCCTGGCCGAAGACCTAGACGCCCACCGCAAACGCCAACAAGCCGCGCATCCAGAACTCACGCTCACCGGCATGTACAACGTGCTGGAGAAACTCAAATCCGGCGAGGCGCTGAGTGCGAAGGAGAAGCTGATCCACGAGCAGGGCCTGGTGTCGGTGCTCAAACAACTGCACGACGATCTCGATTTCGCGGTGCTCGCCGCGTACGGCTGGGAGGATCTCGCGCCGCTGATGCAGGCGGTCAACGGCAATGCCGCGCACCCGGAGGGCCGCAGCCGCGACGAGGCAGTGCGCGAGTTGGACGAAGTGCTGCTCGAACGCCTCGTGGCGCTCAACGCCGAACGCGCCGCCGAAGAAGCGCGCGGCCATATCCGCTGGCTGCGCCCCGAGTTTCAGAATCCCGGCGCGGCTGCTCCAACCCAGGTCGAGATCGACACCGCGGACGAGACGAGCGATGAGACCATCACCGCCGCTGCGATTACACGCCGGCCGTGGCCCAAAGACATCATCGAGCAGATCAAGAGCATCGCCGACACCGTCGCGCAATCGCCGGTGCCGCTCACCGAAGCTGCCATCGCCGAGCGCTACACTGGCCGCGGTCGCTGGCGCGAACGCCTACCGCGCATTCTCGAAACCCTGCTCGCACTGGGCAACCTCAAGCATGCCCACGGCACCTATCGCCGCTCGGCGGTCTGAGGCGACACCGGAGTTCTTGACAGAGCGAGATCTGGACAATTGAGTCGAATTTTCTTCGAAGCGACTTTGGCTTTTGCAGCCCCTTAAGCTACGGGGTGAGACTCGGCGCTGACACGCCGCAGGCGTGTGCCAAGTCAAACGCCCAGCGGCTGCGCCGCTGGGCCGGAAATGCGAAGCGCGGTTGTGGCGAGCGATTTCGCCTTTTCAGGGCTCTGCTGCAACGGTGCGATCCGACCCAGGGCTTGCGCCCTGGGCTATTGCCTTACGCCCCTGCGGGGCTTGCCATTGCGCGCCTGTATCGTTCAGCGAGACATCGAATTCCTCGCCACCGGGCAGCGCACAGTTCAACGCGACCTGGCCAGCTCCGCGCGCAGCCAACGGCCATCGGCGCCGGCGTTTTGAATGAGCTCGCGCGCCATCGCGAGTGCTTCCGTGCGCGCCGCGCCTTCGCTGCGCATGCCGCGCGCGTAGTGCCAATGCGCGCGCGCCAGCGGCGATAACTCATCGATATCCGGGTACTTCTCGAGCAGCGCATCGACGCGTTCGGCATCGCCCGGTGCGCCCCGTTTGGCGAGCGTGGCCATGAGTTGAATCGCCGCTGCAATACGCGTGGAGTTGCGTGGCGGCAGTTGCATGTCCAGTTGCTCGTCGCCCGCAGTGAGCAGGTCCACGGCGCGATCCAAATGCCCGGCCAGACGCTCGGACGTGCCCTCGTTGACGTCTTGAAAAGCGAGCTCCAGTTTTGCGCTGGGCCCGAGCGCCGCGTAGCCGGCGCGTGCTCGTTCGCGCGTCGCGCGCGACTCGCTGTGACGCCCGAGCGCGGCAAGGGCGTTTGCCATGGCTGCCAGGCGCAACCACGTTTGAATGTGCTGCGGACCCTGGCGCTGCTCGGTGAACTGGTGCGCCTGCGCGAACCAGTCCAGGGCTTCTTCGGGCTGGTCGCGGTCCATTGCCAACATACCCAACATGAAGAGGCTCTCGCCCAATTCGGCATATCTCCCCTTGGCCTGGATCGCGCGCGCGGCGTCGGTGAGTGTGCGGGCTTGCTCGAGTTGCCCGAGCTGTCGGTACACCGAGCCCAGGCGCTGCAGCGCTGCCGCATAGCGCGGGTGATTCTCGCCAACTTCGATGCGCAATATGTCGCGCATACGTTGGTAGTGCACCAGGGCTTTGTCGTAATGGAAGGTGTTACGCTCGATATCGCCGAGATTGAGCAGCGGAAAGAGCAGAATGGCATGGTTCGCGCCGCGCGCCTTTTCCAGAATGCGCAGCGCACGTTCGCCGTTCTGACGGGCCTCATCGTATTGGTTCATGCGTGCCAGAAAGCCCGCAAGATTCGACAGGCGCAGTGCCGTATCGGCATGTTCCGGGCCACGGATCTTCTCGAAGCTGGCGATGACCTGACGCATCAGTTCGACCGCTTCGGCGTAACGCGTCTGCGCAAAGCGGACGCGTGCGAGTTGCGCGTCGAGACCGGCGATCTTCAGATCGTGATCGCCTGCGGCCTGCGCGTAGATGGCGCGGGCCCGAGCGATGTCGGCCTCAGTCTCGGCGAAGCGTCCGAGCTGAAATCGCGCAGCAACGCGGGTCATCAACGCATCTGCCAGGCGCGGATCGGCGCCATAGCGTTGCTCGCGGAACGCGATGATTGCGTTGATGCGCGTCAGTTCTGGATCGTTGCCGCCCAGGCTGATTTCCAGGTCGGCCAGATCGCCAACAACGGCATCGCGTAGCTCTTCGTCGCCGGCAAGTTCGCGCTCCGCGCTGTCGATGCCGGTGCGCACGAGCTCAAGCGGCGTTCGCGCTTTTTCGCCACTTCGGTTGATGCCGTCGCTTTCGCCAAAGATCTGAATCACGAAGTCCTTGACCTTGTGCGCTCGCTCGGACTCCGCTTTAGCGCGCGCAGCCTCGGTCCGTGCAATCTGCGCTTGCTGCTCGGCGCGCCGCGCCTCGATCAGCGCCAGTGCGCTGCCGGCGATCAGCGCAACCGCCGCCAACAAGGCGAAGGCGGCGGCATACCGATGGCGGGCCAGGAATTTGGCCAACAGATAGCGTCGCGTCGGGCGCCGCGCTTGCACCGGTTCTTTGCGTAAAAAACGGTCGATGTCGTCGCTCAAGGCCATCACGCTGGCGTAACGTCGTTGCGGTTCGGCGCGCAGCGCGCCAGCCACGATGGCATCGAGATCGCCACGCAGCGTCTGCGCGGGGTAGGGAAGGCCCACGCCAGCGGCCTGGCTCACGCGCTGCGACTCTTCGGTATCGATTGATGCAACCAGCGCCAATGCGGACCCGGTGCGGCTTTCCGGCAGTCGTCCTGCGACCAGCTCGAACAACATCAGGCCCAGCGCATACACATCCGTCGCAGTCGACACCGGTTCGTTGCGCAACTGCTCGGGTGCTGCATAAGCGGGCGTCATCGACGCGAGCGTGGACTCGTGCTGCGTCTCGTCCAGGAGCTTGGCGATACCGAAGTCCAGGAGTTTCGGCTCATGGTCGGGATTGACCAGAACATTGCTCGGTTTGAGATCGCGATGCACGATCAAATGACGATGCGCAAAAGCCACCGCAGCACAGATTTTTTGGAACAGACGCAATCGTTCGATCAGGCTGCGGCCGTTTGCCCACTGCGTGAGGACAACGCCCGGCACGTATTCGATCGCCATCCACGGTGCACCGCGTTCATCGACACCCGCATCGATAAAACGCGCAATGCCAGGATGCTCAAGGCGCGCCAGGATCTGCCGTTCGGCGCGCAGTTTTGCGCGAAAACGCTCGGTGTCGACGCGCAGGCGTTTGATCGCTACGTGCTGAATCACCGCGCCATCGCGGCGTTCGCCCAGCCACACCTCGCCCATGCCCCCGCTGCCGATGCTGCGGATGCAAAGCCAGGGACCCAATTGCTGATTGCCAGCTGCGGACGGCGCAGCAGAACTCAAACCTTCGGCGACCCGCGCAAACGCCAGCAAGCGCTGCACTTCCGGCAGTGCGCGCAACGCTTCGGGCAGGCTCTCCGGATCGATCGGCTCACCCGCGCCGATGCGCTCAACCAATTGTTCAAAGGTGATCGTTGTTTGCGTCATGGCTGAACGATGTCAATCTTGATTCGGGCCTGTGAGTATTCGGACGTCAAGTCGAATCATGAACGCCCACACAGTTGCGCCAGTCCGCGACCGCTCAATCGCCGATGCCGAGTTTCTTGCGAATCGCGGCGGTGTTGTAGCGCCGATCGCCACGGATGACGGTCGATACTTTGCGCAGGTCGCTGATGTCGACGGAAGGGTCGCCATCGACAAGAATCATGTCGGCGACCATCCCGGGGGCGATTTTGCCGTACCGATCACTTTCGCCCATGACCCTCGCGGCATCCCAGCTGGCGATGCGCAGTGCGTCGGCTGGGGGAATGCCTGCGCTGACGTACAGCTCCAGTTCTCGCTGTAGCGCCCAAACCGGCGTGGCATCTGTGCCCGCCACGATTTGCACGCCAGCACGATGCACCACGCCGACAATATCGATCATGCGCTGATACGACAGTTTGTAATGCCGATCGTTGCTGGCATCGGTGGGTAAACCGCCCGTCGCGGCGCGGATCGCGCGTTGCCAGGTGGGTGGCAGGCTGCTGATGCTGGTGGTGAAGGTTGGCCCCATTCTGCCGGGGCGATCCAGGAACAAACCCTCGAATGTCACCAGGGTAGGATCGATGACTGTGCCCTTGTCCTTCATCAGCGCAATCAGGCGGCGCACCGGCGAGCCGGTCAATGCAACGCCATATGCATTCTGTGCGACCACCGTAAAGCGCTGCGGTGTGCGCGTGTCGACGGTTGGGCCCGCCAGGAAATTGAGAAACAGAAAGTTCGCATGCTGCAATTCATCGGCGCCCTGAGCAATGAACTGTTCCGCATTCATGCCCTGCGGAACGTGGCCTGAGAGCCTCAGTCCGCGTGCCTTTGCCGTTTGCGAAATGATCGGCACGAGTTCAGGCTTCAGCGAACTGTAGACCTTGATTTGGCGATACCCTGCGTCGGCGTAGTCATTGACCGCCTTGATCGCTTCCGCCTCGGTATCGGCAAACACTTTGGTCGGGCCAGCGTAGGGACCGCGACCATCGATGAAACCAGCTCGTACGATACGCGGACCAACATCCTCGCCGTCTTCGATGGCGCGTTCGAGTGCGTCGAGTGCGGATTGTTCGTTGGCCATGTCGCGCACGCTGGTCACACCGCTCATCAGGTGCAGCATCCCATCCGAACCGGCGCTGATGTGCACGTGCATATCCCAGAGGCCCGGCATCAGGAACTGCCCCTTCGCATCCAGAATCTCTGCCTTGGGTGGGGCCTCGATGTTCGGGCCCACGGCAGCAATCTTGCCATCGGCGATGAGCACGGATTGCGGATGGCTGACAGTCTTGTGCTCGGCATCGAAAACGCGCGCATTGGCGATCAGGAGGGGTCGACGGATCCACAGCGTCAGATCTTGAGCTCGCACCTTTGCCAGCCGAGCCTCTTCGCTGCGCTGTCGCTCTCCGATCGTCTCAAGCGCATCTTCATAACCCTCGCGCACAAGTGAAAACCAGGGCGACCAAGACGCGAACATCTCCTGATCGCCGTCCAGCCAGATCAGTGCCGGCATCATGTCCAGACCTTCGATGGCATACAGCGCAACACGCCTCCGCTGCTTGCCTGAGCCAACCTTGGTATCGCCAATCTTGCGCACGTGCGCCTGTCCGGAAGGCAACAGCGGCAAAGGCTGCTGGCTGTTGGCTAATGCGGCACGGGCCAACATGGCCAGGTCTTCGGGTGTCCCTTCGAGCGACAGGTAAAACGCATCCAGTTGATCGCTTGATTCGTCTTCCGCCGAGTTTCTCCATTGCGCGCGGGTATCGTCGCGATGAAACGACTCGTCGACCGGCGATTTCATGTAGCTGACCCCGCGGATGCGGAGCGAGCGCTGCAGGCCGCGTTCGTCGACGCGGTACTCGCCGTCGAGATTCGGGCCGCGGCCGCGATCATTGAACTCGTAGTGCACGACGCGCGTCAGCGGATCGGGCCGCTCGATCAGCATATGGCCCGATGCTTTGCCCATGGTCAGCATGGTGTAGCGCTGATTTTCTGCCAATGCGCGCGTTGATGTGAGCGTCAGAGTGGCGGCCAGCAGGAACCATGCAGCGCGCATAACGATCCTTGATCGAAAAGACACGCTGCAAGATCGGCGCGCGCGGCTGGCGCGTCAAGTGCCTTCAAGGCGCACAGTCGACGTTGGCGCACACGGTGACGCGGACCTGGCCCCGATCCTCGTAGGCGAAGACGGGGCGACCATCGGTGCGCAGTGCGAGCGACGGATTGTCCCCGCGCTCCGGTGCCGGATCGGGTGTGCGCAGCGTGGTCGTTGCGCAAGCGACATCGGCGCACACGCGCAGCGAAATGCCATTCACGCTGCGATAGGCGACCCTGGGATAGCCGTCGGCGGCGAACGCGATATCCGTTCCGGTATCGGCGTTTCCAGTGCCCAGGACAACCGAAGTGCCGGTCTGGCAGATGCCCAAACCGCCTGCGCAACGAAGCACTCGGATGGTGCCGGTTTGGTCGCGATACGCCAGCGTGCCGATGCCATCTGGCGCCATCGCTGAGGATAGCCCGCCGTAGATGCCGACAGCCAATCGGTAGGTTTCATCCACCGAGCACGCGTTGTTCAAGCAAACCACTGCTTCGAGATCAACTACGTTTGCGGAGAAACTCAGCGGCAAGCCTGTAGCGCTGACGATAGCGGCCAGCGGTGCGACGATTTCCCCGTCGGCCCTCAATCCGTGCCAGGTCGAACTCGTACAACCGCGATCTACGCAATCTTCGCCGGTGATCCGGAAGGCGATCTCACTGTGGACGAACCATGGAAGCTCGGACGAACGAAGGACCAGGGCGACGCCCGAACCTGCATTGAACGAACCAACATCGACGGCCCGCAAACTGCCGTTGGCGCAGGTTTCGTCGCTACAGTCGAAGCCGTACAAGTCTTCGCCGATCGCGTCGCGATAGGCGATCAACGCGGTGTCGTCGGCGCGCAATACCAGATCGATAGACCCCTCGAAGGCTGCGCCGACCGCATCGATGGTCCGCACGATGGCGGTGGCGCAGGTTGCATCACCGCAGGTTGCCAGCTTGATCTCATCGGTGTCGGCGTCATAGAACGCGGTCACTGGCCGCCCGTCGCTGCGCAACACCAGCTTTGGCCACAGCCCCGAATCGTCACCAAGTCTGGTGCCCGTGTTAGCAGCATGTGCAGAACGGCGTATGCCTGGGGACGAAGCGCGCGCTGCCCCTCAGGTGTTGAAAGTCGTTCGCAGGCTGTATCGAGCTCATACGCATCAAGTTCGTCCGTGAATGAGCAAAAGCACAAACGCATCGCGGCATCCTGGGCTGTCAGTCTTTAGATGCTCACGCGAAATCCGGAAAAACTTCGCCACTCCCGAAGCGATCTTGCGAGCGTTGTAACCGCTTTTGCCATGGCAACCTACTCGAACCCATTGCTGAGCAGGTCTTGCTGGACGCCGAGTCGAATCAGTCGGACGCGGCCGTTGGCGAGGCTGTCGGTCAGCAGCAGCGGGCGTCCGGCGGCATCGACGGTGATGTCGAATATCCGTGGTGTGTCGAGCCCATCGAGTCGCGGGCAGAAGTCGTAGTCGCACGCGCCGCGGCGATCGAGTCGCGAGACCAACATCCGGTTGTCTTGCGGCGTGCCGCCGTTGAGTTCGGCAACGCCGCCCAGCAGCACTCGTCCGCCGGGTGTGGCGTACAGGCTCTTGATCTCGGTGGTCAGCGCCGGATTGGTGGTCGTCACCGAGCGAAATCCACCCGGTCCGAATTCGGCTGCGAGCGGACCTTCTTCTCTTAGTGCGACGATATGGCCGTTGCCGAACGTGGCCGAGTCCTGCACGGCGACGAAAATCCGGTTTGTCGCCGCGACGATCGCGCTCGCAAGGCTGTTGTTGGCGACGCCGATCTGTGCGGCGGTCAGCAGATGCTGGAAGCCGGCGCTGTTGCCGCAGCTCGATGCATCGGCGCAGAAGCTGCCGTCGGTAACGCCGGTGCTGGTCAGCCGGGCGATGCCGAAGGTCTTCACGCCGTCGCGGGTCCAATCGCCGAGGACCACCAGCCGGCCGCTTGGGTCCAGCGTCGAGCGCGCGAAAAATGCCAGGCCGGTGCCGGGAAAACTCACGCTGGCATAACCCGCGAATCCGTAGCTGGTATCGATCGTGCCGTTCTCGGCGTTGACACGGAGCACGCCCACCGAGCGCTCGCCGCTGGCGCCGCGGCGGTCGGCGACAACGTAAAGCAGCTCGCCGATGGCGTGCAAGCCGTAGACCGTGCCGCCGGTGGTTCCGCCGAAGTCTTCGAATCGATAGCCGGCGCAACCGCCGGCCGCAAAATTCGGATCGAGCTGGGCGGTTGGGGTGATGCTGCACAAGCGCAAGCGTGGGCTGCCATTGAACTGATCGCTTCCGAGAACGAAGATCCGATCGAATACGGTGATCGTTGGGCCGACGTTGCGCTGCCAGCGCGTGTAGGCGAAATGGACCACCGAATCCATGCTCACGGCCGTAACCGCTTTGCCGATGCCGAAGGAGCCATAGGTGGTGTCCAGCAGGCCACTGTTGGTGAATCGCGCGGTCGCCACCGCTCTCGACACGCCGGTGACCGGGTCCGGGTTGTATGCGGTCATGACCCAATAGCGCGGTGCTTCGAATATCGTGCGTCCTGGTACTTCAACGACTTTCCGGCCGATGCCGACCGAGCCGGGCAGGGTGTCGAATTGCAGGGAGAAATCGTGGATCCCGTTGGCGTTCGGGCCGAACTGGATATCGAAACTGCCATCGTCGGCCATCGCCGTCGCAACGCAAAACGCGAACCAGAGGCCTACGCAAAAACGAATGATCATGATCGGGGACCGTGCCGTGAAGGGTACTGTCCGCTCTCGTAATCGGGCGCCGAAGACTGACATCGCCGTTCGGACGCCGCGGTCGCTCCGATATGATGACCGCCGCCAGGCGAGCGCCACGCACGGGATGCAAATGACGGACGCCACACTGCAGGCATTGGTCTATCGCGAGCTCAAGCAGCTCGCTCGACGCGCGCTCAAGCCCTTTGCGATGCACGAGACGCTCAATACCACTGCTCTGGCGCATGAGGCCTACGTCAAGCTCGCGCAGCACGCCGCGCGGCATGCGATGGCGCCGGAGCATCTTCGCGCCCTGGTGGCGCGTACCATGCGCCAATTGCTGGTCGATCGAGCGCGCCGCCGGTTCAGCGAAAAACACGGTGCGACTGCGTTGGCGCCGCCGGCATCAGCGGAGCCGGGCGATCTGCAGTTCGACGGCCAACCGATCGACATCGTGCTGGTCGATGACCTGCTGGTACAGCTCGCCGCGCTCGATCGCCGCCAGGCGGAGATCGTGGAGCAGCATGTGTTCGGCGGCATGAGCTTTGCCGAGATCGCGAACCTGCATCAGCTGACCGAGCGCACCATTTTTCGCGATTGGCGCAAGGCGCGGGCATTCCTGATCGCACGAATGGATGGTCTGGCGTCGCCGTGAGGCCAGCCGATTGTCAGTGTTTCTCCCCCGGCGTCGAGAAGGGGACTATTTGAGGTCTGCCCATGGACATTAGCGCGGCCCGGCTGGCAAACATCGGCGAACACTTCGACGCGCTGCTCGATCTCGATGCGGCCGGTCGCGAGGCTTATCTGCGCGATCTAAACGCCGACCCGGCATTGGTGCGGGAACTTCGCGCGATGCTGGCGGCGGACGCGCAGCCGCTGGATCTGGCGGCCGCCGTGGCGCAAGCGTATGCCGATGTGACGCAACCGATCGGCACGGCGGAGGACGCGAATCCCGATCCCGCACAGTTCGGCCCGTGGATCGTCCGCGGCGTTCTTGGGCGAGGCGGCATGGGTGTGGTGTATGAAGTCGAGCGCGAGTTCGAGGGTTCGTGGCAACGAGCGGCGCTGAAGCGCATTCGTGGCGGCGTGGATCGAAGCTCGGCGCTCGCGAGATTCGCCATGGAGCGCAGCATTCTGTTGCGCCTGCAGCATCGCAACATCGCCGCATTCCTCGACGCGGGCGCTGAGGCCGACGGCACGCCGTGGCTGGTGATGGAACGTATCGATGGTGTTCCGCTGCTCGATTGGTGCGCACAACGCCAGTGCGGGATCAAGGAACGCGTGCGATTGTTCGCCCAGCTCTGCGAAGCGGTGCAGTTCGCACATCAACACTCGGTGGTGCATCGCGATATCAAGCCGGGCAACGTACTGGTCGACACGACCGGCACGGTGAAACTGCTGGACTTCGGCATCGCCAAGTTTCTGGGTGAGGCATCGCATAGCGTGCTCGCGGTGACAATCGACGGGCCGATGACGCCGCAGTACGCTTCGCCCGAACAACTGCGCGGCCAGCCGGCCAGCACGCTGACCGATGTCTACGGACTCGGCACCGTTCTCTACGAACTGTTGTCCGGCCAACGGCCGTACGCGCGCGCTGGCGACAGCGCGCCCATGGCCTGCGCCCGTGTCTTGAGCGATGAGCCCTGTCGTCCTCCCAGTGTTGTTGTGCGCGAGACGCGCGAACTTGGCGGCAGCGTCGATTCGCGCGGGCTGCGTGGCGATCTGGACGCCATCGCGCTGCGGGCGCTCGCCCGCGAAACCGATCGCCGTTTTGGCAGTGTCGACGCTCTGCTCGACGATCTGCGCCGCTATTTGTCCGGGCATCCGGTTCGCACCCGCGGTAACGCCTGGCACTATGTGTTCGGTCGCTTCCTGAGCCGGCATCGGGCGGCCTCCGCCGCGGCCGGCGTCGTATTGTTTGCGCTGATAGCCACCAGCATCGTTTCCTGGCAAGCGGCCGAGAAGGCGCGTCTGGAAGCCGAACGAGCGGAAGCCGCGCACGCTTTTTTGCTGTCGCTGTTCGACGCTGCCGATCCGATGCGCGAGGGCTTCAAACTGTCGGCGCTCGATATCGTCTCCGCTGGCGCGCAACGCCTGGCGTCTGGTTATGCCGAACAGCCCGAAGCGCGGGCCGAAGCGGCACTGACCATCGGCACCATTTTAGGTCGACTGGGTGACGCGAAAGGGGCGGTGGAGCAGCTGGCCTGGGAAGATACGGTGAGCTTGCCGGGCAGCGAGCGTCGGGCGGGCGATCGTTTGACCTTTCTTGCGCTCGCGCAGTTGCAACTGGGCGAACTGGCGGCAGCCGAAAGCGCCGCCAAGCGCGCACTCGACATCGGCACCGCAGCGGATCGACCGATGGCCACGGCGCGGGCGCTGAGCCTGCTCAGCGAGATCGCTCGCCAACGCGGCGATCGACAAACGGCCGTGGCGTTGGGGGCGCGCGCGGCGTCGTTCGCGCGTCGCAACGAGGCGTTGCCGGAGGCGGTCGATGTCTTGTTCCAATACACCAATGTGCTGCGCGAGAGCGACGACATCGGCGCGGCAAGAGACGTTGCAGAAGAGGCTATCGCCATCTGCGCGACAGCACCGGTCGCCTGCGGTTATCGATTGCCGAAAGCGCGCATTCAACTGGCGCCGCTGCAACTCAAGGTGGGCGATATCGATGGCGCCCGAATCGGGCTGGAAACCGCGCTCGCCGAAGCCGAGCAGTGGCTACCGCCCTCGCACCCGATCCGCATCGACGCGCTGTCCCTGCTGGCGCGAATCGAGGGTGATCTTGGGCAGCACGAAACCGCCATCGAACACGCCAAAGAAGCGGTCGACCTGCAGCGCAGGATCGGCAGCAAAAGCGTTCTCCTGGGCGGTTATCTCAATGCACTGGGCGGGCGCTATTCGGCGGCCGGTCGCGAGCACGATGCGCTCGCCAGTTATCGCGAATCGGTGGCGCATTTCGAAGCCATCGGTCAATCCGATCACCCCTACGCGCTGGCGGCGCTCGGCAATCGTGGTTCCGTATTGGCCAGGCTGGCGCAGTATCCCGACGCCTTGGCCGATTCGGCCGCCGCGTACTCGGCCTCGCAGCGCGTCTCCGGTCCGGAAGCGCTCACCACCTTGGCCAAGGGCGTGCAGCTGATGCGAATTCGCGCCCAGGCCGGCGAAAAGGATCTTGCCCGCGAACTCGCGCAAACGCTTGCCCAATCGTTGATCCGGCAGCGGCAGCAGGCGCCGATGCTGGTCGATCTCGCCATCCCAGTGAGCGTATTGCTCGCTGGCGAGGACGAGCACCAGGCGGTGCTGGACCTGTCCGGCCTGGCTCTCGAAGGGCTGCGTTCGCGATCGCAACCGCAACCTCTTCGAGAGAGCGAGGTGCTCAGGCGCCAGGCCGACGCGCTGCGCCAGATCGGACAGTTGCCGGCCGCCATCGCCAGCGCAAACGAGGCGCTCGAACTGGCGCTGGCCGCCGATCCCGATGGCAGCGACCAGCGCACGCCTGCCGCACGGATCGCGCTGGCGCAATGTCTGGCCCAATCGGGCAACTTGCCGCGCGCCCGCGAGTTGCTGAGAACCGCCATCGCCGAACTGCGCGCCACCGAAGATGGCGACAGCCCAAGAATCGCCGCCGCGACGGCGTTGCTGGATTCGATACGGTAGATTTCCGCGTCATGAGTGTTGTAGCTGAATCGTGATCCCTTCGTGGAACCGGTGCTTTTCGTCGCCAGGGCAGGCGGCGATGGTAGCGCAGGTACTGCGACAAATCGGCATCCCCCATTCATGGGACGACACTCAGCAGCGCCGATTGGACAATTTTCCTGTTGCTTTACGCGACGCTTCCTATCCCTGCTGAGAACAACGATGACCGTGTTATCGATGCTGCGCCGTGGCGCATTGTGCCTGTGTTTTCTCGTATCCATCCCCGGCCAGTCGCATGCCGCGGTCGACGAACTGCCCACGCAGGTGCTGGCGTCCATCGCCGCGCGTGAGTACCACGCGAGCGTGCATGCCAACGAACTTCAAGCGCCGAACCGAGCGCAGGGTTTTCGCACCAGGTTCCGCGACCACGGGGTCGAGCTTGTCGACCGGGATCAGGCGGCGCAGCCGCTGCTTCGCCTGAGCCTCGTGCAATGGGGCCGAGTCGATCGCCTGCAGTCGGCCGAACTTGGCGTTCTCATTGCGGATGGGGTTCGCGTCGAACGCCGCAGCAAGTCGCTGACCGAGTGGTATATCAACTCCTCGGACGGCCTCGAACACGGCTTCGATCTTGCCCACTCGCCGCCCGGTCGCGGCGAACTTGAGTTTCATCTGCAGAGCGATCGTCCAGCGCATCTGGTGCACGCCGATCTGATCGAATTCGGCAGTGGCGACGACAAGCTGCGCTATAGCAAACTCAAGGTATGGGACGCTGACGGCCGAATCTTGCCGGCGCACATGCGCGTGAGTGGTACGCATCGTGTGGTGATCCGTGTCGACGATGCCGGCGCACGCTATCCGGTCACGATCGACCCGCTGCTGCAGCGCGCTGCCGACATCGTCCGCTCCGGAACCCAGAGCGGCGCTCAATTTGGGGTTCGCATTGCCAACGCCGGCGACGTGAACAACGACGGGATAGACGATTTGGTCGTCGGTGCCTTCCTCTGGGACAACGGCCAAACCGACACCGGCGCGGCGTTCGTTTACACCGGTCCGAGTTTCAATAACCCCGTCTTACTGAGCCTGACCCAAGCGGGGGCCGCTTTCGGCGGCGGCGTCGGCGGTGCCGGCGATTTGAACAACGATGGTTTCGACGATGTCGTGATCGGCTCACCAAGCTTCGATGGCGCCGCAGGCACCAACTCGGGCGCGGCCTTCGTGTACTTCGGTGGTTCGGGCGCCTTCGATCCCACGGCCGATGCGACCATCAGCTCGCCGTTGTCGGGGGCGAACATGGGCTCTGCGGTGCGCGGCGTGGGCGATGTGAACGGCGACGGGATCGATGATCTTGCGGTCGGTTTGTCGCGTTACAACCCCGGCGGCAGCCCCGACCAGGGCGCGGTCTTCATCTACTACGGCAGCACTAATTTCAACTCGACATCGGATGCGTTGCTCACCCTCAACCAGATGTCCGTCAATGCGGGCGCCGCGCTTGCCGGTGGCGATGTCAACGACGACGGAGTCTCCGACGTGATCGTTGGAGCGCCAGGTTATGAGTCAACGAGCGCTCTGGTCAATGAAGGCGCGGCGCTGGTGTTCTTCGGGGGCTCCGGCGCGATCGACACGACGGTCGATGCCATTCTGCGCACAGCCCGGGCCAACGCCGCAGGCGGTAGTTCGGTCGCGACGGGCGACTTCAATGGCGACAATATCGATGACGTGATCTCCGGTGCCCCTCTGAATTCCGTAGCGATCAGCGAAGGCGGGACGGCGCAAATCTGGTTCGGTGGAACCGGTCCCTTCAATACCCTGGTCGATGTCACGTTTTTCGGCAATGCGGACTCTGAGGACCTCGGTCGTAGCGTCGCCGCCTTGCCCGACTTCAACGGCGACAACCGAGACGAGATTGTGGTTGGCGCGCCCGGTGCTGCCAACGCCAGCGGGCTGATCAGCGGCGCAGTCAAGCTCTACTTCTCCGCACCGAACGGATTCTCCTCCAACCCCAGCCTGGTGCTGCTCGGCACACAGACCAGCGACATTTTCGGCACCACAGTGGCGACCGGACGCTTCAACAGCGACGCCCTGTACGACGTCGGCGTTGGCGAGCCTGGCGTCGACATCAGTCCGGGCGCAAACAATGGTGCCTTCCGTCTCTATTTTGGCCAGAGCAACGATGTCTTTCGAAACGGATTCGAGTAAGTGCGCCGGTGAAACCGGCGGAGTGCCAGGATGAGAGTCTTCGCCAACAAAGGTGGGATCGAACATCGATTCGGTCTCAGCGCGACCCACGGAGCGATTCGTGCGGCCCGCCGTGTTTACCCTTTGCAGGTGCTCTGTCGGCGCTCATTCTCAGCTCCAGCACGGCGGCCGGCAGGCGTGCGCGCCAGCCCTTTTTGCTGGCGCGCAACTCGTAGAGTCCGAACGGTGTGACCAGGGCGGCGCGGGTCAGAGTACCGTCGTCGCTGAGGCTGACGATCAGCAGCTTGCCGCCGGGCCAGGCGCGGGCGGTGGCGAAGGTCGCCGTCAGCGCCGGGTCTGGGTTGAGTATCCCGACGCAACGCCCATTTTCCAGCTCGAATTGCAGCGCGCCTCTGATTTTCGCCTCACCCAAAGTGCCCTGATAGCGCTGTGCTGGCAGTGGACAACTGCGCTGAACCAAGCGTTTGGGCTGCGGGCGAAATGGCGCTGCGAGCAGCATCGCCGAGCGCTCGATAGAAGAGACCCAGATGGCATTGGACATCAGACTGACCGCGGCGCGTTCGTCCGGCCAAAGCACCAACCCGGCGCGAGCACCTTCGGCGATACCAGCGTGATGTGCGATGGCAGCGCCATCCTCGTCGTGGCCGATGCGCCAGCCCAGGCCTACCTGATAATCGCGCTCGCCTGCCAATGTTCCGTCGTTGAGAGCAAAAGGCTCGCGCATTGCCATCCAGGTATTGGGCGAGACGATCTTGCCTTGCATCAATCTCCCCGCAAAACTGGCGGTTGCCGTGGGCGCTGCCGCCATTCCGCCGCCGGGTACGGTGTAGCTCATGTCATCGCCTGGCAGCAGGACCGGCGCATCACCATCGATGTTGTACAGCCGCGATACCTGCGCGCCCTTGCCGCTGGTGTCTTGCAGTACGTCCAGCCCTTGGGTCAGTTCGCGCTGGACGTAGTCGATGTAACTTGTGCCGACCGCTGCCTCGACCACGGCACCGATGAGTGTGTAGCCCCACGACGAGTATTCGTAACGCGCGCCCGGTTCAGCCCCGAGCGGGCGATCAAAAAACCAACGAACCGCAGCGCGAGCGTTACCGAAGTTCCGTTGACCCAGCGCCTGATCGGCATCGATGTAGTGATCCAGTCCCGAAGCGTGGGCCGCGAGTTGGCGCAGGCTGATCTGCGGCCAGCGCGAACCCAGCCAGGGAAGATGGTCTGCAACGGGTGCATCGAGGTTGAGTTTTCCCTGTTCGGCCAGGCGCGCAATGGCCGTGGCGGCAAAGACTTTCGATACACTCGCCAGGCGAAACACGGTGTTGGCCTCGACCGGTAGTCGCGCCTCCCGATCGCGCCAGCCTGCGCATCCGGCCCACACAACCTGGTCGTCCAGCCATATCGCTGCGCCCATTCCCGGCACGCCACTGACATCGACCAGGGCCTGCAGCATGCGCTGCGAGCTGCGCCCAGCGGCGCTCGTTTCGCCGTCGCAGGAAGTGCTCTTTGCCGGGTGCGAGACGCAGAACGAGAACGACAACAGCAAACCGATATGAAATTTCTTGAACAACATGAGTGTGCTCCTCGACCTTTGAGGAGCCGCACTGTAATCGCATCAAACCGGCTTGTAGCGAGCAACGCCGTGGGTCGTGCTCGTATTGCGCCGGGACGGTTGGAACCGTGAGTTGTGGCTATCCGCGACGCGCGTGCAGCGATGCCAGCAGTGCATCGATGTAGCTGCGACTGACGCGCACTGGCGTGCCGTCGTCGAGTTGCAATATCGCATCGCGATTGCTCAGTGGTTTGAGTTCTGCGATGCAGTCGATGCGCACGATGGCCGACCGGTGGACGCGCACGAAAGATCGTGAGTCCAGCAATTGCGATAGCTCGTGCAGGGTTTGTCGGAGTGGGTGCGCGCTGTCTGCAGTGTGGAGCGTGGCGTAGTCGCCATCGGCTTCGATCCAACGGATGTCAGCCGTCGCCACGTAGCGCTCACGGCGCCCAACACGGACTGCAAATCGTCGTGGTGCTGCCGAAGCTTGCGTCGGCGTCCCGAGTTGCCATTGCCAGCGTTGTGTGGCGCGTGCCAATGCTTCGGCGAAGCGCAAGGGATCGATGGGTTTAAGCAGATAATCGACGGCACCCAGCTCGAAGGCACGTACGGCGAAAGCACTGTGCGCCGTCAGCAGAATGGCCAGCGGACGCACCGCGGGTGGCAACGCGGCAAGCACCGCCAACCCATCCATGCCCGGCATCGACACATCCAGAAATGCCAGATCCGTGGGCGTTGCGCGTAGCCCCTCCAATGCGGACACACCGTCGGTGTACTCAACGACTGCCCGGAGACCTGCCGCAAACAGCTGTGTCAAAATGGCCTTCCGTGCCGGCGCTTCATCGTCGATCACAGCGATGCGCATCACGCACTCCTGAGGTTCTGCAACGGAATGCGTAGGCGAACGCGGAACTGCGTGCCGTCGTTTAGCGCATGCAGTGATGCGTCGCTCCCGTAAAGTTGCGTCAGTCGTTTTTGCAGGTTGGCAATACCCAGGCCGCCACCGGTGGCTTTTGACCCCGGCTGCTCCGGCAGATCGTTGGCGATGTCGATCGACAGGCGGTCCTGTTCCCGCCAGATGCGGACGTGCAACTGCCCGGGCGCGCGACGCAGCGACAAGCCATGCCGAACGGCGTTCTCCAGCAACGGTTGCAGGCACAATGTCGGGACGGAGCAATCGAGAAGTTCCTTGCCGAGCTGCCAATCCAGGCGTATGCGAGCGCCAAAGCGGGCCCGTTCGATGTCGAAATAGGACTCGGCGAGCGATACTTCCGCGGCCAGGCTTTGTGTGGGTTGGCCGCTCAACTCCAGTGTGGCGCGCAACAGATCGCCAAGCCGCGCGAGCATTTGCTGCGCGATTGCAGCGCGGCCGTCGCCGACTTCGGCAGAAATCGCATTCAATGTGTTGAACATAAAGTGCGGCTGCAGTTGCAGCTGCAGGGCGTGCAATTGCGCTTCCCGAGTCAATTGTTCGGCCAGTTGCAAACGGCGACGCGTTGCACGCAGGGCCCATGCATGGGCGATGGTGGCATGTAGCGTGGCGAAAGCCAGCAAGCCCAACCACGGCGCTTCCAGCCCGCGCCACAACCAGTCCAGATCCAGCACCTGCCTGTGAGATTGCTGCGGCACAAAATGCACAAGCTTAGTAATCAGCACCATGGCGAATGTCAGTGGCAACAAGAGCAGCCAGGTTCGGCGCACGCTTAAACCGCGACGCCACCAGTGGCGTTGCAGCAGCGCCAGTGGTAGCAGCCATAGCAACAGGTTCGTCAGGAATACGGTGCGAGACCAGCTCGCCGCGCCGTAGCCGTAAAGCGGTATCGCCAGAACGGCCATTATCGCTGCCAGCACACCGCCGGCTGCGATAGGCAGCCACAAGGGTGGCTGTTCGAATGTCGGATCTGACTCGGCGCGCATGCCGCAACTATCGGCGATTCGGCGTTTCGCTGCGAGCAGGGGTGACTTTCGTGCGGTGAACCGGTACACCGTCGCGTTCAGTTGGTGGGTTCTTGCGGCGATCGGAGTGAGTGGCACGCGTCCCGTTTCAGGACGCACCGCACGCGAACAGGCATCGATGGTTTTGGGCTGCAAACCCTTGAGTTTGAGGTGCTTCAGGTGGCACTGATACAGCGCACAAAGCGCTCACGATCTTGCTCGCAGGACAAGCCTGTCAAGGTAGTCATTCCTCACGGTTGAAGGCACAATCACTCCCCCGGTCCGCGAAGGAATGCCCGTGAAGGTTACGCCGCAATCCTCATCCCGAAGACCACTTCTCCGCGTAGCGGCTTCGTTCAACTTTGCGTGTTAGAGATGAAGAGGATGCGCGTACTGTGCAGTGACAACTTCTACCACGACGGCCGCGGTCCAACGTTGGTCCGTGTTCACTTGGCGGATGGGTCCGCGCACATCGAGGCGATCGACTATCAGCTACCCGATTCGGACGGCGGTCCGGAATTCAGTCGGCATCTGCTGTTCAGTCGCGCACAGGTGTACATGTTCACGCCCGAAGAGGTGGAGAACTACATGACTGCGCAGTCAGACTGGAGCAAGTCAGATCGTGGCGCGCTCGTTTCACTCGGCAAAAGCAGCTGGTTGTCATCGTTCAGTCAGCGGCACCTCGAGCGCTGTGAACACTATCGGGCGATGTTCTATGACGAGTTCTTGGACATTATCTGCGAGGGAATCACCAGCGAGCCCGGGTACTTCATCTCTAACAAAACCATGCAGCCGACGGGCCAGGGCGCGCGCGGCTGATGGTTGTCGTTGGGCCCCGCATGCTAGTTCTCGGTAACTCGTCCCATGCTTATTAGGAGTGAATTTGAGTGAACGTCTCGGAAAGCGCTCGCTTAGCTATTATGGCCTCTTTGGAAAATGCTCCATCAGGCTCCTTGCCTGTCTTGGTGGTCGGCTATCGCTATCACGAAGACCAACGCATTCCTTTTGTGGAAATTGAGTTTTATCCGCCGAAGAGCATTAGCGAGGATTCCTGCAGGTGATGGATTGACCTTTTATGAGGTACTCCCTGATTCCAGCGAATTGATTCGTGATAGAACGCTTCTGTTTCAGGACGGCAGTTTTCTTCTTTCCACGCAGTAAGAAGAAAATTTGGTTGAATGGCTGGCAGATTGAAAATGAACTTAACGCTTGTTGGCAACCTGCCAAAGGTGCGAAGGCGACAGTACCTGCCTCCACGGTCAGGGTTAGCTCGAACGTTGGGCTGCGGATTGAGCGTGCGGCTTGATCGCGCTTTGGTCACATCGCGCAGCGCGTCACCAGCGGCTTATTGCGCTCATCCAGTGGGCGACTTCGCCGCAGCATTCCAGACAACAGCGTCGCGCCATGCCGCGACCCACGGGACACGTCGCTCTTGTGGGTCGCGCTACAGCGCGACGCTCTTTTCTGTTCCGGTCGGGCAGCGTTTGCCAAACTGTCGACGTCAGGTGCCTAAGTGCACCAAAACACCGTAGCCCAACAGCAAGCTCAATCGGACCGACGCTCTGCTGGGTTGCTTCGACCAATCATCCCTAAGCGGCGGCCGCTTAGCTCGAACTGGACGACTTCTCGAATCGACTACGATTCGGGTCTCTTTACCGTTCATGCTACCGCGCAGTCCACCATGGCCTACGCGGCGCGACAGTCGGGGGTGCGAGCCAGCTCGGTGGAGGTCCGGTTAGGGGAAATCTGGGCCACCCTTGCGGATAGTCGATGCTCCTAACCAGCGTGGAGTTCCTCCCGGATGATCCGCCTCAGCGTGCGCTCAAGCGTCCCTTCACTCTCTGCGATGTGCCCACGAAGCACCTCATTGATAAGGGTCTGGTAGTTGCCGCCGCCCACGACGCGACCGCGAAACCACGCCAAAACATCTGCATCCAGGCGGATTGTGATGCGTTCTTTCCCCAGGCTCTCGGCCTGCAAGCGCGCAAGCGCTGGGACATCCTTGATGGACCTGGCTCCCGAAAAATCGTATTCGTCGCGCATATTTAGCTCACCAACTCTCGATAGTGACGCGCTTCGCCAGGGCTGGCACTGCGCGCCGAAATGATTCGGACTACGTCTTCATCGCGCTCGGTCCAGACCACGAGCAGAACCGACCCGATGAATCCGCAACCGAGTGTCACGAACCGAGCTTCTTCTTCTGCATCAGGGTCTTCCCGCGTGATGCTCAGCGGATCAAGCAACGCTCCGATGGCGTCGGCAAAGTCAACATCGTGACGCTTGATGTTGGCAGCACGCTTTGATTCATCCCACTCGAAGTTCATGCCGCCAGTGTATGCACATCAAGCATACGACGCAAGGGCGCGAAGCGCTGATCGCGCAGTATGGATCGCAATAGCAAGCGCATCAGCGGCGTGCGATGAGCGCCATTCTTACCTGCCGCAGCATACTCGGCTGCCTGGATTGGCGCTGCCCGGACTGCGCGGAGCGGCGCGAAACGCCGCGATCCTGCGGCCATCGCAATTGCCCGCAGTGTCAGAACCACACGACCACCGAATGGCTGGAGCGACAACGCGAGAAGCTGCTGCCCGTCGACTATTTCATGGTCACGTTTACGCTCCCTGCGGGGCTGCGAGCGCTGGCGCAAGCGCAGCCAAAGACGATGTACTCAGCCTTGTTCTGCGCCGCCTCCGAGACCCTCAAAGGCTTCGGCGAGCGCAAACTGCACGCCGAACTCGGCCAGTGCGCGGTGCTGCACACGCACAACCGTCGACTCGATCTGCACCCGCACGTGCACATCGTCGTACCCGGCGGCGGCATCGACCGCAAACGCAAACAGTGGCGCAAGATTCAAGGCAGGTACTTGTTCAACACCTTCGCCCTCGCGCGCGTATTCCGCGCCAAAATGCTGCGCGCGCTTGAGCGTGCGGGCGTGTCGATACCGATCGGCTTGCCACCGAAGTGGGTGGTCGATTGCCGCAACGTCGGCCGCGGCGAACCGGCGCTTCGTTTCGTTTGCCTTGGCAAACGAACGAATCAAAGACAGCTGTCGCGTTAACTCTATCGCGGCGTCATTCGCGAGCGCGATCTCGTGTCTTACGATGCGCAATCCGGCACTGTGACCTTCCGCTATATCGACGCCAGCACACAGCGGCCGGCGTATGCGAACTGCCCATCGCACAGTTCCTCTGGCATGTGCTGCAACACGTGTTGCCCATCGGTTTGCGTCGCGTGCGCGACGATGGGTTCCTGCACGGCAAAGCCAAAGCGCGACTGACGCTCGTGCAGCTGATCCTGCGCGTGCTCATCGCGCAGCGCGAACAAAAACCCCGGCCGCCGCTATGCTGTCCGAAGTGCAAAACGCCGATGCGCTTGATTGGACCAATCTTGCGCAGGCCGGATGGATAAACCACCGATTGCGGATCGGCTTTTCGGTAAGCGTCCGACGCCGCACATCTAGATTCGGAGTTTTGTCTTCGCCAATCCTGTTCTCAACGCGACGTTGAGGCTAGATCGATGCGAGGTGAGCGGTTGGGGGCGAGCGCGTGGTTTGCGCGGGTTTGGTTCTTTCAGCGTAGCGGCCTGAGTGCCCGAGCGTACTGCGCGGCGCAGGGCATTTCGTACTCGACGTTCATGGGGTGGCGCTCGCGGCTGGTGCGCGAGCTGGCGGGTGGCCGTTTGCCGTTTCGGCGCTTCGTGCGATGACACCGACGCTGCCGTTGTTCGTGTGCGCTGAGGCGGTGGATTTTCGTCTCGGGATCGATGGTCTGGCGCTGCGGGTGCAGGCGAGTCTGGGTCCGCAGCGGGCGTTGAATGCTGCGCATGTGTTTTTCAATCGGGGGCGGGACAAGGTCAAGGTGCTGTGGTACGACCGGCACGGCTGGTGGTTGATGTACAAGCGCCTGGAGCGCGGTCGATTTGCCTCAATACCGAGCGGCGCGCTGAGCGATGTTGAGCTGCGGTTGGTGCTCGAAGGCGTGGATTTATCGGTGCGTCGATTTGCCCCGGTACGCGGGGTGCGAGTGGCATGAGAAGAGTATGGCTTTTTGCCGGCAATATGCTGATTTTGCTGGCTTTTTGCGTGGCGATTCGTAGTGTTTCTGACATGCAGATTGCCACCGACGATGCCCCAGTTCCTGCCGAAGTCCACCGCGCTGTGGTGGCCAAGCTTGAGGCGCTGACGATCGCATTCGAGAAACTTCAATTGCAGTTCCAAACGCTGCTCCGCCAGCGCTTCGGATCGAGCAGCGAGAACATCAAACAAATCCCACTGTTCGGCAGCATGGATGTCGAAGTTATCGAACAGGACAAGGTGTCGACGCCCGCGCCGCCGGCGAAGAAGGTCGTGGCGCGCGAGCGCGTGCTGTTGCCCAAAGACTTGCCAGTGATACGCGAAGTGATCGATGTGCCGGAGGCCGACAAGCTCGCGGCCGACGGCACGCCGAAGACGCAGATCGGCGAAGAGATCACGGTGAAGCTGGGCTATCGCCCGGCGGCATTCTTCAAGCGCGAGATCGTGCGGCCGAAGTACGCCGATCCGGCGGTGCCGGAGGCGGGCGTGACGATCGCTGCGCTGCCGCCGCAACTGCTCGATGGTTCGTTTCTTGACGCCACCTTAGGCGCTCACCTGCTGGTCTCGAAATATGGCGATCACCTGCCGCTGTATCGCCTGGAAGACATCTACGCACGCGGCGGCGTGGCGCTGTCGCGCAGCACCTTGTGCGATTGGGTGATCGTGCTGACGGATCGCTGGCTGCGGCCGCTGGCGCAGGCGCTGAAGGTGCAACTGCTGCAGCAGAACGTGATCCATGTCGATGAGACGCCGCTGCCGCTGCAGCGCGATGGTCGGGTGGTCAAAGCGCGGCAATGGACCTACACCAGCCGCGATCCGAAGATCACGCTGTACGAGTTCACCGAGGACAAGGAAGGCGTGCACGTTCGCGAGTTCTTGCAAGGCTGGCGCGGGTATCTGCAAGCCGATGCCGCGAGCAATTACGATGCGCTATATCGCACGCGGCCTGAGGTGGTCGAAGTCGGATGCTGGGCGCATGCGCGGCGCAAGTTCTTCGATGTCGCAGCGGCAGCGGATAAGAACGCCAAGCCGGGCGAGAAGCCGCAGCGCATCCTCGCGCATGATGCGCTGGAGATGATCGGCGAGCTGTTCGCCATCGAACGCGCGGCCACTGAGGCGGGCGACGATCACAAACAGCGGCGAGCGCGGCGACGATCGCAGGCGCAACCTGTCCTCGACAAGATCAAAGCCTGGTGCGAAGACAAACTTGCAGACGTCCTGCCGAAATCACCGACGGCGGGTGCGCTCAGCTATCTGCTCAAGCGCTGGGACGTGTTCACGCGTTACTTAGAAGACGGTCGCATCGCCATCGACAACAACGCCGCCGAGCGCGCATTGCGGCCGGTGACGATCGGTCGCAAGAACTGGCTATTCGCCGGTAGCAACCGCGGCGGCGACGCGTGCGCCATCGCCATGAGTTTGATCGCCACCGCCAAGGCACATGGCCACGATCCGCTCGCGTATCTCACCGATGTGCTGGCGCGATTGCCGACGCTGAAGGCCAAAGACATCGACAGCTTGCTGCCGATGAATTGGACAGCGCCAAAACAACCAACGACTGCCTGATCCGGCGATGTTTGGCTAGATGTGCGGCGTCGGACGGATACGCTTTTCGCAACTCCAACAAGCCCACCGATCCGCAGCCCCGCGCACTGTTTGACGACAGCATCGAACACAGCGCCGGCCACTCATTTTGCAAAGGAGATTACGCAACGACTCGACGATTCAACCGCATCGCAAACGCACCGCTCAGCGCAGAGCACGGCTAAACTCGGCCAACGTTTATCGATGCGCCCACAGCCAATCGGCAACGCGCCAGACAACAGCCAAAGCGCGAAGATCTTTCCCCTATAAAGATGACACCAACCTGCGAGACCGGGCTTGTTCAACCCGGGATAGATCGCGGCTTCGCGCGATCTATCCCTATTCGTTAGGCCGCACTCGTGGCAGTGGAAGGCTGGAAGTAGATGTAGCGCCAGACTACCTGCCAGCCAGATGAGCCAAGTTCGAAGAAGAGTTGGTCTGTTCCTTCCTCCGACTTGGGTCCGCTCTCGCGCTGGTAGGTCATTCTCCAGTTAAACGTGTAGACAGCGCTTGTTTCCCAAGTCCTGAGCACGTGACTCGACTCTGAGTACTCGAGCACAGCAGCGTTGCTTGCGAACTCTCGATAGCTCTCGGCGCACTTCTCCCCACCAGCGGCAAACTCGACAAACCCTGGGCCAACTATGACCGCCTTTTGGTGAAAGCAGTCCTCCAGTCCGTCAAACTGCTTCGTCTTCCATGCGGCATCGATGATTCCAATTACCTTCCGTATAGCGGTCTCGTCTGGCATCTTGGTCCTCCACGGGTTCAAGGCGCTTCGCCCGGATTCTGCTGCAGAAGAGGGGCAGTGCGGTTCCTGTGCGGCCTAACGTTGCGATAAGCGGTAGTTTTTCTGTTGCGCTTTTGAGTTACACTCAATGAGCACCGCGAATTTAAAAGCGCAACAGAAAAACTATCCAGTGGAGCGAAGCGGAACGAGCTTGATCGCCTTGTTAGCGATTACCAAAATTTCCACCATGATTTTTTCGCGTTGCCACTTCCAAAGCCTTCAGGGTGCTTCACGCCAGAATCACCGATTATTTCCCAAGACGCTTTTGAGTCAACATACATATGATGAGCCACCTTTAGCTTTTCTTGGCCAACAGTAATGGTGCCCACAGGAATGTACATATTGCTTTCGTCATTCTCTCCAGGAAGCGCTGACCCACAAACACTGCAAAAGTATGAATGCCAATCATGCTTGGGCTTTGACCAGTAAGTTATCTTGTCTTGGCCTCTTATCCAAGTGAACTTGTCGCGCCCGACTATCGACACAGCGATTCCACCGCTACCGGTCGATTTGCGACAGATCGAACAATGGCAGATGAACACGTCCGAAATTTCGGTATCTACTTTGTACGCAACAGCTCCGCAGTTACATTCTCCCTCAATCACGTTTTGACTCCTCTTCGTGTGCCCCGCTAACGCTGGAGCTAAGCGGCCACATCAATCGCGAAGCGATTGATTGGTCCGCTTGAGCGAACTGTTGAACGAAGCCGCTACGCGGAGAAGTGGTCTTCGGGATGAGGATTGCGGCGTAATCTTCACGGGCATTCCTTCGCGGACCGGGGGAGTGATTGTGCCTTCAACCGTGAGGAATGACTACCATGACAGGCTTGTCCGACGAACAAGATCGTGCGCGCTTTGATGCGCTGTATCAGTGCCACCTGAAGCACCTCAAACTCAAGGGTTTGCAGCCCAAAACCATCGAAGCTTATTCGCGTGCGGTGCGGCGTGCGGGGGCGTATTTCGGGTATCGCATCGAAGCGCTCAGCGAGCCGCAGTTACGCGACTACTTCACCGAGCTGATCGGCTCGCATTCCTGGAGCACGGTTAAGCTCGATCTTTACGGCTTGCAGTTCTTTACCCAGCACGTGCTGAAGCAACCGTGGACAGCACCGGGATTGATCAAGCCGCCTAACACGTTGTTGAGAAACGCACTTCCTGTGCGTTTCTCAAGTCGCGAGTCCGGCACATGTCCGGACTCGCTCTGCATGGATCAAGCACTTACGTGCTTGACCCATGTGCGAACCATCCATGGTTCGCGCCCGCAGGCTGTTTCTCAACAGCCTGCTAAGTCGCAACGTCTGCCGAACATTGTCAGCGTCGCTGAGGCGTCGCGGATTTTCGCCGCCACGCGCGTGCTGAGCTACCGGGTGTTTTTCTTTACGCTCTACAGCATGGGTCTGCGGCTCGGCGAAGGTCTGTGTTTGCAGATTGGCGATATCGACGCGGCGCGTTCTCGGGTCACATCCGCAACGCTAAGGGCCTCAAGGACCGACTGGTTCCGCTGCCGAACGCCACCTTGCAGTGGCTGCGCAGCTTCTGGCGCATCCATCGCAACCCGCGCTTGCTGTTTCCCAATCGCTCGCAAGGACGGCGTCATCCGCGAAGACGACATCCTGGCTTGCGAGGACGGTCACGTGCGCTTTCGCTACCGCAATGGCAAGACCGGTGCGCTCCAAGAGCGCAGCTTACCCGGTGCGCAGTTTCTCATGCTGATCCTGCAGCATGTGTTGCCCAGAGGCTTTCGCCGCGCGCGTAACTTCGGCTTCCTGCATCCCAATCGCAAACGCCTCCTCGCGCTGCTCTCCGTGGTGTTGCCGTTCGTGCCACCGCACAGCGCAGCCATCAAACCGCGACCAGCCATCCGATGCGCCTGCTGTGGCGCCGCCATGGCCATCACCAGCACACGGCTCCACCGCTCGACCACGGCCGATGTCCTGGCAACACAATCAACGGCGAACTCGGCTATGTAACCCCACTCGCCACCACCGCTGCCATTGGAGATCGGCGCCAGAGAGCCAAGACCTGCACATGGCAGCAGCCCACGAAACGAGAGGCCAAATCAGCGCAAATCGCCCCACGTCGATCCCGCAACATCCAACCGCGACAATACCGCCACCCATGACATCGAATTCGACCGATGTCGCGACGACACCCTCCAAAAGCTATTTCCTTGGGCGCGACAGACGCCACGCAGGGGCTCATCTAACAAACGCTTCAGATCGCGGCTGCGTGCGATCTAAGCTTATTCGTTAGACGTATGTTCAAAACGCACCGACACGTACTCCGCATTGTCCTCAAATATCTCCAATACGATGTGCCAGAGTGTTGCTCCTCGACAGGCCTCAGCTTCGGAAAGGTGGATTGCGACACTCTCCCGATTGTTTTCATGGCATGTCTCGAGCATATCCTTGTACCAAAGCACCGTGGCTCTATGACCCAATACCTCCGGCATTTGTTCGGAGTTCAATAAGACCAGAACGTATGGTTTTTGATCCGGCCAAGAAAGACAGTCATTAAGCGCGTCAAGACTACCCTTCCAATTGCCACCACAAGGCTTGATCAGCCCGTCATTCAATGCAGTAACAAACGAAGAAAAATCCCGAACTCCCTTACAATTCACCCTGTACTCGGTCATACGTCTAACAACGAAGCTAACCGGCGCCGGGCCGGCAAGGTTTGGTTGACGCCGCAGTGCCCACCCGGCGTCCGGTGGGGCGCCTAGTTAGGTAGATAGCCCAGACTACTCGTCCCATGTGTCCTCCACTAATCGAGTTGCGATTGAGTCCGGATACGGAATGCGCGTACCTAAGCGTTTCAACACGTCTTCGTAGTGCTGGAGTTGACCTTCGAGCGTTTGCGCGAATTCAAAGAATGTGAAGTATGCCTCTTCGTCACGCCGCTGTTTTGCGTCCGCCAAAGCATTTACCAGATGTCGGTGAAGAGAACTCAGAGAGTCTCCCTGCATTACGATCCCGGGAAAATGTCGTCCAGGCATCTGTACAATGCCGCTATTCGAGAAGTGCGAGAGAATCTTTGCGTATTCTTGAGGCATGGCGACTGGTACCTAACTAAAAATAGACGACAACAAGGCTACCCTGCGGTGTCGTCTAGTCGCAAGCCTACCCACAGATGGCGTGCCATGGCTTCTGCAAGCCGCCAATAGCAAACCTAAAACTCTGCGGACAGATTTGCGGCACAGAAGCAACAACAACTTTCTCGACAGCCCGCGCGCCTGCGTAACCCAAAGCACCGGCCACATCGCTCAGTCTGTCGATCTCCACTGCGCAACGCAGCAATGGATACGAAAACGTCAACGAGCTGGCGGATCGGGTGTCAGTGACCGACACACATTGGCATCTGGTCGGGTCCGAGGCGCGCGGTTTGACGTCGAGCGCCGGGCTTATTCCGGATCGCCGACGACGATGACGTCGAGATCCTCACCCATATTGTCCCCGGCGAATGCCCGGTACACCGGGAACCATGCGGATCCGCCGCCTTCCACGTTGATGCCGATCCAGAAATTGTAGCTCTGCGGATTGCCGTTGGGCTTTGCGGCGTCCAGGTTGAGCTGGCTGGTGGTCCAGTGGGTCATCGTGAATTTGCCATTGCCATCGGGATTGAACGCAATGGGTTTCCCGGTGAGTTGAACGGCCCCGGAGGGTGGCGAGCTTGACGGCAGGCCGAAGACAAAATTGCTCGCACTTATCGTGAAAGCGCCGCCCTCGGGCAGGTGCAGGGGCTGTGCGGAAGCCCTGCCAGCGCTGAGATCAACTTTGATATCGGGATCGGTCATTTGGGGTTCTCCTTGAGGCTGCGGGAAATGCTGCATCGCTCTACGGGCAGGCGATCGGCTTGCACTCGGATCGGCCCTGCGGGCCGCCGAGCGGTTACTATCGCAGAAATCCCGGCATGCTCATCCAGGCGTCGACGATCGGTCGCCAGGGAGGCTTTCACGATCACCCTGCCGCATGGCTGCGATGTCTTTTTGCAGACGGAGCAGGGTTGGACTGGCTGGTTCAAGCAGACCTAGAACGGCTTCCTGTAGCAACAAGTAGCGCAGGCTGCCGCGGCGTCCTTCTGGAATCTTCGCGAGTGCGGCGCGCAGTGCGCTGCGCCGGCCTTCGGTCAGCACGCCCATCTGCTGCAGAATGGCTGCCAGTTCGCTTGCCCGCAGTAGTTGGTCGATAGATGGCCGGTCGATGGCGTAGATGGCGTTCAGCGTTTGCTCCAACTGCGTCGTTGACGGCTTACCGGCAGCCGCACCTTGCCAGCGCAGCATCAGATCGACGGCCTGCAGCTCCGGCAAAGCGACGCCAGCGCACTCCTCGTGGTTCAAACACTGGGCAACCTGTGCGCGCCAGGGCACATACGCGGCTGGACCATCCTCTGCGATACGCGCGGCATGCAGAGCAGCACGCGCAACCCGATTTTCTGCAGACACGTTGCTGCCATCAATCTTCAGGCGGTCAAGCGCAAGTTCTAGTGCCGTCTGCATGTGTGTCCTGGCCAGAGCCAGTCGACCGAGATCGAGTGCCTGCAGTGCCGTCTGGTAGTGGATTTCTGCCTCGAAAACGAGTTTGGCGGCGTTGCCGTGCACGCCCGCATCGAAGTTGCTGATTGTCTCCAGGGCCTTCTGCTGGCTGGCCCAGGCGGCGTGACTTCGGCCAAGCTCGGAATACACCAGCGCCTTCCATGACCAGGCGTTGGCCAGTTCCATGCGGTTAGCTTCGGAACCGGCCTCCACCAGACGCTGCTTGATCGCGATGCACTCCTCAAAAAACGCCAGCGCCCGCTCCCAGCGATGGCGGCCGTGCTGGGTCTCGAGCGTCCCCAGGTTCAGCAGAGCATTGGCGAGTTGACGTTCGCCATCTTCCGGAGCATCCGAGTAGGCGATCACCTGACGCGCGTGCCACAGATGCTGCTGCCAGTGAGCCTCGGTTGCATCGAGGTCTTGCCGTTGGCGGCTGATGCGACCGAGGCGAAACGCCACATCGCTGGCCACCGAATGGGTCTGAGGATCGCGGCTCGACAAGGCCCAGGGCCGCAACTGTTCCGCGGCCAGGCGCAAGCTTTGCTCCGCTGCCTCAAACTGATTGCGCGGCAGTTGTACGCCGGCAATCGTCCGGTAAGCGCGTGCGCGGCGCACGGCAGACTCCTCGTTGCCGTCGATCGGCTCCTTCGCCAAGTACGCCAGGGCTTCCTGGCCGACAGCATCCAGCAGATCGAGGCGGCCAATGGGGCGCAACCGATCATGCAGATCGCCAAGCATGAACTGCACCAGTCTCTCGGCGTCCTGGCGTCGTTGCTCGGCCAGACGCTGGGCGACCTCGGCGGCATCGCGACCGGCGCGCGCCTCTTCCATGCCATACAACGCCAGCACCATACCCACCAGCAGCGCCAACAAGACCGCACCGCCGGCGACGCTGGCTAACGCGTTGCGGCGCAAGAAGCAACGCAGTGTGTAAAGCTTGCCACCGCCCATCGCCTGCACCGGTTCGCGTGCCAGCCAGCGCTGCAAATCCTCGGCCATCGCCGCCGCCGAGTCGTAACGCGCCTCGCGTGCCTCGGCCATGGCCTTAAGCGCGATTGCGCGCAACTCCGGTGGCAACTGCGCCAGTTGCCGCGTACGGCTCGTGTCAAAACGCAGCGCCAGACTGCCAGCCAATTCGCCGCGCCAGTAGGTAGAGGTGCATTGCTCGGCGACCATCGTCAACCCGACCAACTGATAGAGGCACTCCGCAAGCACCGCGCCGAGCGCATAGACATCACTGCGCACGTCGATGCCTTCCGGGCCAGGACGTTTCTGTTCCGGCGACATATAGGCATCGGTGCCGGCAACGCGTGACGTGCGCGTGCCGGGCTGGCGGATCTTCTCGGTGCCGATGGCGATGCCGAAGTCGATGATCTTGGGCTGCGGCACGCCATCAGCCAGGTGCACCACAATATTGCGGGGTTTGATGTCGCGGTGAATCAGGCCGCGCTGATGGGCGTGCGCGATGCCATGGCAAACTTCGATCAGCAGCCGTGCAAGCAGTTCTGGACTGGCTTTGTGCTGGCGCAGGAAAAGATGCAAGGGCTCGCCGGGGACGTACTCCATCGCAAAGAACAGCGAGCCATCGGGCAGTCGCCCGGCATCGTAGATCTGCGCCACAGCGCGATGGCTCAGTCGCGCCAAAGCCTGGCGCTCGATCTGGAAAAAGGCCTCGGCAAGCGGCTCCTGCAAGGCATCCAGCATGACCTTGATCGCCACTTCGCGGACAAAGGGATGCTGCTGCTCGGCCAGCCATACCAGTCCCATGCCGCCTTGACCGAGCCGACGCCGGAGCACAAAAGGTCCCACCTTCTGACCCGCCGACCATTGGCCGGCCGATGACGGCATAGCCGACCAGTCCTGCACCAGAGCATCGTTGTGCGTCCAGGCCGCTGTGGGTGCAGGCGTATTCGTCATTACCAGATTGATGGGCGAAGGTCGAAGCTCTGGCGATGATCGCTCAGGATCTACCAGAAATGCGCATCTCCCGAACTGGGACGCTCTATGCGAACGAAGAGGACAAGCCGCAGATCGAGCGTAGCGGGTGGGCGTTCGACTCGGCACACGCCTGCGGCGTGTCTGCGACGAGTCTCACCCCCATGACTCAAGGTGCTGCAAAAGCCAAAGCCGCTCCGCAGAAAATTTGACTCAAAAGTACAGATCCGGCTCCGTCAAGGACGCCAACGAGGCTTCGCCTCAGACCGACGAGCATTGCTGGCTTCGCCAGACAGCGTGCTTGCCACAACCCCCATCGAGCGCTGCGCGCTCAATCGCCCCCTTAATTTAAGGGGGCTTCAAAAGCCAAAGCCGCTTCGTAGAAAATTTGACTCATTTGTCGAGAGGAGTCTCCGTCAAGGACGCTGGTGCGACGGGATCGAAGGTCAATTCTGTCTCAGCGCGACCGACGGAGCGATTCGTGCGGCCCTCCCGGCGGGAATCACGCAGGCGACGATTGCAATGGCCGACAACAGGCCGACGGAGCCCAACAGCAGCGGAACGTCGATGGCCTTGGCGCCAACGAACAGGTTGGCCACCAATTGCAGTACAAGTAGCGCCAGCGGCAGCGCCAAGAGGACGCCAATTCCGACCAGGCGCAGCCCGCGACGGCGAACCTCGCGTGCGATTTGCCCCGGCTCTGCGCCCAGTGCCTGACGCACACCAAACTCGCGCAACCTTGAATAAACGAATTGACTCAACAGACCGTAAAGTCCAAGCGATACCAGCAGCAGGCCGATGCCGCTCAGGCCGGCGACCACAACACTGGCGATCCGCTGCGGAAACAGTGCCACCGCCGCTTGCTCGGCAAGGGCAAATACCTGTGGCGGCGGCAGGTTCGTGTCGATTCGTTCGACGGCCGTGGCCAGGGCGGCGGCAGCTTGTGCTGGTTGTAAGTCGCTGCGCAGCAACAGATTCAGGCCATTCATCGGATACTGGGCCAACGGCAACAACAGAAAGCCACGCTGCTCCTCGCCCAACGATGCGTAACGGCTGTCTTCGATGACGCCGACGACTGTCAGATCGCGGCGTTCGCCTGTTTCGCCATAGCTGAACCGACGGCCGAGAGCATCGTCGTCGCCAAAAAGTTGCCCGGCCAGATGACGATTGATGATGGCGACCAGTGGCTTTCCTGCAACATCGTTGCTGTCGAAGTCGCGCCCGCGCAGCGGAATATCGAGCACGCGGGTGAATCCCGGCGAGACCACATTCGCATCCGGATAAATCCCATCGGGGGGCAGACCTTCGCCTTCGATATTGCCGAGCGACATGCTGGAGAGTGTGAGAGGGACCACCGCTGCCAGGGCGCCCTCGGTCACGCCCGGCAGGCCTCGTGCAGCTTGCAATAGTTGTTCGGCCGCTGGTCCGGCGCGTTCACTGGAATAACCGCTGGTGGCGAGGTCGAATGCGACCGTCAGAACCCCATCGATCCGGATGCCAGGGTCGATCGCCTCGGTCTGTTTGGTTGCGCTAAGGAGCGCGCCGCCGCCGACGATCAAGATCAGTGTGGCCGCCACCTGCAGGACCGACAGAACCTGTTGCGAACGTTGGCTGCGGAATCGCTGTAGTTCACCCGCAATACGACTATGCGCGGCTCGCCACGCTGGAATGAGGCCGCAGGCGGTCGCCGTCGCCAGCGCCAGAAAAAATGCGAAACCGAGCACATTTCGGTCTGGTGTCATGTCGAAGTGCAACGGTAGTGGGATCGGTAGCGGAATCGCTACGAGGAGTCGAAGCCCTGACCAGGACAGGGCAACGCCCAGTGCAGTAGCCACTAAAGCCAGCAGGAACGCTTCGCTCAGCATCATCGACGTCAGATGCCAGCGGGAGGCGCCCAACGACAAACGTAAAGCCAATTCGGCCCGCCGTTCCTCAGCACGGGCCAAACTCAATCCTGCGACATTGATGCAGGCGACCAACAACAATGTGCCGACCAGCAGGCCGAGCACGCCGGCAAAAACCAACAGGCCGCGCATCGCCGCTGCGGGCAGTGGACGCAGCGAGACGGCCGTCAGGCGAAGTGGAGAACGTTCGTCTTCGCCCAGCTCACGGCGAACGGTCGTCAGGCGTTCGCCGATGATCGCAAGTTCGGCATGCGTCTCGGCTAAAGTTCTACCTTCAGCCAAACGTGCGCCCATCATCAACCACTCCGCCAGGCGGTTATCGACCAGGTTTTCTGTGCTTGGGCGGATCAACGCGCGGCGCGTGAGCGGTAAAAAGAACTCCGGAGCAAGTCCCGCCATGTGGCCGCGAAACTCCGGCGCCGTGACACCGACGATGTTGAAAGCACTGCCGTTGATTGTCAGGGTGCGGCCAACGACATCGGCATCGCCGGCATACAAGCGTTGCCATGCGCCGTGAGATAGCACGGCTGCAGGTGTGCCGCCGTCCTGAGTCAGATCGGCGGGCAGAAGCATGCGGCCCAACTGCGCGCGTACACCCAGCGCCGCGAAGTAGCTGTCGCTGACCAGAAATCCAAAGCTGTTTCCAGCATTTGGCGCGCCTTCCGCTCGCACGGTCAGCGGCGCCATGCTCCAGCCGAACACATCGCGCAGTGTCTGAGACTGGGCGGCGATGTCGCGAAAATCTGGATACGACAGCGAGCTGAAGCCGCCACCGGGTCGGCCAATCTCCACTAACTCAGTGGCGGCCGCGATACCCGGCAGCGGCCGCAACAAGCCGAGGTTGACCACCGAAAAAAGGGCTGTCAAAGCAGCGATCGCCACAGCCAGCGGTAGCAGTGCAAGCGCGCTCAACCAGGGATGGCGGGTCCACTCGCGAATGGCATTTGGGATCAAAGTCAGAGCGTGCATTGGTTCGTGCCATGCATGGGGAATTCGACGGAATGCACGGAATGTGCCAAAGACAAAGAGGGTTCCGAAGGCTGAAAAGCGATCTTCGGTATCGGAATCGTGTTCGGATGCGCACACATTTTTTCATCCTCGGACGGTCAGTCGTCGCGGCATTCGAGATTCTGTGGCGAGCGGCCAAGCCCGGTTCTCGCAAGATCTCATTTATCCGCGTGCAACTGATCCCGGCTCGGCGACACGTTTTCACCTCTGTGACGTGCTTTGCCGGCGCTCATTCTCAGTTCTCTGACTGTGGATGAGTCACTGGCAGCCGATGGCGCGCAGCAATGCCAGCAGCGATTCAAGATCGCTGCGATTGTGGCGGGCAATTTCCAACAGCGCATGTGTATGCCCGAAGCGCAGAAAGTCGCGCCAGGCGCGTGGCGCCTCGCTGCCTGGCAGATCGTCGACGCGGTGTTTATTGAGCAGCAATCGCTCGACGGTTTGCAGGCGGCAGTTCGGCCAGACTTTGCGAAAGCGGCGGCGGACGGGATAGAGCAAGTCCCAGTGCACGAAGCCGGCAGCGCCGCTGTTCTCGCCGTGCAGGCGCTCAAGCGTGGCGAGCGCAGGAACGTCGAAACGCTTGCCGTTGTAGCTGACCAGCACCGGTCGATCCGCGCATTCGGCCAGCCATGCCCTGACCAGCGCGCATTCGCCATCGGGATCGCTCAGGATGAATTGCTTGAGCGTCCAACCATCGCACCAGCGCAGCACCCCGAGCATGAAGACTTTCAACCCGGCACCGCCATTCAAGCCGCTGGTCTCGGTGTCGAAGAACAGCAGCCTTTCGCGGGGCACCTCGTCGTCTGCGTGCCAATCGGGTTTCAGATTTTCGGGTAGATCGAGACGAAGCTTGAGTGCATGCAACTGGCCAAGTTTGCGCTCGATGAGCACCAGGCCCGGGGCAATCGTCTCGCCGGGCAATCGGCCATCGCCCCGTGGCGCGCTGGGGCGAGCTTCGTTTGCCAGCAGTTTCAGTCGTGCAATACGTTGGGCGATGTCGGAATCGGGTGGGGCAGGGCGCACATCACGGCCGCGGAGCAGGCCGAGGCGATGGGCGAGAGTGGCCGACGTTTGATTGGCATCTGTTGCAACAGGTTGATCGGCAACTCCGGCCATTTCGGTACTCCGTCTCGTGCCCCGTGCCCCGTGCCCCGTGCTCCGTGCTCCGTGCCCCGCGCCCCGCGCCCCGCGCCCCGCGCCCCGCGCC